>JBFJXH010000046.1:0-13131 GCA_041623215.1 Thermoplasmatota archaeon
CGCTGTGCGCAACATCGCCAAGGGCGGCCTTGCTGGCAGCCACAAGAGCACCAAGCCGGCTGCTCACTGCCTCGCCGATGAAATCCTGAAAGCCTCCAAGGGCGACGCCCAGTCGTTCGCGGTGGGCAAGAAGGACGAACTTGAGCGTGTCGCCAAGTCGGCCCGTTAAGGCGGCGCCCACACACCTTCCTTTTCCCCTTCCCCTCCCTTTGCAACGTGGCGCTTTCGCGTCACGGTCAGCCTAGTACCTGTTACGGAAACTGAACAGGGCCGCGGCCGAACCCACCAGCGCAATTGTGCCAACGATGAACCACGTATCGGGGATTCCGCCCTCGTCCGCCTGGGGACGCGCACCCACCGGCACTCGTTCCGCCGTGGCCGCCTCCAACCCAGTTTCATCTACGATTGTCAAGGTCACGACAAAGCGACCTGGCCCCGCATAGAGGTGGTGCGGGTTACGTTCCCGGGATTCGGCGCCGTCCCCAAACGCCCATCGGAATTGCTCAATCACGGTATCGTCAGTAGCGAACGAGGCGTCCTGGAATCGGACCAGCAGTGGCTCGTCCGTATCCCGCTCATAGGAAAAGCGGGCCGTCAGATATTCGACCGTGGTGGCGTTGCTGAATACGCGTTCCTGACTGGCCCCGGAGCCCCCTTGGCTGCCTCCGCCATTGGATCCGGTGCCGCCGTTGTCGCCGCGGGCCTCCCCGGGCTCATCCACGTCACCTCCTGCATCTTGGCTGGTGGTAGTGTGCTGGGCCCCGGTGATTCGATAGAGGTCGTCGCTCGGATTGATTCCATCAGTGCCGCCAAGCAGCGTAGCTCCTGCTTCATCGTCCCAGTAGCCCACCATGGCCGCGCGCGCTGCGGGCAGCCGCAAGCCCGTGTCCACAACTCGTGCGGCATCGGCCTCGAAGCGAATGACGTCCCGGAGTGCTCCGGCGGAAAAGCCTCCCACGACGAGGATATCATCCCCCGTCCAGACCGCCGTGGCGTCTTGGCGCGGCGACGGCAATCGCACATCCAGGACGGTGACGACGTCAAACAGCGGATCGTAGCGCAGGATGGCATCGCTGGCCCCTTGGGGCGTCGATCCACCAAACATGTAGGCCACGCCAGTTGCGTGGTCCCACGCCGCCGCTGCGCGCCAGCGTGCCTCGGGCAAGTCTGCACGAGCCTGGTACAAGTCCCCGGTGAGCGGGTCGTAGCGGTAGATGCGTTGGTGGCTGGCGGCTCCATCGTCCCCTCCCAGAATCAGAACCTCGTCTCCCGTCCACACAACACTGGCATGGCTAATTGCGGCACCGGGAATAATGTCCGCCACGACCACTTCATCCAGCACAGGGTCGTAGCGCAGCAGTGCCCGTCCGCGCGAGTCTCCTTCGAAGCCGCCGACGAGGTACGCCTTGCCGTCGGCCCACGTGGCGCCTGCAGCCGTCAGCCCGCCAGGCAATATTGCTTGCATGCGCGTGAAGGAGCCGGCCGCAGGATCATAGCGGTAAATGGTGTCGAGGCGCGTGCCTGACTCGGTGACCCCGCCAAAGAGGTACGCAACTTCCCCTGTCCATGCCAAGGCCATGCCATGCGCGGGAACGGGCAGACTCGCCTTCGCTGTGGTAACCGCATCCACACTCGCGGCGGCCGGCACCGCGATGAGAAGCGCACACGCGACCACGGCCACCAACGCAGGCCACGGCACGCGGGCGCGGCGGCCGGTCGGCAAGCGTTCCATCGAGTCCAGCGTGGGCGTAGCGGCTCGCACAGGGGGGCACCACCGCGCCGCTTGATACCCTTTGTTGGTTGCATGCCGCGCCGTCCGTCAGGAGGCGAGGTCCCAACCCTTTTATCGGGCCGCAGGTCCGCCCAACCAACCGCCCAGGCCACAAGGCTGGGCATGAATCACCTGGTGACAGCCATGGGCCGTAAGGAAGACAACATCAAGAAGGCGACCACGATCATGCACGATCTGGACGCCATCCGCAACATCGCCATCGCCGCGCACATCGACCACGGCAAGACCACCTTCAGTGACAACCTGTTGGCCGGTGCCGGCATGATGAGCGAAGATCTGGCCGGCGATCAGCGCGCCTTGGACTTCGACGAAGAAGAACAAGCGCGTGGCATCACCATCAACTCGGCCAGTGCCTCCATGGTGCACAAGTTCGGTGACAAGGATTACCTCGTCAACCTCATCGACACCCCCGGCCACGTTGACTTTGGTGGCGACGTAACCCGTGCCATGCGCGCCGTTGACGGCTGCATCATCCTCGTGTGCGCCGTCGAAGGCCCCATGCCCCAAACGGAGACCGTGGTCCGCCAAGCCCTGCGTGAAAAGGTAAAGCCGACGTTGTTCATCAACAAGGTGGACCGGCTCATCAACGAGCTCAAGGTTACCCCCGAGCAGATGCAGGAGCGGTTCGTCAAGCACATCAACAAGGTGAACAACCTCATCAACAAGAACCTCCCGCCCGAATTCAAGGGCAAGTGGGGTGTCCGCATTGAGGACGGCACCGTCATGTTCGGCAGTGCCTACCACAACTGGGGCATGAGCGTCCCCTACATGCAGAAGAGTGGCATGAACTTCGGCCGCATCTTCGAATTGTGCAACGCCAACGACGAAAAGGCGCTCGCGAAGGAGTGCCCCATCGCCGAAGTGGTTCTCGACACGGTGGTTCGCTCACTGCCGTCGCCGAAGGTCGCCCAGGATTACCGGATTCGCCACATCTGGCACGGCGACCACGAATCGTCCATGGGTAAGGCCATGATTGCCGCCGACGCAAAGGCGCCGGCCACGTTCATGGTGACCAAGATTATGATTGACCCCCACGCTGGTGAAATCGCCGTGGGTCGTTTGTTCAGCGGCAACCTGGAGCGCGGCAGGGAATTGTTCATCGCCGGCACCAAGACCAAGAACCGTGTCCAGCAAGTGGGCGTGATGATTGGCAGCGACCGGATTGCGGTCGACAATATCAGCGCCGGCAACATTGCAGCCGTCACCGGCCTGCGCGATGCCATGGCCGGTATGACACTCACCGAAGACCAGGAAATGGACCCCTTCGAGCGCATCATCCACGTCAGCGACCCCGTCGTGACCGTGGCCGTGGAAGCCAAGCACATGAAGGACCTGCCCAAGCTGGTCGATGTCCTTCGCAGCGTTTCCAAGGGTGACCCCAGTCTCCAGGTGAACATCAACCAGGAGACCGGCGAGAACCTGATGAGTGGTATGGGCGAACTCCACTTGGAAATCATCCAGCACCGCATTGAGCGCGACTACAATCTCGAGATCGTGGTTGGCCAGCCCATTGTGGTGTACCGTGAAACCGTGAAAGGCCCCAGCCCCAGCGCGTTCGAGGGCAAGTCACCCAACCGCCACAACCGCTTCTACATCACAGCCGAACCGTTGCCCGAGGACGTCGTCAAGGCGTTGCACGACAACGAGATTCCCCAGGACGCCAAGAAGTTCAGCAAGGAAGTTGAGCAAGCGCTGGTCCACAACCATGGCTGGGAGAAGGACATCGCGAAGAAGGTCAAGTGCATTGACGGCACCAACATGATTGTTGACACCACCAAGGGTATCCAATACCTGCACGAGACCTTTGAGCTGATTAACGAAGCCTTCCGCGAGGCTGTTAAGGCTGGCCCCCAGGCCGGCGAACCGGTTCAGGGCGTCCTCTACAAGATGCACGACGCCAAGCTGCACGAGGACGCCGTCCACCGTGGCCCGGCGCAAGTCATCCCCGCCGTTCGCAACGCCATCTACGGCGCCATGACGGAAGCAGGCCCCGTCCTCATTGAACCCATGCAAAAGGCCGTCGTCACCGTCCCCGATGACGTGATGGGTGCGGCCACGCGCGAGTTCCAGTCACGCCGTGGCACCATTGAAGACATGAGCAACGAAGGCGACTCGACCACCATCGAAGCCAAGACGCCCGTGGCCGAAATGTTCGGCTTCGCTGGCGCCATTCGCTCTGCGACCGGTGGCCGTGCCATCTGGAGCACCGAGAACATTGGCTTCGAAACGTTGGACTTCCAATTGCAAGATGGTGTAACGCGCCAGATTCGCGAGCGCAAGGGCCTCAAGCCCGAACCCTACCCCGCCTCCTACTACGGCGACTAAGGGTTGCGCGCAATCCGCCTCGGTTAGGCCCTCGCCCAGAGCGGCCATTGTCCCTTTTCCCTTCCCCCTTTTTGCACCTGGTCCCTTCCGTTTGCCGGTTAAACCGGTCCAAGGCGAGTAGCAAGCGTGACGGAGGCAGCGGTGCGACCGACAGGCCTAGCAGGCCTGGACCGCCGAATCGGCGGCGGCTTCGCCCCGGGCACCGTCCACCTTTTGGTTGCGGCACCGATGAACGCCGTAGAGGCGCTGTGTCTTCAGGCGGCCAAGGCGTTCGAGCGTTCGAAATTGTTCATCGCCGGCCCACACCTCGGGGACCTCGAGGAAGCCACGGCTCAATGGGACCACGTCTCGGTACGGGAGCGCGACCCGCGAAAACCGCTGCCGCGCCTGGAAGCAAACACGCGCCATATCATCTGGTCGCTGACGCCGTTCATCGAGGCACAGGGTAAGCAGGCCATCCTGCCGCAACTTGCCCAATTGCGAACGCAAGCTCGCAAGAACGGTTCGGATGTCCTCGTCGTGGTTGAGAAGGACGCGCTGGACTCGGCCATCATGGGCTGCCTGGCCTCCTGGGCCGACGGCGTTATGGAGCTCGGCTTTGACCGCCAAGGGTTTGGCCTGTACCCGTTCCTGCAAATCAACAAGATGCGGGGCGTGCCAGGCTCAGCCTGTATGATTCTTTTCAAGGAAACCGACGAAGGCCTGTTCTTCGAATCTACGCGGCGGGTGGTGTAGCGTTGGCTCGCATGGCTACTAGAACGCGTGCCAAGCAAGTGACTTCCGGACGGCCTCGTCGGGCAACGGCGTGGTCCAATGATGACGGCGTGAGCCCCGTGGTTGGATCCATTCTCATCCTGGCACTCACGGTGGTGGGCATGGGCGCCATTCTGTTCTGGGGGATGCCAGCGGTACAGGACGCCCAGCAGAGGGCGACCCAGGACGGCATGGAGGAGACGCTCAAGGACTTACGACAGCGGACCCTTGTCCTGGGTGTGCCCGATGCGGCTCAGGTCCCGGTCGTCCGCGTAGCCGAAGGCTCGCTTGCCACCAGCGACGGCGACCATTGGCTGGTTTCGGCCAATCATGACGCCACCAACCCGGACTGTGAGTTTCGGCTGACCAATTGGGACGACGGCGACGCCTCCTTTACCCTTGACTTGACTGCGTGCCGGACACCGACCACTGGCATTGGTTGCACTACGTGTCTGGTGGTGTCGGAGGTGGCCGGGGGCGTCTTGACAGACGGGGGAGCTACGTTGACAGGCAGCACGGTGACCGTCACTTCACCGATGGCCGGCAAGGATTGGTACGTGCGAATGTTCCAGGGCACAACTACCTACGCGCAGGCGTGGATTGTGCAATCCGGCGACATTTCTTGGACCGGCGACGGCCGCAGTAGCCGCTTGACCGGCGGAGCCATCTATTCACAGCAGGACGATGTTGTCTATCTCTTGCAGCACCCGCCCGTCCAGGAGAATGCGTTCGGGACCGGCGACTACCTGCTTCGCTTGCCCACGACCAGCGGTAGTGATTCTACCACATCAGGGTCGGACATTCAGTTTTACCTCGGCCTGTCGGGAATTCACGCGCGCATCGATGACCCGACCTATACGCTGCGCTACCAGGCAAGTGGCTCGCTCGCCGAGTCGTGGTGCAATGCGTGGCTGCTTCGAAACCAGCAAGTCGCAGGCACTCCGTATGTTGCCGATGACGGCTGCGATGCAGCCGAACCGTCAGTTCGCTACCGCCTCGTGGACCCCCCCAGCGGCAACCCGGGAGCGGCGGTCTTCAATTTGGAGGTGTTACAGATTGATGTCCAAACTGAACTTATTCTCTAGCGGCCGACCACCGAGGCGGCATCACCCCAAGGCGGGGTGCCCCGACGCCGCCAAGGATCCAGGGCGCTCCGGCCTCGCCGCCGACGATCAGGCGGTCCAGGAGGTGGTTGGCTTCCTCCTTGCGTTTGGCATTACTTCGCTGCTGGTTGCCGGTTCGCTCTTGTCCATCGAAGGTGCCCATCAAAATGCACGCGAGCGGGCGCAGGCCAGCGAAGCGGACGCACTGGCACATCGAATAGCTCGCGAAATGCTGACCATGGCAGACCTAGGCTCGAATTACCCCACCGGCACAGCGAGCAAGCTGCTACAACTGCCCAATCAGCTTGCCGGCGCATCCTATACGATTCATTTGGAGGCCGCACCGGACCAGGTGCGGGTCTCCCCCACCACCATCGATGAAGAAGGCGTCGGCCGACTTCTTGGCGTGTCGGCCAGCGTCCCGATTTGTCCAGGGCAGGTCCTGGGCGGAGACCTGACCGTCGCCTACGGTGTTGGACCCGGACCGACCACGCCTTGCATCTACATCTCATGACTCCAAGCAACGACGACTCTGCACTCCCTGCGGCGCGCGACGACCCCCGCAGCGACGACGACGCATCCGACGCCCGTGCCAACCACGCCAATGAAGGACGTGGCGTAACGGTGCCAGCCGACGCATCGCCAAGTGAAGCGGAGCCAGCCACGCATGAGAAAGGTGGCACCGAAGCAGCGCCGGCGGAAACGAGGCCGCCTCGACCCGTCAAGGGAGTCAAGGAGGCAACCGGTCACGATGCCGCGGCCAAGAAGGCAATGGCACACAAGGCCCTCAGTCGAGCGTCGCTGCTGCTGCCGGAGCGCGACGCAGAAGCTGACAAGCGACCGGCAGGGCTCGTCGTTGAGGAGGCCCGCCGGGCTCGTTTGCTGGTCGAGCGGCGCGCTCAGCGGGATGAGGATCTTGCTGCAGTGGGCAGAGACGACGAGGCGCGCCAGCAACTGGAAGCAGCCTGGGCCCAGGAGGACGCCCAAGCCGAGTCGTTGGAACTTGGTGAAGGCCTGAAGGAAGTGGAAGTCTACAGCATCCAGGAGCCGTTCAGCTACGTCCAGATTCTCTTTGACCGCGCCCAAAACGAGATGCGTTACCGCGTCATCGAGCCAATGCTGAGCGCCGAAGAGCAACTGCTGCTGGAGTTCATCGAGAGCACCATTGTGGATGTCCTGGACGTAAGCCCCGCCGACCTTGAACAAGACAACTTGGAGGGCCATCTGGAGAGCCTCTTCGACGAAGTGGTGCACGATTACAGCATCATGTTTACGCCGGAGCCTGCTGAAACGGCCGAGCTGGTCTTGGCCACGTTTGCGGATGGCCCAGAAGCCGATGACGAGTCCGCGAGCCAACCAGGCCCCGACGCCTCCGAAACCTCCAGCCCCGCGGCGCCGACCGCGAAGGAGACCGGGGACGAAAATCTGTCGCGAAAGGCGCGGCGCCTCCAGGCCAAGGCGGCCAAGGAAGCCGAGCGCAGTCGAGCCAAGGCGGCCAAGAAGGAGAATGCCAAAGGGAAGCGCCGCAGCGCCAAGACCAAGGCTCAAGCCGGCAAGGCCATTCTGGCGCAAGCCACTGACGCAACGGATGTGGAGGTGCGGCGCGAACTCGTACGCCAAAGACTCCTGTACTATGTCAAGCGGGACTTTCTTGGGGAGGGCCCCATTGATGCCCTGATGAAGGACGACATGATTGAGGACGTTTCTTGCGACGGACCTCACCAACCCCTCTTCGTCTACCACCGCAAGCACGAGTCGATGCAAACGACCGTCCAGTTTCGGAATCACGCCCACCTTGACGGCTTCGTTATTCGCTTAGCGCAGCGAAGCGGCAAACATGTCAGCATCGCCGAGCCCATCATTGATGCCACCATGACCGACGGTAGCCGGCTCCAGGCAACGTACGGGCGCGAGGTTTCCAGCTTCGGCTCGACGTTCACCATTCGTAAATTCCGCGAGACGCCACTGTCGCCCATTGATTTGGTTCGCTACGGTACCATGGATAGTCGTGTCCTGTCGTATGTGTGGATGGTCATTGAAAACCGCGCAAGCGGCATGTTTGCGGGCGGCACGGCAAGTGGCAAGACCACGGCGCTCAACGCATGCACCCTGTTTATTCCACCTAGCATGAAGATTGTCAGCATCGAAGATACTCGCGAAATCCAGCTACCGCAGCCTAACTGGATTGCTGGCATTACCCGAGGTGGCTTTGGACCGCGTGACGCAGGGGGCCGTCAGGCCGGTGAAATCGACATGTTCCAACTTCTTCGGAATGCCCTGCGGCAACGCCCGGAGTACATCTTGGTTGGTGAGGTTCGTGGTGCCGAGGCGTACAACCTTTTCCAAGCCATGGCGACGGGGCACGCCGCCTACGGTACCCTGCACGCCGATTCGGTTGATGCAGCGATACATCGGCTTGAGTCGGACCCCATCAATATTCCGCGGCCGCTTCTCGAGGCGCTTGACCTCATTTGCGTCCAGGTGCTGACGCGGGTGGGCGCCCTGCGGGTCCGGAGAACCAAGAGTGTGACGGAAATCGTGGGCCTCGACCCGAACACCAAGGAGATTCTCACCAACGAGGTCTTCCGGTGGGACCCCGGCGAGGATTCCTTCGTGTTCACCGGGACATCCTACAACTTGCAACGCATCGCCCTAGAAACGGGCACAGATACCGAATCCGTGATGCAAGAATGGGAACGCCGAACCGAGATTATCAATTATCTTCTGCGCCACAAGATGCATGGATACGCGGACGTCGCGAAGGTCGTCCAGGCATACTACAAGAGGCCGGATGCAACGTTTGCCCTCATCGAGGAGGACCGGCCGTGGGCCTAACCGGCGTGCAGCGCATGAGCCACCGATTCCTCGGGGAGCGTGCAAGACACCAGCGTAGTTTGGCCGACCTTGCCCACGACCTGCGGCGGGCGCGCATCCCCATGCGTGCCGAAGCGTACCTCGCCTCCACTTGGACCAAAAGTGCTCTTGGAGCGGGATTTGGCCTGTTACTTGGCCTTGGCGTGGCGGCTGCCTTGCAGGTAAGGACCGGACCCATGCCCGTTCTCTACGCGGTTGCACCCCTTGTGGCCGCGATGTCGTGGCTGCTCACCTACCTGCTGGTGCAATCCGCCCCCAAGACGTTGGCCAAGAAGCGGGCGCGGGACATTGACCGACGCCTTCCATATGCCGTTCACTACATGGCCACGATGACCAGCGCCGGCGTTGTGCCACAGGATGTCTTTGGCTCGCTGGCACGTCAGGACATCTATGGTGAAGTGGCCAAGGAAGCCGCCACGCTCCACGCCGACATGGCCCTGCATGGCAAGGATGTCTTGCAGGCCTTACACCGGGCCGTTGAGCGTAGCCCAAGCATCCGGTTTCGTGATTTGCTCCAGGGCATCATTTCCACGGTGACAAGCGGGGGCGACTTGACTCGCTATTTGCGGCAGAAAGCGGATCGGTTCCAGTTTGAGCACCGAGTGGACCAACGCAGCCTGATTGAAACCATGGGCATCATGGCCGAGGCGTATGTGACCGTGGCCGTGGCCGGGCCTCTGTTCTTGCTCGTCATCATGGTCATCATGGTGCTGATGGGTAGCGGGCAAGTGTTTCAATTGGCCCTCGTCATCTATTTTCTGCTGCCGGTGCTGAGCGGTGGCTTCGCGTTCCTGCTAAAGTCAATGGTTCCGGAGGCGTGACGTGCAGGCGCTTCGCTTCGTTGTCCACGGCGCCGTCGCGGCGGGCCTCGTTGCGGCGCTTGCCGTCATGGGCGGCTCGCTTGGCTATGGTCTTACCAGCGTGCCGGCTCAAACCCAGGCCCTGGCGGCCACCGTCCTGCTGCTTGCCGTAGCCAACGGCATCTTCCTGCGGGTTGATTGGCGCGCGTTGCAAGGTCATGCCACAACCAAGGCATTGGCCCGCGGCGGCATGATGGGGTGGATTGGCACGGTGAGCGTGCTGCTCCTGGTGCTGGCGGTTCTTCTCGTCGTCGTGGAGTTACTGGCATTGCTGGTATTCGTGGGCGCCTGGATGCCCCAGGGTCAGGCGGGCGCAACGTTTGCCGAACGCTTTCCCCTCATCCTTGCCGCAGTCCTGCTATCGAACTCCCTGCTCTTGGTGCTACGGCAACAGGTCCCCCCGGATGCGGAAGACCGCGCTGAAGGCCGCCGGGCGCTGGCGGTTGTCGTCTTGTCATCACTGGGCGCGGTGGCGGTCCTGGCCGGGGTCGCTTGGAGCACTGGAACACCACAGCAGGCGGGGTTGCTGGCGGCCATTGCCCCTCGACAAGCGGTTTACATCGTCAGCTTAGGGGCAGTCCTCGAGTTCCTCTCTGTGCGCCTGCGCCTGCGCTTACCAAGCGTCACCGGTATGGTTCGCACCGCCATCGGCGAAGTGCGACGAGGCGATGAGCAAATGCGTACGGAAACCCGCCAGGCGGCGATGCGGGCCTACGCGGGTGGCTTAATCTTCGTCGCCCTCAGCATGGCTGCAGCCGGCGCGCTCATCAGCGGGCGCCTCGGCGGCTCAGCAGGCACCACCACACTGCTGCCCATCATTATCCTCTACGGCGTGGCCGCAGCTGGCATGTTAGCCTGGATCCTGATTCGTACGTTGCAGGCGCAGGCGCTTGGCGATCGGGACCGCGACGAGGAAGACCCACTGCAGGGACTTGTTGGCAAGAAGCCGGCGAGCCCCCAGGAAGTGGCCCGTCTCGCGGTGTACGGCATTACGGCCTTCGGCGCGTTGGTATGTGCAATCCTTGCAGCGCTAAGTTTCCTCGAGCGAATGCCGTGGTCGTCAACGTATGGCACCGATTGGACCATCGGTGCGCTCCTGCTTGGCGCTGGCCCCTACGGCTGGTTCTTCCTGCAGGATGCCCGGAGGGCAAGTAGTTTAGACGAACGTTTCCCGGAATTTCTGCGCGACATCGCTGAGTCAGCACGAGCCGGCATGACGCTGCCGCGCGCCCTGGTGACGGCGGCGGGCGGCGACTACGGCGAATTGAACCCTGACATTCAACGCATGGCCTCGCAAGTGGAATGGGGCGTGCCTTTTTCCGAAGCTATGGAAGGCTTCCGTCAACGCACCAAGACGCCACTCATCAACCGGACAGTAGCCTTGGTTTTGCAAGCTGAGAGGAGCGGCGGCAACGTCGTTGACAGCCTGACGACCGCCAGCGAGGACGCCAGAGCGATTCAGGCGATTACAGAGGAACGCAATGCCCAGATGGGGTTGTACAACATGGTCGTCTACATCGCCTTCTTCGTGTTCCTTGGCGTTGTCATGGTCCTTCTTGCACAGTTTCTGCCCGCCTTTGCGGAAGCGGTGGCCGGAACGGAGGGCGCCCAAGTGTCGGGCGGCTTCCAATTGAAGGCCTTCGATCAGGACCTGCTGATTCAGCTGTTCTTCCACGCAGCCATCATCCAAGCAATTGGTGGTGGCATCGTGGGCGGCGTTTTGTCACGTGGCGAACCTCGCCTCGGCATCCCGCACGCCGCCGTCATGATGGTTGCAGGCTGGATTGCTTTCCGCGTGTTGTGGGAGGTGATTCTCGCCTGAGCTCTGACTGGCCCGCACGCGGACCCGGTCCGCCCAGCGACGATGAAGCGGGCTTCATGTCTGTGCTGGAGGCCGTCTTGGCCGCGCTTCTGGTGACCACCGGCTTGGCGATTCTGCTCGTGACCAGCCACGCGCCGCCGCCCGACGCAGGCGTCAGCACCGACTTGTCACACTTCGCCAATGATATTCTCATTTCCCTTGCCAATCGGCCCAGCGAGGACCCGGCCCATCCCGACTGGCTGACCCAGCAAGTGAACAGTTCCCTCGACGGAACCGCACCCGCCTTGGAGGCCTTTCTCAATGAAGCGGTGCCACCCGGGGCGCGTTATCAACTACGAATCAGCAACGGCGTCGAGCCCCTTCGCCTGCTGCCAGGTGGCGCTGGAGCCAAACCGCCCTTAGCGGGCCAGGCCGCCACGGTGCTCGTAACGCCAGCTTGGAATGCACACAGCGGCCCGGCCACGGCGGAGCTGTTGCCCGGCGAAGACTACGACACCACCCTCATTCTGTGCGTAAGCAGTCCGGCGGGCACAACGGCACGCCCCGACGGCGACGACTGGCTGACCCATTGGACCAGCGGGGCACCGCGCGATGCGCCCTTCGGGTTGTGGGCACTCTACACGCTGCCCACCTGCACAGGGCCAGCAACCATCGTCCAAGTGGTTCCGCGCGCCGGCGACACGGACGCCATCCCGTATGCCCTTCAACTGGTGGTGTGGCAAGGTGCCTGACCAAATCCGGTCGCGAGGCGACGAGGGGGGCCAAATGGTGCTGCTCGCTGCCGTGGTTCTCCTGTTGGGATTTGCCGCACTCACCGTGCTGGATGTGCGCCTGAGCCGAGTCCCGGGCGATCTCGACCCGAGTCGCCGCGCCGAATTCGACCCGCGCGGCCTGGAGGCAGGGTTGTCCAACCTGGCATGGCGCCTCAACGCAACCCACAATGTGACCACGGCGCCATTCGACGCCGCCATGGACGACGCGCTCGAGCAGGTCGAAGACTTGTCCCGGCAACAAGGAAAACCGATGCGCGTGACTTGGTCCAAGACGTGTGTTCAGGTGGGTGCCGACCAAGACCAAGTGGTGTCATACAGTGTTACTTGGACCGACGGGGAGACGCTCTTATCGGTCCCACTTAGCACCACCATCCGCATTCCCCAAACACCCTGCTAGGCCAAGGGACCTCGGGGCAACGGGGCCTCGGCAACAAGTCCCAAAGCCAATAAGGCCCGGCCGACCCGCGGGCAAGCTCCATGTGCAAGGAGAACCAAGTTTTCCCGATGGCGTTCCGGGCTCACGATGTAGCGAGCGGCCAAGTGGTCGCGTTCATCGTCAGCGCAGCCATGTTAACCGGAATCGTCGGGGGCGTCCTGTACGTTAGTCAACAGACGGGCAAGGATGACGGCGACGTGGCCTCAGCGAACACGGGGTTAGACGCCGAGGGCATTGCCGAAGCGCTTGTGGCTAGCCCGGGCGTTGGTTGGGACGTCGGCGCCGACTCTGTGACTCGTTTTGGACTACGCAATGCTAGCACGGACGGTTTGGAAGTCGCGCACCTGGACCGCCTGCGCGGTGCCGGCCTGGCGGCATCAACCAACGGCCTGC
>JBFJXH010000047.1:0-12640 GCA_041623215.1 Thermoplasmatota archaeon
GGCGCCAAATCAAATCCGTCCAAGACGCCGTCGTCATCGGTATCGGGGTCAATTGGATTGAGGTCGCCGACGTTGAACCGGCCCCAGGGGCTGCGGTCTTCGGCACCGTCGGGAAGGCCGTCATTGTCGCTGTCTGTGTCGACCATGGCCATGGCCCCGTCATGGTCTGGATCCAATGTGAATTTATCGACGCCAAAACCTTCCAATCCGTCGGGAACCCCGTCATTGTCTGAGTCCCCGTCGTCAAAGTTGAAGCGGCCGTCACCATCTGTATCCACATTCCAGTCCACTTCGGCGGCGTCCGGGACGCCGTCGCGGTCGCAATCTGCAAAGACGGTGCAGCGTGGCGTGCCCAGCACGGCAAACTCCAGTTGGTCGTCTAGACCATCGCCGTCACTGTCTGGCCGCGTCGGATCGCTTTCGAGTCCTGACGGATCAACGGCGCCATCTGCATTGGTGTCTTCCCCCGGAGCAAACGCCGATATCGTTGGCCCGTCATTGAGGCCATCCCCATCGGAGTCTCTGACATGCGGATCGGTCGTGGAAGCCGGGTGGACATCGCGCTGCTGGCACGTTGCGGAGGTCCCCGCCTGAGGAGGGACCGCTTGTCGTGTGACGCCTAGTTCCAGCCCGTCGCCTAGGCCGTCACCGTCATAGTCGCAGTCTGTGGGGTCCAATCCAAGCTGAACTTCGCGGCCATCCAGCAATCCGTCGCCATCCGAATCCGGGTTGATGGGGCTCGTGGGACCAAATCCAGAATAGGCGGTTTGGGCTTGGGGGGTTGAGGCGGTGGTCGTAGAAATTAGCGATGGTCCTTCAGGCTGCGATTCGGTGCCAGGGAACCGTAATTCAATTCCATATGGACCAATGAGGAATACGCCATCGCTACTACGCGCATAACTGGTGCCGTGAGCATCGCGGTAGAGCGTCCCTGGTTGCAGCTGGTCGCGCAGGCTGCGAGATTCCAGAACCTCGGAAAAGGCGGCACCCGGATACGGAATGTTCCACGCCATGGTGCTCGTAGCGCTCGATTGCTGCATTTGGCCGCAACCGACCTCCACGGCGTGCTGCCATTCTTCGAGATCGCTGAGGCCATCGAAATCTGTGTCTTCACGGGCGGGGTTCGTGGCCTCGAACGCTTCTCCTGCTCCAGTCATGCCGACTTCTTCGCCATCGAGGAGACCATCTCCATCCACGTCGGCCACCGTCAGGCGACTGGTGCCGTCACGTTGCTGCCATCGTTGGCCCCAGTAAGCGGCTTCAGGGCCGTCACGCATTCCGTCACAGTCAGTGTCTGGATTATCAAAGTCGGTCCCGTATTCCCACTCCCTGCCATTCGTGAGACCATCCCCGTCATAGTCCCCGTTCGAGTCTGCCAAGGCAACTTCTTGGAAGTCACTTGTGCCGTCGTCATCGGTGTCCCACTTGTTCGGGTCATATTGTCCGCGGTGCCTGACCAATTCGTCCCAGTCACTCAACCGGTCGCCATCGGAATCTGCGAGGTCTGGCCGTGTGGCAGTCGTACGGAACTCCTCGCGGTCGCTGAGGCCGTCGTTGTCTGAATCGGCGTCAAGGAGCCCTGATCCGAATGTGTCCCCGTCGTGGTTGAGCGTCCAATTGGCCGACGCCCCATAGCGGGATGCAAGATCTTGCCACGCTTCCATTTCGTCGCCATCCTGCATGCCGTCCCCGTCCGAGTCAGCAATTGTAGGGCTGGTGCCAAGAAGATGGAATTCGTGGCCATCCAGCAAACGGTCGCCATCTGAGTCACCAACCGTAGGCATGGATCCGGCCTCGAATTCCTTGGCGTTGCTTAGGCCATCGTCGTCTGCATCAAGATCTCCATCGCTGGCATTTGTAGGGTCGAAGAAGTAGTCAATTTCCCAGCCATCCGGCATGCCATCGAAGTCGGAGTCCGCTCGGTCCGGTCGCGTGCTGGCACGGAACTCTGCGCCGTTAGCAAGGCCATCATTGTCGAGATCTAACGAGTCATCCACCAAGTTTGGTTGGGTTCCATAGGCCACCTCCCATGCATCGGGCAGGCTGTCGCCGTCGGAATCAGAGTTGAGCGGATTCGTGTAGGTTTGCTGCACCTCACGTCCGTCCGTGAGCCCGTCCCCATCGGAGTCTGGATTCAAGGGGTCGGTGCCGTAGTCATTGAATTCGGCACCGTCATCCAATTTGTCGTTGTCGCTGTCGCGTTGCAGCGGATCCGTTCCCAGATGATGGGCTTCGTCGCCGTCGCTAATGCCGTCGCCATCTGAGTCGCCTGCGGCAAAGTCAGTACGCCAGTGGTGAGCTTCGTCGCCGTCGGTCAGCCCATCTCCATCCGAGTCGGCGTCCCTTGGGGCGGGGAGGCCGTCTTGGTCAATGTCCGAAGACTCGGTCGAGCCAACGTGTTCCCAATAGAGTGCCTCGACCATGTCTGTGAGGCCATCTTGGTCGCTATCCCCCTCGTAAGGAATGGTTCCGAAGTCGCGTTCACCGGGGCGGCCGCCTTCGTTGGGGTCGAACCATGAACAGGCTGGTGCACCGCCCCCATCGCAAAGGCCGTCGCCATCGGTATCTGCCACGTACGGCAACGTCCGGGCCGATGCCTCTTGCGTCCAATTCAACCCATCGTAGTCAACGTCCAGGTTGACCGAGGATGCGTCGAGAGGCGACGTAGGATCTGAACCGGCGTAGACCTCATAGCCATCATCGAGGCCATCCAAATCGCTGTCTCGGACGCTAGGATTTGTACCGCCATGCCACGGACCATCTGTGGTTTCATTCCAGGACAACGGGCGCGCGTACTGGTATTCTGCTAAGTTAGTAAACCGGACCTCAGGATGTCCATCAAGGTCCTGGTCAAAGGAGTCGAGATCGGCGTCCTCGCCAGCATCTGCCTCATCGGTAGGCGCGAGTCCGTGCGTAACCTCGAATGAGTCCGGCATGCCATCACGGTCAGAATCCCAATGCAGCGGGTCGGTGCCGTGCGAGTGGACTTCCTCACCGTCTAGAAGGAAATCCGAGTCGCTACTGGCGTCCGTAGGGTCTGTGCGGTGCAGGAATTCATCCAGGTTGGATAGGCCATCCATGTCGCGGTCATGTCGTGCGTCCTGAGGATCACCGGGGCTTAGGCCATAGGTTGCCTCCCATTCGTCGGGCATACCGTCGCCGTCTGCGTCGAGGTCATTGGCGCTCACGAGACCGTCGCCATCGAGGTCCTGGTCCCAGGATGGCTCGTCGCCGTCCAAGATGGAGTCGCCGTCCGTGTCCTTGGCGCCGGGCGACACCTGGCCGCCGGAGCGGGTCAACTCTTCGCCATCGAGCAAGCCGTCGCCGTCGCTGTCTGCATCTCGGATGTTGGGAATACCGTCTCCATCAAGGTCATCCAAGTGGCCATCGGGGCCGAGTAAATCCTGCCAAAAGGCGTACTCCGTATTGTCGTCGAGACCGTCACCTGTCCCTGGACGGCGTAGATCGGCTTCGTTCTCGAGGGCCGTGGTCGACCGAGGTGAAGGACACGACAAGGCATCGCTAATACAATCACTGTCCCGGTATTCTGGGAAGGTGTCACTATGAAAGAATTCGAAGCCATCGTGGAGACCATCGTTGTCGCTGTCCAATTCATGGATATTCCAAATGCCGTCTTTGTCAGTGTCGCGCACGCGGTCTGAATCGAAAGGAGCGTAGCCTGGTGCCCGCGCGTCGTCGTTGGTTGGATCATTCCAATAGCGCACCTCGTCGCCATCTTGCCAAAGGTCGCCGCCCACGCCGGTCGCGGGATCTGACTCGTAGTCCTTGCAATGGTGTGCTTCAGCCATGCCGGCGGGCAATGGGATGGCTTCCGAGACCGGCAGGCAGATCGGGATGAGTTGCCACCGGAATTCGTCCAGATTGGTCAATCCATCATCGTCCAAGTCGCCCGCTGCCTCGATGACCTCCCCGGACCAGCGCTGCCAATTTTCGTGCCATCGGTCGCCCATCCCGTCTGCGTTTTCATCTGCCGCACCGATGCGCTGCATCACCACATCGCGGTCATCGTCGAGGGGAGGAGATGCCAGTTTCTTGATGCAAGTTGGTTTGGCCGGGTCCACGCCGTGGGCCGCAAGCAGGGCGGTGCCTTCTTGTGGCGCGCCTCGCGGCAATTGCCACGCTTCAATGCCAAAAAGCGGCGGCAACTCTTGATTCTCGTGCAGAATTTCCCCCTCGGGCGAGATGTAGAGATCCTGCATGAACCACGTCCACCAGTTGTCATTGGGGATGCACAATCCGTCGCTGGTCAGTTCTTCGCCTACCGCGATGCTGGGTTGGATGGGTGAAAAGGAGAAGGTCAGCATCGAGCATGCCAAGGCGAACACCAGAGCGCGTGAAGGACTCATGCCCACGACATACGTGGGTGATTCCTAACCCCCCATGAACGGCCCCTGGCCTGTGCAAACTCATGCACCGGCTTGCCCGACGGCGCTGTTAGACTACCGCTGCCTGGTGCGCCGAAGGACGCTGCCGAGCAGGATTACAGCACCGGCAACAACCAGGTTAACGCCAGGACTTTCCACATGGGCGGCTTCATCAAGCGTGTCCCCGCCCGCTTGCTCGTCCACCGTCACGACGACGCGCTGGAGGGCCGTTGCAATGGGCTTGGTTCCTTGTGCTTGCAGCATCAGATCGGCCTGCTGGGTGGCATCGGCGGGCGGTGACACGGTTAGCACAATGGTGGCGGTTTCATGCGGTTCCACGGTGAGCTTCGTTGGCGCCAGGGTGGCCCACTGGGAGCCGGTGCCAGAGACGGACAATTCGAATGTATCCGCCTCGTTTTGGTGATTTGCTAGTTCGACTTCGATGGCGAGGCTCTTGCCCGGAGCGACCGCCATCTCGGGTGTTCGCACGGAGAGGTCAATCAAGCCGCCAAAGACATCGTCCACCGGGTCGGCGTAGTCGCGAAGAGGCAATTTGGCAAACGCTCCTGGCTCAATCACGGGCACGTCGACGGTCGTGAAGGTTCCCGGCCCAGCGTTGTAGGTGCTGATTTCCAGAAACAGTTGCGACCCGTGGACATACGGCAAACGGCCGGCATCGGAAGTTAGCACCAAGTCCCCCTGAAGCCGCAGGGAATCGCCCGGCGACAAATCCACCGGGGCGGTAGTGGCCAGCAGTGCCAATTCGGTGACGTCGAAATCCCAGTACGGATTTTCTCCCCCGTCCTGCGCAGGCGTCAGGTACAACAGGCGGGCGTCGGCCGTGGCTGACAGCAGTCCCGCAGGGGCAGTAATGGTGGCATCCAGAAGCCCGGTCCCGTCAGTAAAATCGAGACCCATGCCGAGACCCGGTTGCAAGGGCAAACGCCACTGATACTTGGTGTCGTCACCGGTATTCCACAGGTAGGCGCGAAGTGGCTCGCCGTCGTCCAAGGGATCCACATCAATGGCATTCATCCAGATGTCCTGGCCAAACGTGGCGCCAACCGCCGACATGGCTGCAGCCGGCGTTTCATCCGCGTGGTTCGCGTGAAGCCAAACCGTGTCGTGGTGGCCGCCCGGTTGCGCAACCTCAGGGTAGTGAATGCCCACATCCAGGCGACCGGTGCCGCCCGGGCCCGCCAATTCGACGCGAACGGTCTCCGTAGCACCGTGACGATGCCCGAACGTGGTTGAAATCACCACTGGCGCTGTAACAACTTCGCCGGCTGCGAGGTGAAGTTTCTCCATCGGCAACCGGACGGACCAGGTGTTGGGTCCACCCGACGCTGACAGCGTGTATGTGCCAGCCTGCCCAGCCACCGCTGATAGCTCGTAAACAAACGTCGTCGCTTCTCCATTACTCATGCGCATGGGGGCTTGCGAACCCAGACGGACCGAGCCACTTTGTTCCAACCCGGTGAGCATTGTGTAGCTCACGCCGCCGTCATCCGGCATCCGGTCCATGAGGTGAACGGGCGACGAAATCTCCTGGCCGGGCAAGTGAATGTCGAGGGAAGTCCATCGCGATTCGCTGACGACGTACATTTCATCGAGGGTTTCCCCAAGACCTGGTGACGCGCCTTGGCTATCCCGAATCAGGGCCCGCGGCAGCAGCACGGTGACCCCGTTACCCGACAGCTTAGCTTCGAGGTCCTGCAGTTGGCGCCACTCTTTCCCGTCCACGCTGTGATGCAATTCAGCATACGTGTAACGGCCGTCAATCAAGGCATAGCGCGCCGATTCGATTCTGTAGTAGGAATCTCCGTAGACCCAGTTGATGTGCATGATGGCGTTTTCAGGAAAGGCGCTGGCCTCGCCGCCGAATTCCACTTCGAAGGTTAATTGGTCCGTTGTTTCGCCCAGCGTTGCCCCGACCAAGTCCAGCGCAGCGAGGCCTGGCACCGGAGCCGCTTGTCCTTGCCCCACGGCGACCACATCGTCGGCGGGGTCGGAAACGAACTCGCCTTGTTGCCCCGTGACGCCAGGGACGAGCAGGGCGCAAACGAAGGTGAAAGTTGCTAGCCACGCGACGTGATTCATGGTTCCAACGCGGTGGAGGCCTTTTCATGCATTTTGGTGCTGATGACGGTTCTCGGCTTACCGCTTCGGGGGCGTCAAGCGTTACAAACGATTCAACTGCCGAGCCACAACGCTGTCCAACCGTTGCAGAAATGCCTGTTCGTCTTTAGTGGGAATGGTGGCCCCTGCGGCCCCCTTGTGGCCGCCGCCCACGCCCCCGACACCGGATGCCGCCTCGCGCATCGCCGTGGCTAAGTCAATGCCGGCATCCTGCAAGGCCTGAGGCGCACGGCCGGAGACCTTGGTGTGCCCAGCATCAGCGTAGGCGAGGCCGACGAGGGCCAAGTCACCCCGCACATGGGCCCCGCCGCCAAGCGCCATGCCGCAGGCAATGCCCACAACTGTGTCTTTCACGTCCCGCTCCAGGTGCACCCATTGGATGCCTTGCAGGTTGGTCATTTCGTGGCGCGCAAACGCTTGCATGGCCCCCACGAGATGGCGACGGTGGCCGCTAAGAAGCTCCAACGCTTCCTGGTAGCTCGCTTTTCGGTCGCCCGCCGCGACCGCCAAGCCGACTTCCGGCTTGCCATAACGCGCTGTGCTGTTGAGAAGCGTAGCAAACGCTTGGGCCTCCCGCACCGGTGATTGCGGTTCTTCGTTGGGAAACAGGATGACTTGGCGCCACAACCGGCCCACGTCGTCGGGGCTCCAACCAACGTCCAGCGCATGGTCCACCACCGCCGAGCGGAAGCGGTACTTCTCCGCCTCGTTCAGGCTGTTCCACGTGCGAACCTTTCCCTCCGGCGTTGTCCACGGGATGGCAAGATCCGTTGCCAAGGACTCTGCGACACGCCCGTCAGCTAGTCCTGGAATCGCGGGGTCGCAGAAGCGGAAGAAGGCGCCGAGGTCGCGTGTTTCGATGCCAAACCAAGCCAGGTCCACCAAGACGCTGACTTGGCCTTCCGCACGGGCGGCGGCCAAAAGCGCTGCATTACATCCATGCAATTCGCCGTCTCGTCTGTCTTGCAAATCGGCTGTAGCCCCCACCAAGGCCAGCGGGCGAAGGTCGTGATTGGCGGCGTCCATTGCCTCGGCGACGAGGTAAGCGCACCCGGCGCCACTGATGGAATCACCTGGCAAGTCATCAAGCAGCGGATTGACGTGCGGAAACGACTCTTCCGTTCCATCGCGGACTAATTCGTGGTGATCGCAAACGACCTTGTTGCCCGGCAAGCGCATGTAGGCGGTCGAGCCAAAGTCACACAACCAGAGAACAGGGTCAAGCGACGAGGACGCCGTCATGCGCTCATTGAGGCGCGCGATGTGGGCGTCGTCCAGGGACTTGCATGCCACAGTTTCAAAGGAGATACCGGCACGTGCCAGCGCCTCTGCCGCGACCGCTCCTGCCGACACGCCATCAGCGTCAATGTGATGCGCGACCACCACATGTGCGGCCGTGCCAACAAGCGCCGCCGCGGCCTTGGCACGTCGAGTCAAGCACCCCGGCACTGCGGCGAGCTCTGCCTCCGCATCCTCCGTAACCAATGACGCTGAAGTCGGGGCAGAGGGGCCATCCTGCACCTGGGCGGGCACAGGAAGGGCAACGCCGTTGCCATTTTACGTCCACGCCCCCCATCAATGAACGTGCAGCAAAACGCGTCCACAGCCCTCAAGGCGCTGATCTTCTGCTTACTGGTGAGTGCAGGGCTGTCGCTGCTACCCTCGGCATCAGGCCAACAAGAACAACTGGTGGCCGTTGACATCCAAGCCCCGTCGTCCATCCAAGTCGTTCGGGACGAGGCGGTACGATTCGAAGTGACCATCGTCAATCCAACCTCGAACCCCAATCCGGCGGTCGTGCAAGTGGATGCCGTCAACGTCCCGCGCGGCTGGCAAACGACGTGGGACCCATCCACGTTGACGCTAGCGGGTGGCGAGCAGGCAACGGTTCTAGTCACCGTGATGGCGGGCTCCGACGCGACACCGGGACAGCACGCCTTCACGTTGGTCGCCGTGGCCACGCAAGGACAAGAGCCGCTGGTTGCCACGGCGGAGGACCGTGCCGATGTGAACGTGGTTCTCAGCGAAAGCGGCCTGGAGGCAATTCGCCACGATATTGGTGACACGGGCCTGCTGCTTCTTGCCGGCATCGCCGCGCTTGTTATCGCAATCCCGGCCGTCATGGCCTGGCGTCGCCGCGCCGGTGGCATCGAATTATCGGCGCCCGACGCCATCATTGACCTTGGCGGAGGACAAACCGCTCTGGTCCCTGTGCACGTGCGAAACCGTAGCAGTCGCGATGACCAAGTGCACCTAGCGGTGAGTGGCCCCCCCAGCACTTGGACGGCGACCATCAATCGCGATGAATTGAACCTGCGAGGCAAACGGTCCGCCGCCATCGAACTAACGGTGAAGACCCCCAAGAACGCCAAGGGCCGCCACCATGTGGTGGTCGCCGCCAGCAGTCAAAATGCCACGCGCGACGCTGTGCTAGATCTCATCATTCAGATTCGCTGAAGCCTCCGGTCTTCAACCGCCGCACGGGGAATGCAAGAGCGGCTCCGCGTGGCAAGCCGCGTGCAGCATGGAATCTGCGGGGGCACAAGCTAGGGCTTGGCCCCCCGCCATGCTCAAACCCTCAGCCCTGGTGGCCGACCCGTGGACCCGCAGCTTGCCGCCATGTTCGACCTGGCTTTTTTCCACGACAACGGCTTCTCTCGCCGCGACTGCAGCGAATGTGGCAACGCGTTCTGGAGTCTCGACGCCGAGCGCGACAATTGCGGCGATTCCACCTGCACGGAGTACAGCTTCCTTGGCAAGCCGCTATCCTCCAAGACGATGGACCTTGGGGCCATGCGGGAAGCCTTCCTAGCCTTCTGGGAAACCAAGGGGCACCGGTGCGTCCCCCGCAACCCTGTCGTGGCCCGATGGCGCGACGACATTTACCTCAACATTGCCAGCATCGCCAACTATCAGCCACACGTCACATCCGGCGACTGCCCGCCGCCCGCCAACCCGCTCGTTGTGTCGCAGCCCTGTATTCGCCTCAACGACTTGGCCAATATCGGCCGCTCCGGCCGCCACTTTTCCTGCTTCGAAATGATGGGCCACCACGCCTTCAACGATGCCACGCGGCCAGCCGATGAAGGGTGGGGCGACCATTATTGGACCGAAGAATGCGTCGCCGGAGGGCATGAATTTCTGACCGACATTCTGGGGCTCGAACCGACCAGCCTTACGTACGTAGAATCAGAGTGGGCCGGAGGCGGCAACGCCGGTCCCTGCTTCGAGGTCTTCGCAGGTGGACTGGAAGTAGCCACCCTGGTCTTCATGTGCCTGGAAGAGGCCGAAGATGGCGAATTCGACATTAAGGGCGAAAGCTACCGGATGATGCCGCTTCGAATCATTGACACGGGATGGGGCCTTGAGCGCCTAGCATGGGCTAGTACCGGAACGCCAAGCGCCTACGAGACGGTGTTTCCAGACACCTTGTCGGACCTACGCCAACGGGCCACGGTTGCAATTGCCGACGACGAACGAGCGCGCAGCATCATTGCCATGCACGCCCGAGTCCAAGGAGTATTGAATCTCGATGTGGGCATGAAGCTCGACAAGCTCCGTGGCGAAGTGGTTGAACGCTTGGCGGCCCACGACATTGAAACCACGGTGGCCGAACTCGAAGCAATCATGGGGCCCGTGGAGACCCTGTACGGCTTGGCGGACCACCTGCGATGTCTCTCTTTCATGGTGGGCGACGGCCTCGTTCCTGGCAACGTCAAGGCAGGCTATCTCATGCGCCTCATGTTCCGCCGCGCCTTCCGCTTCGCAAAGGACCTAGGCATCGAGGCGCCGCTATCGGAACTGCTTGCCGCCAACATGGAGCGCATGACCAAGGAATTCCCTGACTTTGCGGCAGCAATCCCCCGGGCAAAGGAAATGGCCGACCTTGAGGCCCAGCGCCACGATGAAAGTAAAGCACGCGGCCTGCGGCTCGTTGAGCGCGTCTTACAGAAGAGCAAATCAATGGACACGGAGCAATTGCTGGACCTCTACGACACCCACGGACTGGGCCCCCACACGGTCGCCGAGGCTGCCGCAGCACACGGTGTCACCATTGATGTCCCGGACGACTTTGACATGCTCTTGGCAGAACGCCACAGCAAGGAAAAGAAGGCAAAAGTCGCGCGGATTATCCCCGACGAAATCCCGGCCACTCGGCTCACCTTCTACGAAGCCCAGGATGTCCAAGTCTTCGACGCGCTCGTGCAATGGGTAGGCGAAGTGGACGACCATCCTGCCTGCGTGCTCGATCAAACCGCGTTCTTCTGGGACACTGGCGGCCAGCCCGGCGACCAGGGCGTCCTGAAGACTGACGATGGCGAGGTCCGCGTCCTAGGAATGAAAAAGGACGGTGACCACGCCATCCACTTGCTCGAATCTCCCGTCGAACTAGGAAGCACCGTGGAAGGGGTGGTCGATTGGGAACTTCGGATGGACCATACCCGAAGCCACACGGCAACCCACATCATGAACCAAACGGTGCGGCGCGTGCTGGGGCCCCATTCTTGGCAAGCAGGGACGCAAAAGTACCGCGACTGTGCACGCGTTGACATGAGCCACTTCCGCCGCCCCAACAGTGAGGAATTGGCAGAGATTGAACGTCTTGCCAATTGGGTGGTCTTGGCCGGAGCCCCCGTGACGCGAACGTGGTGGCAACGCACCGAAGCTGAGGCGCACTATGGCTTCAGTTTGCTACAAGGGGGCATTCCCAAGGGCCGCGATGTTCGTGTCGTCGAAATTGGTGCCGTGCCGCGACCGCCGGCCGCTGGCAGCGGCCCCAACGAATACGATGCGTTTGACTGGGACGGGCCCTTTGACACCGAGTATTGCGGCGGTACCCATTGCGACGCGACGCACCAAGTAGGCCCCATCAAGTTGTGGCGAACGGAGCGCGTCCAAGATGGTGTTGAACGCTTCGAGTATTCCGCCGGGCTTCACGCGGCCAAGCGTTGGCAACAGGACGAAGCAACACTCCGCGCGGCCGCCGACGCTTTGAGCGTAGCCCCCGCCGAAGTCCCCGCTGCGGCGGCGCGTTTCTTTGCCGAATGGAAGGAGCGTGGCAAGCTGCTGGACGAAGTGCAGGGACAATTGGCTGAGCTCAAAGCGCAAGTTGCCGGCGATGCAGCCGAGCGAGTCAACGGCGTGCGCATTGTATCCCAAGACGACTTGCAACCCGGAGCGCTGCAAGAAACCGCCAAGAATCTCATCCAGGAAGGTAGCACCATTGCGCTTCTGGCTGCGCCGGCCGGGGACCAAGTACGACTCCTGTTTGCGCGCTCCAGCGACGTTGACGTGGACATGGGTTCCGTCCTGCGAGATGCCGCTGCACTCATGGGTGGCAAGGGCGGCGGACGGCCTGACTTCGCTCAAGGTGCCGGCGCCGCGCCGGACAAGCTGGGCGCAGCCCTAGCGGCCGCCGGGGATGCGGTGCGAGCCAGTCTGACCAAGTAGGGCGCCAACGCCCGCTTGCCGAAAGGCAAGGTCCGCCACGAAGGTCGACCTAAACGCTCGGTCGCCCGCCTTCCATCCACCCTGCGTCCGGCGGCGAGTCATCTTGCGCAAGGCGCATCCAATAATTCCAGGAGCTGGGGCCGCTGCACCGGGCCGGGTAGAATTGGTCGTCCATGTACACACGGACGTCTTGTGGCGATAGGCCCTGTTGTTCGTAATGTGCCCGAAGCCGTTGCTCGGCCTGCGGCCAGCGCTCAAACGCTTCGCGCGGTCGGCCGGCCTGACTTTCGTCGTCGCCCACGAGCCACGCCGGCTCGTTGCATTGGACGCCTTTTTGCACCCACCAAACCCCCGACGAGGAGCCTTGTCCGCCGGCGCCCGCGTCATCCGTCGCGCAGCCGGCCAACAGGGATGTGGCAAGTAGGAGCAGGGGGAGCATCCAGGTCGTGCGCATCGAGCGCCATGCGGCTAACGAATCCATAATCCTTGGCCCCCGCGTGACCTACCACAAGACGGGCGAATCAAGGACCGCTGGCTCTATGAGGCGAGCACCAAATCCGCTGGGCAAGGGCCAATGTGCTGCCGTTAAGCCGGAAGGCAACAAGTGTCAAGCGTTTGCCAAGAGCGGCTCGAAGTATTGTGCAGCGCACCAAGGCTACCGACCC
>JBFJXH010000048.1:0-12465 GCA_041623215.1 Thermoplasmatota archaeon
ACGGCCGCAAATCGGCCCGCCCGATCGTCTGCGACGAAGGGCCCGGCCGCGCCCAAAAACCGCGCCGAACGCGGCCCGACGCGGAGAGTTGTTGCGCGCTAATCATAGGCGCCAAATCTTCACCACCATGCACAGACGCGCGATGAACTGAAGCACGACTCTCCTAGAGTACGTCATTACACTCCGTACTTGCATAGCAGTACTTTCATGCATCTCTTAGGCCCCTTTATGGGGCCTAAAAGCATAAAGCACCTAACAAACGAAGGAATGAAACCCCCTGAACCCGGTTTCAAACATCCCCCGCCCAGACATAGTATGAAGCTTGGTGGTAGAGATATTACGGGAGCTGTGGGGCCAGGACCCCGGGCCAAAAAACGCCCGGTGAACTCTTGCAAGGCGGCCGACCCAGGTGCCCTGTTTAAGCGGTTCGACGGCGCGCGCTACTTCGCAGGACGGAACCGCCACGCGACACTCGCCATCGCCTCGAGCTTGGCACCCTAGGCAAGCAGTGGCCCGAGAAACTGCCCGGTGAACGATTCAGGCACGGCCGCCACTTCTTCGGGCGTTCCTTCGGCGATGATTTGGCCGCCTCCGTCGCCCCCTTCGGGCCCCAGGTCTAGAATCCAGTCGGCGCATTTGATGACGTCTAGGTTGTGCTCAATGACGACCACCGAATTACCTCCGTCGGCCAGTCGTTGCAGGACCTCCAGCAGGTGCTTGATGTCGTGGATATGGAGGCCGGTCGTGGGTTCGTCAAGGATGAACAGCGTCTTGCCCGTGCTTCGCTTGCTGAGTTCGGTGGCCAGCTTGACGCGTTGCGCTTCGCCGCCCGATAGTTGCGTTGCGGGCTGGCCGAGACGGATGTAGCCTAGGCCCACGTCATTGAGCGTTTCGAGCTTGTTGCGAATCGCCGGATGGGCCTGGAAGAAGGCGAGGGCGTCTTCGACCGGGAGATCTAGGACGTCGCGGATGTTCTTGCCCTTGTAACGCACTTGCAAGGTTTCCTTGTTGTAGCGGGCACCTTTGCACACTTCGCAGTCGACGTAGACATCGGGCAGAAAGTGCATCTCAATCTTGACTTGACCGTCGCCCTGGCAGGCTTCACACCGTCCCCCTTTCACGTTGAAACTGAAGCGACCAGGTTTGTAGCCACGCGCCTTCGATTCCTGGGTCTGCGCGAACAAATCCCGAATGGGGGTCCACAAGCCGGTGTAGGTTGCGGGGTTGCTGCGCGGCGTGCGGCCAATGGGAGACTGGTCAATGTCAATGACTTTGTCAATGTGCTTGAGGCCCTTGATGTCATCGTGTTCGCCCGGGCGTTCTCCGCCGACGAGACCGAGGTGATTCAGGGTGCCTTTGTACAGCGTTTCGTTGATGAGCGTCGATTTGCCGCTCCCCGAGACGCCGGTCACGGCGACGAAGCAGCCGAGTGGAATGTCGGCGTCAATGCCTTGCAGGTTGTTGGCGCGCGCCCCTTGGATGCGTAGTTTCTTGGCCCCTGGTGCCCGGCGCGTGATCGGCACGGGGATACCCAACTTGCCCGACAGGTACTGCCCAGTCAGGCTCGCTTTGCTCTTGGCAACAACGCTGGGCTTGCCTGCGGCAACGATGTGACCACCATGTTCACCTGCGCCGGGGCCGAGGTCCACTAAGTAGTCGGCGGCCCGCATGGTATCTTCGTCGTGTTCCACCACGAGAACCGTGTTGTCGAGACTCTTGAGGTGCTGGAGTGTCTCCAGCAGTCGATGGTTGTCTCGTTGGTGCAGACCAATGCTCGGCTCATCGAGGACGTACAAGACGCCTTGCAGCCCGCTGCCAATCTGGCTTGCGAGGCGAATCCGCTGCGATTCGCCCCCGCTTAGCGTTGCCGCCATGCGGTCCAAGCTCAGGTAGCCGAGGCCGACGTTGTTGAGGAACGAGAGGCGGGCGCCGATTTCCTTGAGGACCTCGCGCCCGATGTCGACCTGGCGCTTGCTGAGGCTTTTGGGAAGCCCGTCAAACCAGGCCAAGGCGTCGGCCACGGACTTGGTGGTGGCGTCAATGATGTTGTGACCATCAATGGTGACCGCGAGGACTTCCGGTTTGAGCCGTTGCCCGTGGCAGGCGCCACAGGCTCGTTCGGCTAGGAAGCCCTGGATTCGGTCGCGCGCCCTCTCACTGGTTGATTCCTTGAGGAGGCGCTGCATGCGATTGGCGATACCTTCCCAATGGCTGGCGCCGCTGAATTGGTAGGTGCTTCCGCTGGCGGATTCTCCTTCGTAGTTGTACGCTACCGCTTCCGGCGAACCGTACAGAATCAATTCCTTGTGCGCCTCAGGCATGTCTTGCCAGGGCACCGACAAGTCGAGGTCGTAGTGGCGAGCCACTTGTCGCAGCCACCGGCCCATCCAGGACTTGTAGATGAAGACTTCATGGTGGAAACAACCCTTGGCGATGGATTTCTCTGGGTAGCGGATGACTTTCGATTCGTCAGGCGCCAGGGCGTGGCCAAGGCCGCTGCACTTGGGGCAAGCGCCCTGCGGTGCGTTGAAGCTGAAGATGCGGGGAATCAATTCGGGAAGCACGGCGCCATGTTCGGGGCAGCCGAAGGCCTCCGAGTAGAGCACTTCATCCTTCGGTCGCACCAGGGAGACCAAGCCCTCGGCTATTGCGAAGGATTGCTCGATGGCATCCACGAGCCGTTCGCCAATTTCGGGTCCGACTTTGAGCCGGTCGATGACGACTTCGATGGTGTGGCGGTCGTTGCGGCCGAGGTCCCATTTCTGGTCCGTGGTGCCCGCTTCGCCATCGACGTAGACGCGCGTGAATCCCTGGGATTGCAGTTCCGAGAACAACTTCTCGTAGGTTCCCTTCCGGTCGCGGACGACCGGCGCCACCACCTGGATTTTTTCCCCCTCCGGCCAGCTCATAATGTCGTTGGCAATTTGGTCGACGCTCATCTTGCCAATGTCGCGGCCGCAGTGGTGGCAGTGCGGCTCGCCGACATGCGCCCACAAGAGCCGTAGATAGTCGTAGATTTCCGTCACGGTTCCAACCGTGGACCTGGGGTTGCGGCTGGTGGTCTTCTGGTCGATGCTGATGGCCGGCGACAGGCCCTCGATGTGGTCGACCTCCGGCTTCTTCATCTGCCCCAAGAACTGACGGGCGTAGGCTGACAGCGATTCGACGTACCGGCGCTGTCCTTCGGCGTAGATGGTGTCGAAGGCCAGGGATGATTTGCCGGATCCCGACAAGCCCGTGACCACGGTAAGGGTGCCGCGGGGAATGTCTACGTCCACGCCCTTGAGATTGTGTTCGCGTGCGCCTCGAACCGTGATGAAGTCAGGCATGCAGGTGGCTCCGCTCAGGCTCGTAGCCGCGGATGTGCATCAGAGGCGGAACAGGTCCCAGCATCAGTAGTTTTGGCCGACCCAGCCATGGCGCTTCAAGCTATGGGCCCGGGTGAGTAAACGTAACCCGCCGGCGAGCCATGGCCAATCGAATGCTTCAAGCGCTGCGTGCCGGGTCGCAAGCTATGGCGTCTTCTCAGATGGACACGGTTGTTGGCATCATTCTCATCGTCGTGGGGGCCTTGGCCCTGCTCGGCTGGATTGGTCTTGGAGCCATTGTCTCCATCGCGGCCGTTGTTGCGCTCGTCGTCGGCATCCTCATGCTCGTCAACGTGGTCAATGGTTCCACCGCCCAAGGCGTTGTGCTCGTGGTTGCAGGCGTACTTCTCCTGATGCCGAACGTCGTCGGGCAACTGGTTGGCGACGTGCTGGAAACCATCGCTGCTGTGCTGCTAATCGTGGTGGGTGCGCTCAAACTCATGGGCAAATGGTAATCCGCTACGCTTCAGCCGAGGACGCAGCCCACGTTGCCCGCTTCTTCGCCGGCCGGCCGCTTGGCAGAGACCTCTGGGACCAACTGGCCCAGGAGGCCATGTCATGGGGTGCCATTGAGGTAACTGCCACCAAGAGTCGCACCTGCCTCAAGGGCCGCACACGGTTTCTGTGGTGCCCGCAAAGCAACCTGGATGGCACCACGTACATTCGCTTCTGGTACCCCCATCCCTTGGGAGAAGCGTCCGAGCGGCTCCGGTTAGACGTTGCCGACGACGGCCGCATCAGTCATCGGCTGAAGCTCAAGGAGTTGGATGGCCAAGC
The DNA here is from genome assembly GCA_041623215.1 of Thermoplasmatota archaeon. Classification (GTDB taxonomy): domain Archaea; phylum Thermoplasmatota; class E2; order JACPAO01; family JAHFTW01; genus JBFJXH01. The sequence goes on from JBFJXH010000048.1 coordinate 4,146, forward strand.
GCTTGCTTGGTTCCGCGCCGCCTACGAGTTTGACGTTGCGGGCGACGGCAAATGATGGCCCATGCGCGTCGCCTTCGTCGCTAGGTAGTCGGCGTTGCCGTCGTGGTGGCCGACGACCAAGGGAACGCGTGCGGCAATGGCAATCCGCTCGGCCTCGAGGCCGGCCACCTTGGCAGGATTGTTGGTCAGGAGGCGCACCCGGTCAATGCCCAGTTCACGAAGCACGCGCGCCGCAGCGGCATAATCGCGGCCATCGGCAGGATGACCTAGCATCGTATTGGCATCCACCGTATCGTGGCCTTCATCCTGGAGCGAGTAGGCCTTGATTTTTTCCACCAGCCCAATCCCTCGGCCCTCTTGGCGCAGGTAGAGAAGAACGCCCGCCGACTCCTTGGAGATGGCATCGAGAGCCGCCTCAAGCTGGGCGCCGCAATCACAGCGGCGGCTACCGAGCAAGTCGCCGGTAAGGCACTCACTGTGCAGCCGCACCAGCGGCACAACGTCCGGATTACCCACTTCGCCGTGAATCAAAGCGGCGTGTTCGCGGCCATGGTCATGCCAGGCGATGATTCGGTGGTCGCCGCGCTCTGTGGGCAACCGGGCTTCCGTCAATTCCATCCCAGGGCCCGGCCAGCCAGCCTACCACTTGACGGGTTGCAGCCTACCTATGTTTGGGTAGCATGTGTGGTGCCGAGAGCCGAGCCGTTTAAAGGAAACCAAGCGTCGGCGGCGCAATGGCGTCCCCCGACGGGAAACCGCACCTGAAGGAGGGCGAAGAGGAAACACTCCTTGCCAAAGTCGTCTTCCTCATCTACCGGTTTCTGGTCAAAGGGGACGGCCCAATCCCATTTCTGCGAGAAATCGTGGGCAGCTTAGTGGTCGTAGGCATTATCCTCGCCGCCCTGTGGGGTGGCACCGGCCAATCATTCCCAGACGAGGCCCCCGTCGTAGTCGTTGAGTCCGGGAGCATGATGCATTGCACCAACGGCGTTGGTAGTCCAAGTGCCACGTGCGTCGGAGAATCCTTTGGCCGCGTCGGCACCATTGACCCAGGAGACCTCGTCTTCGTCAAGGCGGTGGACGGCAAAGACGACGTGGAGACCTATGCAGCCGGCGGCAAGGTCCGCCACGGCTACTCAGGCGATGTCATTGTTTACCACAAAAACGGCGACGACAAACAAACGCCCATCATTCACCGCGCCATGTTCTGGCTACAGATTCACGGCGACGGCACCTACTCCGTGCCCGAATTGGGCATCCACCGGCGCTCCGACCTCAACCATCCGCGCCTCACGAGCGACGAGTACGGCCTCGGTTCCGACTATCACAAGGTGCTGGAGCGAAACAACGCGGGGCCGGAGGACTCAGGCTACGTCACGCGCGGCGACAACAACCAGAAGGCCGACCAACCGGGGATTAGTCAAATGCCCATCCAACCGGACTGGATCTTGGGCAAGGCCCGCGGCGAGGTCCCCTGGATGGGCCTCATCAAACTGCGGGTGAGCGACTTCACCTCTGGCACCAACTTCTACGCGGACGCGCCAAAGGATTTGCGCCAAATTCTGATTGGCGTTGTGGTGCTCCTCGTGGCCATTCCCTTCGCGATTGAAATGGCCTTCAAGTTGCGTCGGAACCGGCCACAAGTCGAAGATGTGACGAAAGACCCCCGCAAGAAGCCCCACGCCGCCAAAACCGAGGGCAAACGGGCCGAGAAGGGCCAGCCAGACCCGGAAACCGGGGATGGCGCGGGCGACGAGTATGTGGTCGTCTATACCGGCGACGAGGACGATGATGACGAGCTCATGAGCTTCAACCCACCGTCGAAAACAGGCGCCAAGGAATCCGACGCCAAGTCGACGGAACCCCCCAACTCACCGGGCCAAACGCCCGCCAAGAAGGGCCAGGATGACGGGGATGGGGACGACGACAGCGAGTGGGCACCGAGCAGCACCTAGGCAACGACTGCTTGGCATCTGCACCCCCTAGCCCCACAGTGCCTCGCTGCACCGGCCCTGGTGTCCCAACCCCCTTGCGGCCTAAACGATGCGATGTTGGAGCCGCGGCTTGTGGTCCACCACACCGCGAATGATTTCGTCTTCGCCCAACACCCGACGCGTCGAGTCAATGGGGCAACTCATCTGAATCTCACGCGTCCGTCCATAGCGCCCCTTGCTGATGACGCGTGCCGTGAAGATGCCCAACATGTCGAGTTCACTAATCAAATCGGTAATGCGGCGCTGCGTCAAGATGTCGCTGCCAGTGCTCTTGCAGAGGTCCTGGTAGATGCCGAACACCTCCCCCGTGGTCAGGCTCTTGATGCCATGATCGCGATTGTTTTCCTCGCCGAGAATCGTGGCCAGCAGTACTAGCTTGGATTGCGTGGGCAGCGTTCGCACAACCTCGGAGATGCGGTCCAACTCAATCTTGTTCTGTGCCAACCGCACGTGCTTCTCCTGGACGACGTCGTCCCGTTCGCGCTCCGCCAACTCGGCCGCCACGCGAAGCAAGTCCAGCGCTCGACGTGCGTCACCGTGTTCGCGCGCAGCAAGCGCCGCACACAATGGGATGACCGCAGGGTCCAAGGAGTCCTCTTTGAGGGCCATGCCGGCCCGTTGGCTGAGAATATCCTGCAATTGTTCCGCATCATAGGGCGCGAAAATCATGGACTCCTCGCCCAAGCTGCTCTTGACCCGAGGGTCAAGGAATTCTGTGAACTTCAGGTCGTTGCTGATGCCGATGACGCTGACCTTGTTCTTGTCCAGATTGCTGTTGATGCGGGTCAGGGTGTAGAGGACTTCGTCGCCCTTGAGCTTGTCCACCTCGTCAAGCACGATGATTGTGACCTCGCCGCCCTTGCGGCTTGCATCAGGCGCCCACTTGTGGTCGGCGGCCTTCGTATCGCCGTCCACGTAGTGACACAAGGCGTCGTACACCTCGTCCGTGGGCCACCCGGTGAACGGGATGCGGTGGTTCCAGTTGTCCGCCGTGATGAACCAATTGGCGATGTTTTGCAGAACCCTGTACTGCGTGTCCACCACTTCGCAATTGATGTAGATGATATTCACCCGCTTGCCGAGCTCTTGCCCCTTCTTCGTGAGCTCGTTGCCGACATAGCGGACGCTGGCGGTCTTTCCGGTGCCGGTCTTCCCGTAGATGAAGACGTTACTGGGTGTGTCGCCACGAAGCGCCGGCACCAAGATGCTCCCCAGGGAGTGAATCTCCGTGTTGCGGTGAGGCAGTTCCTCAGGCGTGTAGCTAGACCGCATGACTTCCTTATTCTGGAAGATCGGCTGCACTTCGAGTAATTCACCGAAAAGATCCTTCACCAATTTGTTTCCTCCACATGATTTGATTGTCCTGGTTTCCACTAGAAGTGGAGCCACTTCGGTGCGTCCGACCACCGCCTTCCAACCCCGGATCCCTCCCACAGGGTCCACGGGTCGTATGGGTCCTTGCTGAAGCGGGAGTCCGACCAATCAAGGGTGTATGATAACCGTTTCCGGAATGGGCATTGCACCCCTTGATTTCCGATGGAACGGGGCGTGCCTTATGCCACCCACGGATGGGTTTCAGGTCCGGTCTTCCGCAGGAACACCTTCTCGCACCTTGACGGCCATGCCATTCTCCCAGTCAGCCGCCTCTTCCGCCATGAGTTTCAACTGACCAATCGCAATCAAATGGTCATCCTCGTCCACGACCAAGCACTCGTCACCCGGACGCAGAGCTTCATCCATGCCCAGCACAAATTGAGCAAACACGGACTTTCCGTCCCGGTTGAAGGGCACCGAATCGGCGTGCACCACGACCCGGTTGGCCGGCGCTGGCAGCGCTGCGTGCAGAAGACGCGCCCCCGCCTGCTTGAGCGTCCAAAGGCCATCTCCGGCCCGGAGGCTCAGGATGTGGTCGGCCCCCAAGTGGACGGTGCGGATTTTCCTTGTTTTGCGGCTGCGCTCAACGCGGAAATCCCCGGCCGGCTCGAGGCCGGCACCCGCAAGGCCCGCAAGCAGCGTGGATCCAGCGGGCGTCGCCCCAGCACCGGCCCGTTCGGCGTGCGACTCGGCCAGCAGGGCAGGACGCACCGCGTCGGGCTCGGCGGCACCCGTAAGCACCAGCCCGGCGCCGCGGCCAAACTGCCAATCGGCCGTGCGTAAGATTTGGAGCATGTCCAGATTGGCCTTGTTTGCTCCAAGGCCGGGGCCTGGCAAGGCCGGGACAAAGCCGTGCGCTTCGAGGAAGGCGTCCTTCGTTTGGCCCACCCACCCCATGTGCTCCATCCCCAGGCCCTCGAGGCGAGGCTGGACCGATTGGGCAAATGGATACGCTTCATCCAAGCCCAGCGGCACCACGCCCCATGCATTCGTGATGGCATGGTCTTGTTCGCCATCCACCGGCCCAATGGCGGCGCCGAACGGGCCACCGCCGCTCGGCTCCTTGTGCAGGCCCAGTTCGGGTCGTTCCTCGCCATCTTCGCACCAGGCATTTCCTTGCTGTTCGAGGGGAATCGCAGTGGGCGTGAAGCGGTGAACCAGCCGTGCCCGGACCCGCGCGAACATGGGGCGCCGATGCGTCAAGTGCCCCGTATATCGAATGGCTTTGTCGCCGCTAATGGGTTCGCGTGCTTCCAACCACGATTGCCATTTGGCATCCCCGAGGACGCGGGTGGCGGCGGCCAGGTGGGGATGACACGCAGCGCGTTGTTCAACCAGCTCCCACAAGGTCCCTTCACGAATCGCCTGCCGGACGCGCCGCAGGTCGGTAAACATGACATCCAGGTTATGCAAGGCCAGCGCCCGCTCAGCTTCGCGGCGTGGGTCACTGGCCGCGTCACTCGGGCCGGCATCCCCACCGCGCGTCTCCTGCGGGGTCCGTCGGCGCTTGGTGGCTAGGGCTTGGACCAATTCCTTAGGCGTCCATTTGTCAACGAAGCGCGAAGCAAACGGCCACTCCACCAGTTGATTAACGTGGAGCGTCCCGGAGTCGGTCATCACGCGCCCATCAGCAGCATACTTGGCGTAACTGGAAGAGTCGTACAGGTCACAGCCCAAGGCCGTGGCCAAGGGAAACACGAGTGGGTGCCCGGCCCCAAAGAGGTGGACGGGCCGGTCCTTTCGCAAGGTTTGCTGGCTGTGCAGAATGGAGCGAACGAGGTCTGGGTAGCGTTGCTGCTCCATCAGAGGGACCACGCCACCAATGGTATGATAGCCGGTGGGAAGGTCACGATACGTTTCTGCACACCGTTCCCGCAAGTCAAAGTGCGTACCTCCCTGCACCGTCGTGTTGAGCACCGTGTTGCTTGGGCCACGACTTTCGGCCAGCACATCGCAAGCAATCTTGGTCCGCTCCAGTGTCGTTGTCACGGCCTCGTCCGCTTGCTGCCGCGTCATGTCAGGTGTGACGAAGATGTCGAGGCACGTCGCGACGTCAACGCCCATGTCGCGTTGGAACGCCACGATGTCGGCCGGACCCACTTCTACATCACCGTAAACGTACATCTGGAATGTGCCCGAATCGGTCATGACAGGGCCATCCCAATTGAGAACGGAGTGGACACCTTCCTGAAGCGCCTTGGTTCGCAGGTGCTCGTGCTTGTGGATGACGTAGGAATTGGTGATGACCATCTCACAGCCAAACAGGTCGCGCATCTCGCTGGCGGAAACCAGGTCAATGTTGGGATTGATAACGGGCAACAGCGTTGGCGTCGTCACATCCCCGTGTTGGGTGGAGAAGCGACCGATGCGTCCGGCGGCGGCGCGGTCAACCAATTGGAAGGTCACGATGCGGCGACGGATGCCCCTCATTAAACCGGCCGGCCCGGGCCCTCCGCGTCAGTCACGCACATGGCAAGTGTCGAGCAACCTCTGGCGCCGATGGTGCGGGTTAAGTGGCAGGCTCAGGCTGCATCCGCCATGGTTAGGACCTTTCGCGCCATGCTTGCCGCAGCGGCGCTTCTGATTGTGCCTTTGGCAGTCGCCGAGGGCGGCCACCACGGCAGCGACTGCGACTTGTACGGCGCCCCGCATCTGCACGCGGTGGATGACGGCCACACGCATTGGCACCACATGGGCCCCGATGTGGTTGGCCATTTCCATGGCGCTACGTGGTACGACGCCGGCCACACGCACACCGACCATCATAGCCCCTGCATGCAGACAGGCATGGCCGTGCCCGCCTACGGCGATGCTCCGGCCCTGCGCGAGGTCAGTTGGAACGACGCCTTGACCGGAACCGGCCCCGCCGGAACCGTGCGCGTCTTGCTACCAAGCGGCGAAGCCTACGAATTAAATGCGGCTGCCCTCGAAGAGCGGCACCGCATCGCCGTTCGCGGCGACGGCGACCGAGACTTGAGCCGGTTCCCCGGCACGGGCACTCCCGATGACCCCTTCGTTGTCAGCGGGCTGTTGGTGCGCGACGAACTGGACCTCAAGAACACCGACGCTTGCATGGTTGTCCGCGACAACGTGTTCCACCCCGAGGCGTTGGTTGGCCCGTTCGGCCGCCAGCCACGAGCGGCCGAGAAGGCGTACGAATCCGCGCTCGAGGACCTGCGGGCCGCGAACCAGGCAATTGTCGATGCGGGCGGGCGGACCGAGGGCCAACTGGAGCTCGACTGGAACGGACAATGTGTGCACACCTATCACAACGTGATTCACGACCTGCGGGTCAACCAAAACAACCGGCGACTGGGCTACGCCACGGGCGGGGTTTTGGAAGACAACCGCATCGAGCGCGTGGGCCAACTGCGGCACTACGACGGCATTTTCCGCCACAATGAAATCGGCGACCGGTCGGAATTGGCGCGCTATGCGGACGGCGCCCCCGACAAGACGGGGAGTCTACGCGTCACGAACGTGGACGGCTTCAACCAGGGCCAAATCATCGAGAACACCTTCTACGGCGGCGTAGACCTAGACTTCCACGGCCACCATCACTCCAATGGCTTCCTAGCACCCCACAGCCATTACCATGGGAACCTTGAGGCGCGCAAATATGTCACCGACCACGACGGCAATTTTGTCCTCGATGCCAATGGTGACAAGATTCCCTTGCACGACCACACGCTTCGTTGGACCAGTGTGCTGTTTGCAGACAACCTCGTCATCGACCCCCTGGGCTACGGCCTTCGCTACGAAGACCGCAACCACCAAGGCGACGACCGAACCGCCAACTCGGAGAACATGCAGGAACTGAACGCACCGCACATCCACCAGGCCCACATCCAAATTACCGGCAATACCATCCTTGGGACCCTATGGATTGATCAATTCATGAGCCAAGGAATTGCCCTCGACCCCGCCGACTACTCGAAGGCCGATGGCACCGAGGCCGAGACGGTGAACAGCCACATTGACGACGCGAGTCACGGCTGGCTCGACATTACCGAGAATACAGTTCTTCTGCCTGAGCGCGCGCGCGGCACCAGCCCCCGCGGTGGCCTGCAGGGGCACAACGCCTTCGAATTGGAGGATGCTCGACTGGCTACGCTTGCCTTGACTGGCAATCACGCCTTGTTGGTGCAAGAGGACGCCAGCCTACCAAGCGCGGACCGACTCCTGGGCTTCCTCCGGAGTACCCACGACGAGTCACGGGCGTGGACAACGGACCAGGTGGCGAAGTGGCACCGCAAAGCAGGCGAGCCAACCCATCATCAGAACGCGTACTGGTTCGAGGACTTCAGCCACCTAGCCGCCACCCTTTGCAACAACGTAGCCGGTGCCGGTTTTGCCGACGCCATTGACGGTAACAAGATTCACGACTCGGGCACCAACGAAGGCGTCTCTTTCACGTACTGCAACGATAACGACTGGGGCAACGGCGCAATCAACATTGACGAGCCGTTGCGACCCTAGTCGTGCACGCGCCGAAATAAAGAGGCCCGTCGCCCAAGCGCTAATAATGGCGGCCAAGTCGGCGAGCCCGGAAGGCCCCATGGAGACCGATGTCCTCCCCGCCGCACCCCGCCCCACAGCGCCGCCACTCGAGCACCAGTGGAGCGAAGAACAGGTGGAACGAGAGGCCAAGCGCCTGGAGGATGCGATTGGCCAACCTGAGCGCTGGGGGAAGGAGATGTGCCGGTACATCGCCCCCATGACGCTTGAAATCAACCGCCTCAAAAAACGGCGAAACGCCGTCATCCTCGCCCATTCGTACCAGACGCCGGACATCGTGTACGGCGTTGCCGACCATGTGGGCGACTCGTATGGCTTGTCCGTGGAAGCGCAAAAGACGGACGCCGACGTGATCGTGTTTTCCTCCGTTCGTTTCATGGCCGAGACGGCCAAACTTCTCAATCCCGACAAGACGGTGCTCATTCCGGAGCCCA
>JBFJXH010000049.1:0-12272 GCA_041623215.1 Thermoplasmatota archaeon
CTACGGGATTCGAACCCGTGGTAGGCGGGTTAAAAGCCCGCTGCCCTGACCTAGCTAGGCTAAGGGCCCAAGGGGGGAGTGGCCGGCGACTTGGCAGTTGTTTTTGACGTTGCCGGGCGGTAGTGGCCTGCGTTGGCGTGCGCCGCCCCGGGGGTCGTGCCCCGTTGCGCACGGGATTGGCCTCCTGGCGGGCCCCGGCTGCAGCCTGTCACGGTCGCTCGAGTGGCCACGGTTCGGGCGCCGGCGCAGGTCGCGAAGGGTCGAAGCGCATGGTGTAGAGGCCGTAGTTGCCGTCGAAGGTAACCAGCGACCCGTCCGGCATGGCGACGACCTCCTCAATCGTCGGGGCCCAGCGGACGGGCTCCACGCTGCCCGGTAGGCTTGCGTTGGCAGGCAGGAAAACGCCGGTGCTTTCCAGGTTGTAGAAGGGCGGGGCGGCGTCGGGGAGGGCGTCCGGCGACCGGGCCGCGTCCTTGATGGGGGACAAGTCAGCGGCCCAGATGCCGCCGTGGTAAAGGCTCATGAACAGGGTCTCTCCAACCACCGTGAAGTAATGGTTGCTCCAGGTGTAGCAGCCGCCGCCATCCCATTCAACATCGTGGGGGAGGGTCCACCCAGCCACAATGAAGGGGTCGGCGGGCACGGTCGTATCCAAGACCCAGACGATGCCCGTGGGGGTGTGCTCGGGGCGGTTGCAATACTCGGGCCCGATGACGGTGTAGTGGCGGTCGTTCCATAGCTCTGGCAGAGGGAAGGCGCCGTGAACCAGCGTGCCGGCGTCCGGCTCGTACCAACGGCCAACCTCAACGGGGGCCTCCGGGTCAGTAACGTCGAGGACAGTGAGGCCGCCACCGCCCCCCAAGTAAGCCAGCACTTGGCCCGTTCCAGGATGGGGTGCGATCCAGCCGTCGTGGCCACGTGGCCCGGTCACCGCGGCAAGAGGTCCTTCGCCGGGCGGTTTGTAGGTGGACAAGAGCCGCAGCTTCGCGCCAGCTGGCGTCTCGACAACTTCGTAGAAGAAGTACCCCGATGCGGTGGGGGTGACGCCGGTGGCCGTCGTAATCAGCAGCACGTCCCGGTCATCGTAGGCGTAGGGAAGCGCACTGTGCCCGAAGCCAAACAAGGGCTGGTTGTCAGTAATGGTGGGGTTCGATGGGTTGCTGATGTCCACGAGGATGATATTCATCGGGTAGGGCAGGGGGTCGTTAGCATCGGCGAGCACCGTGGTCTTCCCCGAGCACGCGTCGGTCCAAGTCAGCGTCGGCGTGCGGTCCTCGCTGGTGCTGGGCGAATTGGCTACGCCCGGCAGCGTCCAAGCGGTTGGATTCGGCGGCAGGTTGTCGGTGCCGGCGGACACCAGGACCACGTGCTTCCCGTCCGGCACAACGGTCGTGTCGTAGATGTAGGTGTGCTCCATGACGAATTCGCCCAGAATACTTGGTGCGCCGGGGTCGGTCACGTCGGCAATGGCAAAGGCAACGTCGCTGCGACTTTCAATGGCCGCGATGCGGCGCCCGTCCCGCGTCTCCTGTGCGTCGCCGCACAGGTAGCCGCCCCCGGATTGTCCGCCGTAGTAGTCGCTCGACCATGGGACGAATCCTAGCACTTCGAAGTTCGGCGTCGTGAGGCCCTCGTGCTGGGCAGCGTCCGTATGGTCGTGCCCTTCGCCGAAGGCCAAGGCTCGCAAAGACCAACCTTGGTCGACGTCGGTGCCCGGCGCACCCTTGGCTGGGTCTTCACTGTCGATGCAACCGGTTAGCGCGACCGTCGCAAGCAGACCGAGAATCAACCACGTCGGAACATGGCTCGGGCGGAGGAGGCGGTGACGAGGGCCGTCCATGGGTCCGCGATGGAAGCGCCTGCTTGAAGGCATCCCTGATGCGGTTGCCGCTTGGCTCATAGGTGGCGCCGGTGATAGCGCCACATGTCCGCGTACGCCCGCCTTAGCATGAACAGCCTCTTTGGCCGCGTTCCCGCCAAATGGTTCCGGATCGGCATGCGCTTTGTACCTCCCCTACGAAACACCGGGGTTCGCGTGACGTCCATAAGTGCTGATTGGCGGCGCTGGACACTGACGTTACCCCTGTCGATTCGGACCCGGAACTACGTTGGCACGCACTTTGGCGGAACGCTGTATTCTGCCATGGATCCCCATTACATGATTGCCTGGATGCATATACTGGGGCCTGACTACGTGGTATGGGACAAGGCTGCGACCATCCGGTTCCTGCGCCCCGGTCGCGGAACGCTGCATGGAGAGCTTTGCATTGGCCAGGATGAGGTGGATGGCATTCGAGCCGCATGCCGGGAATCAGGCGACGGCAAGCATGACCATACGTTTCTGTGGCAATGGCTGGACCGCGACGATGAGGTTGTGTGCGAAGTGGAGAAGGTCATCCACTTTCGGGAAGTGCGGCCGTAAATCCTGCCGTCCAGAATCGTCGCCAAACCGGGGCAATTACATGTCGGCTGGCAGGTCGAAGGGGATGCCGCTTGGCGGCCCGACGGGCCCGTTGCCGCCTCGAAGCTCGGGCGTCGTGCTTGGTCGCTTGGCCAAGCGCCCGTCGATGCGAACCAGCATGGCACACAGGTCAAAGGCCGCATCCACCGCGTGCTCCACGATGGGCAAGGAGTCCATCACATGGGGCGCACCGGTTTTTTCGTCCAACGGGTCGGCGCCGGCGTTGGCAGCAAGGCAACGTGCTAAGTCTCCAAAGCCCGAGGCAATGGCCTCGATAATTAGTGGCGAGCGGCCAGGCGCGGCGGGGGCCGCCAGCTTGAGTCGGCGTTCCACCTCCCTTTGCCACGCTCCACCGCCGGGAAGACCGCGCCCGTCCAGCAGGATGTGGCTGGCCGACCGCAAGAGCCGCTCTGCGGTATCCTCAGCCAAGGCCCCATGGGATGCCGTCTGGGTTGGCAGCACCCAGGTGTCGGCGGCACCGGTCTCTCCGCGCACCAGCACCATGATGGCGTCGTCCCCGCTTCGAAGCCGCCGGACTTGAGCAGCTCGCCATGGCTCGATGCTGGCGCAGCCGGCGCCCGCAGGCGTAGCGCTTAGGAGGCCCGGGCATGCGGATGCGCCGGTGGCCATTTGCAATTGGTCGAAGCGAGATTTTCGCACATCCGTGGCCACGCTGACGCCTGCCTGAGCCAAGCGGCTCGCGAGCTCCTCGTCCATGCCCCCCCGGCAGACGATGAAGTCTATGCCAAGCTGGCGGACATGGTCAAGCCGCTCGCGGCGCCACGCCTCTTCGATGGCCGTCCCCGAGGTGCCCCCGGCCGTGAGGCGCATGGTTGCGGTCGGCCCGCCTCCTCGTAGCGTGGGTTGTTCGTCGCCCGTCACGAAAAGAACCCGTTCCATGGAGGTCGCTGCCCCTGGGCCTTTCCCCCGGGTGACCTGTGCTGCCGGATGTTTGCATGGGAGTAAGGTGCCCGCCAACCACAGGGGTTGATGGACAGCGGCCGCCTGCAAATCGATGGCATCAAGGTCCAGAGCGCCGCCTCGAATCAGCCGGGGCAGCTGCTCGGCAAGGCTATGGGCGAGTGACTGGCCTTCGAGGCTCGCCACGCTGGCCAGCAGGGTGCTGGTGTCGGACGGTGTGGCCACGGCCTGCAGGAGGGTCAAGGTTTGTCGTCTTGCGAGCGCGATTCCGTCGAGTGCTGCTGCCGGATGGAACGAATGAAGGCGCATCATCCATCGCGCCGCCAGTAGAATGGCTGTCGTGCCGCCATCCCCACGAGCCGCCTGAACGCTGCGTGCCAGCGCCACGTACGGGCGGACGCCTCCCACGGACGCTTCGGCCTCGGCCAACGCGGCGGCCCCGCTTCCGGTCAAGACCCCGTTGGCATGTTTCCAGGCGCCATGGGGTCCATACGTGCCTGAGGCAAACTCCCACAACCAGTCAGCGACACGCTCCGCTTCATCTCGAAGGCCCATGACGTCGCCGTCGTGGGTGTTGCCGCGCTGAAGCAGGCCCTGCACGGGGCGGGGACCGCCGTGGCGGCTTAACTGAGGTGGACCCAGACGGCCTCACTCGGAACGACGACGCCGCTTGGCGCGACTGCGTTGGCAAACAGCATGTAATGGCCGGGCGGCGCAACGTGCGGTCCGGGCGGTAGTTCAATCTGAACGGCAGCACCGGGTCCGGAGGGCAACGCGTAGTTGACCGCAATGACGCGCTGGCTAGAGTCGAAGGCGTGCGTGGTGGCCCCCGGGCGGACTAAGACGAACCCATCCAGCGTCCAGCCGGCGGGGACACTCACCCCGCCGATGCCCACCGATTGGCCATACTGGCCCGTGACGCGGGCATCGTCTTGGCCGGTGCCCCCAGACCCGATGCCGTCGATGACGGGGCGTTGCCCGCCGTCCTGGTGTAGGTAGGCGGGGCTGAAAATCTCGAAGCGTGTTTCCACCTCTTGTGGCTCGTACACAATCGGGGCGTCGGCGTCGCGTCCCTGTTCCGGGGGGACGGGCAAGGGCACATGGCCACCGACAAGCACGCGACCATCCGGAAGCAGGATGGCGGTGGAATGGTAGCCGCGTTCCACACTCATGGGGGCCATGACGGTCCATGTGTCGGTGGCGGGATCGTAGGTCTCGGCATTCAGAATCGGCGGGTCCTCTTGGCCGTGGACCACCACATTGTCGTACGCGGCGCCTCCGACTGCCAACACGCTGCCATCGGGAAGCAGCACGCCATTGTGGTGCCAGCGGCCGAAATTCATCGAGGACCTCATTTCATTGTGAACTGCAAGCGGCGTCCCGTCGGGCGCTCGCGTAACGTTGTCGTCGTCCAAGGCGGCCAACTCTGTGAAGGGAACCGCAGCGACCGAACGCTGCAAGGTGCCGCCGAAGGTCAGGAACTGCGGGGCGTAGTCATTGGTTGGGTCTAGCGGTAGCATGACGCTCGAAGCGTGCTGGCGGGCGCCAAAGACGCTCGGGCCCAGATGATTCCAGGTGCCATCGGCAGCCATCCATTGTTGGATGGACCAATCAGCTTCGCCGGGGTGTTCGCCGAACGGCCCCCACATGGTTCCCACGGTGTTGAAGAACAATTCACCTTCCAAGGGGCCACCAGGCAGGTAGGTGAGGCGGGGGTACAACGGCAACGGCACGGGCCGGTCGTCCACGGGAGACCAGCTGCTGCCATCGAAGAGTTCGCTAACGCCACGTTGGGTGTGGGGCTGCGTCAGATTCGTAATCCCGCTGGCGGCCAAGGCATCGCCGTTAGGCGTTTCGATGAGGCTGGGATACCACCGGCCGTGCGTCATGTTAGCGACCGTTTCCCATGCACCTTCGCCGTTGGCGCCGGCCCCCGGCACGAAGATGCGGGCGTCGGTGCCCCCTTCCAGAGGCGTGATGGCTGGCTGACCCGTTTGCGGGTCCTCCGTTAGAATGTGCCATTCGCTGCTACCTACGGCCAGAACGGTACCGTCGGCTAGGATGGTGTGCCCGGCGCAGAATAGGTCGTCGCCGGCGCCGCCGCTTTCACCCGGCGTCACGATGGTCATTGTAGCCAAGTCAAGAATTCTGGAATCTGCGCGGTGGGGAGTCACCGTGAAGAACGTCGCGTTGCCGTACGGCTCATTGTGGTCGTGGTCCTCGTGGCTTTCGTGGTGGACCGCTTCCACGCCGCTCCAATAGAGGACTTGGCCGGTGTGCAGAAGAGCCATGCTGACAGCCGGCTCCTGGCCGTCAAATGGCGAGCCCCATGAGCCGCAAACCGCGGCGTCGGTGCACGGCACGGTACGGGCCGCGATGATGGCGTCCTCGACTATTTCTGACGGTTCGATGGCCACGGCAAAACCGGCCAATGTTAGGATGCTGAGAGCGACAAGCGCTGCGATGCCACGCGTTTCCATGATGCGACCTACCGAATTCACCATGGACGCACGCTTGATGACGGTTTTCCTCCGGGGCAACCTCGGGCAAAGTACCCGTAGCCGTGGCTGGCCGGTGCGACGTTCTGGTTTTCACCTCAACCCAGTGGTGCCGTCGCAAAGGCTGTGCCGAAGCGCTCGCACCATACACTGATGCCGGCGTAATCCATCGGGTCGATGGCACTCGGTATACGGACATTGAACGAGCCTCGCTCGTTGATGCGGGGACTCGAATCAGCGTCCGTAATCACGGGGATTAGGTGCCCAGACTCCACCTTCGCTTTCGTTGTGCCTTCGCTTTCAATGAGGTACAGGTAGATGTCGGGCCCCGCCGTCATGTCCAGATCCTCGAAGCGCAGAAACCACCCGTCGCCAACTTGCAGCAAATAGACGCTGCCGCTGGCGGCGTGTCCCTTCTCGCCACGCATCGTTCCCGATGCATGGGCCATGGATGCGGTTGAACTTTCATTGCCGCCCGCCTGCGAACCGCCGTCGCGCGTGCCGTTGTCGCGGCCGTCATCACTAGGGGTCGAGGGCGGGGTCATTGTGCCTTCGGGCGGTCCTTCGTTGATGATGACCGCGTCGTCGGGCAGCAAGAAGGGCACGATGGCTGCGCTGGCGATTACAACGAGGGCACCAAGCCCAATCCACAAAACGAGGCGCACGCAGCAAAGTTCTGGCGCCCGGCATTAGCTCTTGCGTTGTCCCCGATGGGCGGTCGGCTAGTCGTGACGGCCCTTGAACGACTCGCTCCAGAGAATCAAGACCAGCGCCCACGACACCATCAGGGCCCCCGCGACGAAGATGTATCTGCCCGCGATATCCGGGTTACTGCCGGCATACACGATGCCCAGTCCGACGACCAAGCTTGCCATCATGATGGTGAAGCTGGTCTTCAACACACCGCGCCCATGTGCCCGCTTGATACCTTCCAGCCCCGCCAGTTCAATGCGCGTGGACAGCTCGTTTCGCTCGACTTTGCGAACCAAGGTGTTCAGAGCGTGCGGGAAGGTTCGCCCGAACTTCAGCAACTCCCCAAAGGTCTCCTCCACAAGCTCCTTCTGTTTCTTGCTGCTGGCAATATTCTTCCAGACAAGTTGCCCCACAAAGGGTTCCAGGATGCTGACAATTTCGTAGTCGGGGTCGAGGTCCCGGCAAAAGCCGTCAAATTGGAACAATGCGCGGGAGATGAGCATGAAATCGGGGGGCAGGAGCATGCGGTGCTCGCGAGCCAAATCCAGAATCATCTCCATGATGCGAGGGTCGGCGACGCTCACCTGCTCACGCTCGAAAAAGTCCAGGATTTTTTCCACATCATTCGTGAACCGCTTTTGGTCGACTTCACCGTAGACATCGCACAGGTCAACGATGCTTTCGGTGGTTTGCTCCACATCGCCCTTGGCAATTCCCGTAATCAGTCCAAGAATTGCCTTGGCCCTGCGCTCCGTAACCACGCCGACAGCGCCGAAGTCAAGGAAGCAGACTTCGTCGCTGCTCATGATCATCATGTTGCCCGGCGACGGGTCCGCGTGGAAGATGCGGTCCATGAAAATCTGGCGAGCCATGGCATGGGTGACAATCTTGGCCACATTGCGCTTGTCGATGCCGTCCAATTCGGGAGCGTTGGCATTGCTGAATTTGATGCCGTCAATCCATTCCATGACCATGACGCGCCGGGCGCAAAGGTCGCGGTGCATGCCGGGAATCTTGACCGTAGAATCGTGGCGGAAATTGTGCGCCACGCGGAGCGTGTTCTTCACTTCGAACCGGTAGTCCAGCTCCCGGTCCATCATGTGTTTCAACTCCTCTAGGTGAGCTGTGGGTTGCCAGACCCGGCTGGCCGCGAAGGTTTTCTCGATGAAGGTGACCATTCCCCGCAGGATCTCGAAGTCGAGGTACATATCCTCGTCAATCCCCACATGCTGAACTTTGACCGCGACTGGCGTCCCATCCGGTAGTGTGGCGCGGTGGACTTGGCCGACGCTGGCGGAGGCCAACGCCTCCTTTTCGAAGGTGGCAAACAGGTCCTCTGGGTAGGCGCCTAGCTCGGCCTTGATGACCTCCCGCACCTCGGGGTAGGTCGATGGCTTGGTGCCGTCGTACAAGCGCTTGAACTCCTCGACATACGGGGCGGGGACCAGGTCGGGTCGAGTCGCCATAAGTTGGCCCAACTTGATGAACGTCGGTCCGAGGTCTTCCAGAATGCGTCGAAGCCGCGCGGGCGGGCTGTCGCCATCCTTGCCGGGCGTGCCGGTGGTGTCGCCGCGAAGCATCGCGCGCAGCAAGCCCCAGAAGTCGTTGCGAAGCAGGATGTTCGTAATTTCGTTGAAGCGGGTGGTCTTCGACGGGCTTTTGGCGCGGGCCACGGCCATACTAGGGGGACGACGCCGGGGCGCTAAAACGTGGTGCCATGACGCTATCCAATGTAATGGAGGTCGCCGTCGCCGGGGGCGGGGCCTGGGCGCGCCGCCGAAAGGTCTTGCAATCGCCGGGTCACCGTGTCCAATTCTGCCGCTTTGGCATCGAGGTCGTCCAGGGGGAAGGACACATTCAGCAGGCGGCCAAGCGCCATCAAGACGGCGCGGGCGCTACGCGGGTCCACCAGGAACCCACTGGTTTCGCCCATCAGGCAGGCGCCGGTCATGCCGCGCAGTTGGGCCAGGCCCAACAAGAGACCCGATGCGCCAATGATGCCACTGGCCTGGTCTTCCGGGAAGCGGATGTTGGCTTCCCGCAGGCGGTTCACCATGTCCGCGTCGGTGGCTGCTCCGAGCACTTCGGGGTCATCAACTGCGGTGCCTACTCCGAAGCCGCCGGTCGTGTACAGTTCACGGCATCCTTTCGCCTCGCATCGGTCCAAGACTTGTGTGGCCAGGTCGTATTGGCCCTGGGACGTCAACGGCTGAAAGTCGCCGGTGAGGAAGATGGCGTCGCGCTGGTCCACCACGCCGGTCGCGGTCCAGAGTTGGCAGCGGACAAGCCGGACAGTTCCGTCATCTTGTACGGTCACTTGCGGGGGCAAATCGCTGCCGACGATGTCGCACCACAGCGTTGCTCCAAGCGCGTCCACTAATTGTTGCACGGCGAGGCTCCCGACGTTGCCAATGCCGGGCAGGCCCTCAATGAGGACGGGCTGATTGAGTTCGGGGTTGCCGTACTCAAGGACCCGGAGGGACTCCATCTACGCCTCCGCTTGTGGTGGCGGGGCCGAGGGGGCGCTCTGATCGTCGCTTCGTTCGGCCTTGTCCAGGGCCTTGAGGCGTCGGCGGTACGAGCCGTAGGGGTCCTCCGGCGAGAACTTAGGAGGGCGGTTCGGGGCGACTTTGCCGCCGCAGTGTGGGCAGGCCTCGGTCTTGAGCGTGTATTCCTGGCACGCGTCACAGAAATGCATGAGCACGCGGCTCATTCTTACGCCTCTAATTCGCGGTGGAACTGGCCAGTGCCGCCCGCTTTCTTGATGCTCGCCACGGCCCGGTCGGCGGCCTCTTTGAGTTGCTCCTCGGCAATCTTGAAGTCGGGCGCCTTGACGGTAAGTCGGTAATGGGGCGAGCCAAGGTAGGCTGCTTCAATTTCCACGTCGTCGTACGGGGACTTTTCGGCTTCCTTGAGGGCCTTGGCGACAAGCTTGACGCCCGAGGGGTCGCCGGATTGCACCGCAACGAAACCGTGAATCTCGACAAAGGTTGCCTGGATGTTGGCCTGGCTGAACTTGACAAATCCATCAATCCAGTCGCCTTCAATCTCTTCGTCCTTGAAGACGTCGGCGCCGTATTCGGCCGCCTCTTGGAAACCCTCGTACAGGGAGCCAAAGACCTCGATGACCTTGGAGCCGTGGTCCGCCAGCACTTCCTCCGCTGACTTGCCCAATTCCTCCGCGTACATTTCCAGGAGTTTGTCGGCTTTTTGCTCGTTCTTCCATGCCTGGATGGTTTCGCGCCGTTGGTGGTCGTTGACCGCCTTCAAACTCAGGTCAATGTGGCCCTTGTCCTCGTTGACGGCGTGCACCTTGCAAACGACGCGCTGCTTTTCGCGAACATGGTCCCGGATGCGCTTGACCCAGCCGGGAGCAACTTCTCGAATGTGGCAGAAGCCCTCCTTTTCGGGGTATTCTTCCAGGGTGACGAAGGCGCCGAAGTTTTGCACTTCACGTACGGTGCCGACGACGAGTTCGCCCTCTTCTGGGAATTCGCGGAGCTTGGCCACGAGCGGGCCACTGGGGGGTCCGATTTAAGGGTGGGTGGAGGCGGGCTTGCCTAGAGCGCGCTAACTCTTGCGTTGGGTGGGGGCGCGGTTGCACGAGGGCCACAAGGGCCCGGGGAGTGCGCATCGAAACGAGAAGGAAAGGAGAAGGTGAAGCCGGAAGGCTTACTCGAGCGTCGCGACCACTTCGGCCTTCACCTGGGCACTGCCCGCGGTGGGTTCGGCGAGGGTCGTGCCGCACACTTGGCACTTCACGATGGAAGCGGCGCGGCTGAAGACGATTTGCTCGTTGCTGCAATCGGCGCAGCGGACTTTCAGGAAAGCGTTGACCATGTTGATTACTCCGTCAGTTCGAACTTCCGCGCACGGATAGCAGCAGGCTGCTGGATGCGGGAACAGTCGCTGCATGTGTACTTCAGTACGACACGCTTGGTGGGCTTTTCGCGGCCTTCGGGCTTCGGACGAGGGAAACCGCGGTAACCGGCGGTGACCCGACGGAAACGGCGTTGACCCCACTTCAGCTCGCTGGCGCGCTTTTTCTTTACACGGTCTACGGCCTGCGCCGTGTGCTTTTCGCACTTGGGGCAGTAACGCTTGACACTTCGGGGTTTCTTCATGCAGATACTCCTGCCTCGACACGTCGACGGGTCATAGCGATCCCGGGGCGCAAGGATATAGGGAGAGGCAAGCCGCCCGACTTGGAGGTCCTATATCACCGTAACGTCAGGGGAGAGATGAGAAGTCCTCGGGCACGTCACCGTCATAGAACACGGTGATGGCTAGGTCAAAGGGCTGGTCAACGGCGGCGTCTCCGAAGAGCCGAGCAACGTAGCTGCCTTGTTTGGCCAGGTCGCCGGAGGTGGCGGTATGGCGCACGCTCGTTTCACTTCCGGTCACTCCGCCACTGGGCACCTCGTCGTAGAAGGCGCCATCCTTCAGGACGGTGATGGACAAGTCTTGTTCGGGGTCGCGCCAGCGAAGCTCGTATAGCACTGCCGTCGCGTTCTTCCCAATCTTGTACTCCATGTCGCGGTCCTCGGCGGCGAACAAGGGTGTGATGCCGCCTGCGGCCAACCGTAGTGTACCGCTTCGCACGAAGGGCTCGCGCCCGGGGGTGG
The DNA here is from genome assembly GCA_041623215.1 of Thermoplasmatota archaeon. Taxonomy (GTDB): domain Archaea; phylum Thermoplasmatota; class E2; order JACPAO01; family JAHFTW01; genus JBFJXH01. The sequence goes on from JBFJXH010000049.1 coordinate 11,199, forward strand.
CGGCAGGGCCGGACTCCTCGTCATCGTCATCAACTGCCGGAGCGGCATCGGGCGTCGAGCCCAGGCACCCGGCCTGTGCCACGATTAGCATCAAAAGCAAGATGGGCCACGGAGACTGCATGCACATCCGAGTGCAGGTCACCTCTTGATAGTTGGCCCAATCAGCGAAGGTAGAGGTCTGGAGGAAGAAGGAAAAGGGCCTGGCGGCAAACTATGAAGCACGGGGGGCCGCCAGGACTTGGTGTCAGGTGTCAGGGTTGATTAGACCGTGGCCGTTTGCGGGCCGAGCTGCTCCAGGATGCCGGGCAGTCCGCCACCGCCGACGTCGGGGATGGAAATCTTGCTAATCTTTCCATTGTTCACATGGAAATTGCACGTCTCGGCGGGCAGTTGGAACGTGTTGCCGTTGGAGACCGCGATGCCCAAGCCCTGCGCAGACAGATCCACGTCAGCAACTTGGCGGCCGGTGATGCGCACCGTAGACGTGACCGGGCTGGCACCCTCGGGGCCGCTTACCACGTTGAATTTCCAGTCTTCGATGCCATTGCCGAGTGCCGCCATGACATCCAAGTAGGCCGTGCGGCCCAGCGGCTGCGGCGCGGCCTGGTGGTCGAAGATGAAATCATCGGCCAGCAGGTGGCTGAGGCGGTCGATGTCGCCGGCTTCGACGGCGGCAAAGTATTGTCGTACGGTGGTCTTGTCGTCCATGTGTGTTCCTCCTCGTGGGTCCCGACTTGTGCCGGGAAATGGGGACAAGCACCTCACTCACATCATGCTTGTATTGTTGCAATCGAACGGACACGGGGAGCTGGTTCCACGGCTTGGCAGGATGCAATTGTTTTGCAATTGTCGCAATGAATTCTTGGCCGGTTTGCCTGGCGTGCCAAGCCGCGAAGCGGGTGCCAAGCGTGCCTGGAATGATTCGCGTGGATTGGGCCGAAGTGGCGGGTACAACAGGGGTACGGGGCCTCAGCGACAAAAGAAAAGGGGGTGGGGCGGCCATGGCGCGTTGGCGCCCGTCATCGGCTGGCCGCCCCGATAGCGTGGGGCCGTTGTTCATTGCGTGCCGATGAC
>JBFJXH010000050.1:0-12249 GCA_041623215.1 Thermoplasmatota archaeon
ACGCGCTTGTCGTGCCAACTTGCGCGTGGGGCTTGGCCGTGCCAGCGTGGAGCCGCCCTCAGGCCAACCAATGGTCAATGCCATCGAGGATGTATTGGACGCTGAACGCGACCACAATCATCGCCATAATCCGAGTGACCACGCGCTGGCCCGTGTCGCCAAGAATCTTGTCGAGGCGCGTGGCGGCCAGCAGCGCCAGCAACGTCACAATCATGGTGGCCAGCACAGCGGCAGCTACCGTCCCAAACCCAGTTTGCGTGCTCTGCACGATGACCATGGAGAGGGCTCCCGGCCCGGCGAGCATTGGCAGACCCAAGGGCACGAACGATGGGTCTTGGATGTCCTTTGGGTCGGCACTCCCGCCGGTCGGTAGGGCCACTTCACGGCGAGGAATTTCGCGGCCCTCCCGGAGCATGCGAAGCCCAATCATCAGGAGGAGGACGCCGCCGGCGATGCGCACGGAGTAGAGGTTTATGCCAAGATAGTTGAGGCCCGCGCTGCCACCGAACGCGAAGAGCAGGAGGATGGCTGCCGCGAAGGCGGCCCCCTGAATCGCGATTCTTGCACGCTCGGAGCGCGTCCGGCCCTCGGTGAGACCGAGAAAGACGCCAATGGCGGCCGGGGGGTCCACCATAACCAGTAAGGGGACGGCGACGATGAGAACCTCCAGGACCTGCACGGCGCAGGCAAGTCGCCGCGCCGTAAAGCCACCGGCATTACGACGCACGGGTTCCACACGAAGATTCCCCCAACCGCTTTATGGCCAAGCCGATGATGGGCGGCTGGTGAGTAGGATTCCCGTAGCCGTTGCTGTGGTGGCAACGGTGCTGGCAGCCGGGTGCCTGGGCGGCGTGGGCGGCAAAACGTGGTACGTGGTAGAAGCCGTGGAGACCGGCGGAGCGCCGGTTGATGAGACGTTGCTGCCATGGGACGAAATCCCCTGGGGCTCCCAGGAGGAAACCATGTGGCGCATCCTTCGAGAAGCCGTTGAAGATGGCTTGGTAGTCAAGCGACCCCTCGAGGAACCGGTGTGGTCGGACTTGAACGCCCGCCTGGGCCAGGCATGGCAGGAAGCGCAGCCTGCCGCCGAGCCCCCCGCGACCTATTGGATTTCGCGAGGCGACGCTACCTTTGGCATCACATTCGACGTCGTCGTCTTGTGAGACCATTGCCTAGCGGTGGACGTGATGGTGGCGAAGGCTTTGAGCGGCATCGATGTCGCCGGCTTGATGGATGCCACCGACCGCAACTTGCTGAATTTGCTGCGGCGCGACGGACGAGCCACGTTTGCATCCTTGGCTCAAGCACTCGGCGTAAGCGAGGGAACCATTCGTGGTCGCATGAAGCGCCTACAAGCATCGGGCGAAATTCAGCGCTTCACCGTGCGCACCCGGGGTGGCGGTGTGCGTGCCCTCATCGAGGTCAACACGGGTGGCGCGCCGACCGCTGCCACGGCCAACGCCATTGCCGCTTGGCCGGCGGTTGAGTTGGTATGGGAAACGACGGGCGACTGGGATTTGTCGGTGGTGGCAGATTTAGGAAATCCAGACGATCTCAACACGCTTATCGACCAAGTGCGTGCCTTGGAGGGCGTCCAGGGTACGCGCAGTCGCTTGATTCTCAACGAGCACTGAAGAGCTTCGGCTAGGTCAAACGGGTCTGCAGGACCACCGCGAGGCATGCCGATGCCGGGTGCCAGGCAGCTGGCCTCCACGGCCCCCGCTACGGAATCCGGAGGCGTGTTTCGGATTTCGTGCGGGTCGTCTGAAATAGGGAGTGCCATTCGGCCGTTCGCAACCACGGAGTGAACAAATGGCCATTCGAGGAACCGAGACCAAGCCGCTGCTCAAGACTGCCATTCCTGGCCCGGAAGCCAAGAAAATCATCCGCAAGGATTCCAAGTACCTCGCCACCACCACGAAGTGCGCACCCATCGCTGGTGTCCGCGGCAAAGGCGTCGTCGTAGAGGATGTGGATGGCAACCGATTCCTGGACTTCGCCGCCGGCATTGGTGTGCTAAACACCGGACACTGCCACCCTCGCGTCGTGAAGGCCATCCAGGACCAGGCTGCCAAGATGATGCACTTCGCCGGCACCGACTACTACTACTCCCAACAGGCGGACCTCGCCGAACGCCTGAACAAATTGGTCCCCATCAAGGGTGCCACCAAGACCTTCTTCTGCAACTCCGGCGCCGAGGCTAACGAGGCGGCCTTCAAATTTGCCCGCAACCACCTGGGGCGCCGCCAATTCATTGCCTTCCAGGGCGCGTTCCACGGCCGCACCCAGGGAGCTATGAGTCTCACCGCGTCCAAGGCGGTGCAGCAAAGCCTCAGCGGCCCGAGCATGCCCGGCGTCCACCACGTACCCTTTCCCGCACCGTTTCGCAACCTCTGGGGAATCAACGGCTACGACGAGCCGCAAGAATTGGCCAACCGTGCAATGGACGCGCTTGAGTACCTGATGCAGACCAAGTTGCCCGTCGAAGACGCGGCAGCCTTGTTCTGGGAGCCAGTCCAAGGCGAGGGCGGATACCATGTCCCCCCCAAGATGTGGCCCAAAATGCTCCAGCAGTTCTGCAATGAGCATGGCATCCTCTTGGTCGCCGACGAAGTGCAGACCGGCTTCGGCCGCACGGGCAAGTGGTTCGGTAGTGACCACTTCGGCGTGAAGGCGGACATCGTCAGTATCGCCAAGGCCATGGGCAGCGGCATGCCCATTGGTGCCAGCGTGGTCCGCGCCGATCTGGACTTTAAGGCGCAGGGCGTTCACTCCAACACCTACGGCGGTAACCTGGTCGCCTGTGCCGGCAGCCTCGCGAGCATTGACGTCATCGAGGACGAAGATCTAGTTTCCAACAGTGCCAAGATGGGCGAATTGATGGCTAAGCGGCTCGACGAAATGAAGGAACAACACGCCACCCTGGGCGACTCCCGCGGCCTCGGCTTGATGCGCGCCATTGACTTTGTTGACAAGAAGGGCGGCCACAACCCGAAGATGGCCGACAAGGTCGAAGACCTCTGCGTCAAGAATGGGCTTGTCGTGTTGGGTTGCGGCAAATCGGGCATCCGTTTCATTCCGCCGCTCAACGTCACGGCAGGCCAAATCAACGGCGCCATGGATGTTGTTGCCGAGGCGTTGAAGCAAGCCAAAGCCTAGCGCGGCTGGCAGCAATGCGGCGGCAGGCGGGCCACCTGTGGTGGGGGTGCTTCACCCCGCCAAGGCGGAATCCATCAACCCTCGTTGGCACCCGCCCAAGCGCGCCGCTATGGCTTGAACTTCCGCGCCGCTTTCACGGCCTGATTCCATTGCCGGACCCGGCTGCGAACATCGCCGCGCTTCATCGCGGGCTCCCAAAGCGTGTCTTTGCCAGTTGCTGCGTGGACTGTGTCAACGGTCCAAATGTTGGTGGCAAGGCCGGCAAGATAAGCCGCGCCCAGGGCCGTGGATTCCACGTTAGCCGGGCGCCGGACAGGGCGACCCAACAGGTCCGCTTGGAATTGCATCAGAGGAAAGCTATTGGTGGCTCCGCCATCCACGCGCAGCTCCGGAATCTTGTGGCCCGAGTCCTTTTCCATAGCCCACAACACGTCGGCTGATTGATGCGCGATGGCCTCCAGGGTCGCCCTGGCCAGATGCGCCCCCGTAGTGCCGCGCGTAATCCCAAACACTGCGCCCCGTGCATCGGCATCCCAATGGGGTGCGCCAAGGCCGGTGAAGGCAGGGACAATCACGACGCCATTGGCGTCATCTCCCGCCTCCGCCGCCAAGTCGTTTACTGCGGGCGCATCGGGAATGAGTTGCAGTCCATCTCGCAGCCATTGAATCGCGGCACCGCCGACGAAAACGCTGCCTTCCAACGCATATTGGGGAGTCTCATCGATGCTGGCGGCGCGGGTCGTTAGCAGTCCCCGTTTGCTCGCGGCAGCCTCGCCGCCCGTATGTTGCAACAGAAAGCAGCCGGTGCCGTATGTGTTCTTAGCGTCGCCCGGGCGTGTGCAACCCTGGCCAAACAAGGCGGCTTGCTGGTCCCCAACGAGGCTGGCTACCGGCGCTCCACCAAGAGTCGTAGCGGCCCCGTAGATGTGGCTGGACGGTCGAACCTCGGGCAGGCAGGGGGCCGGCACATGCCACAAATCCAGCAGTTCCTCATCCCATTCGCCTGTGTGGATATTGAAGAGGTTGGTTCGGCTTGCGTTGGTGTCGTCCGTGGCATGGACTGCGCCGGCGGCGGCGGTTCCCCCGGTTAGATTCCACAAGAGCCACGAGTCGATTGTACCGAAGGCCAACTTGCCGCTCTTGGCTTGCTCGCGAGCAGCAGGGACATGGGTCAGAATCCACGACAATTTGCTGGCCGAGAAGTACGGGTCAAGCACGAGTCCGGTCTTGGCTTGCACCTTGCGTTGCCACTTGCGGCGCAGTTTGGCACATTGGGGTTCAGTGCGGCGGTCTTGCCAGACAAGGGCGCGGTGGATGGGTTCCCCCGTCACTCGCGCCCATACTACGGTCGTTTCGCGTTGATTGGTTATGCCGATGGCACCGAGCTTGGACTCGGGCACCGCCGCCTTCTTGAGCGCACGGCGGGCGACCAGTTGTGTGGTATCCCAGATTTCGTTGGCGTCGTGTTCCACGAGCCCCGGTTTGGGGTAATATTGGGTAAACTCGGCAAAGGAGCGTGCAAGGACCGTTCTGGCGTCGTCGAGGACCAAGCAGGTGATGCCCGTGGTGCCAGCGTCAATGGCAAGGACGTAGCTCTTCGCCACGGCCGACCAGCGCACCAGCTAGCTTTAGGCCCATCGCGGGGCGCCACGGGGCGTGCAGGCCTACGGCGCGAGACCCACCGTCCACACCTCGACATCCACGGCTCCACGCCACAACGTGTAGTCGTACGAGATGCTCCAATCGCCTTGCTCCGGCTGCCATGCGATGTTGCTGGCTTCTTGGCCTTCGTTGCCTGTGAAGGTGCGATCGAAACGCACGTCGCCGCTTGGGTCGATCACCTGGATGCGAACCGTGCCTAGGTTGCCCGGATCCGTAAGGGTATCCGGCCACGGCATCACCGACAGGTCAAACCGGACTTCTCGCGCATTCCCATGGACAAAGAAACTGGACTCATCCATGACGCCATTGCACGGGTCGCTGCATTGTCGGTCATGCATGTAGACGGGTTCGGGTGCGTAATCCTGCGCTAACTCGCGAAAGTCGTCGGCCAGAAACACAGTCAGGAAGGCTCCCACGAGGACGACGAAGCCGGCGATGCCGAGCAGGGTCAAGATTGTGAACTTGAGCACCCGGCCGGTGCCGCGCGCCACGTCCCGCGTCACTTGCAGGGCGACCTCGCCCTTGCTGTCTCGGATGACGGTTCGCTCTGGCTCGTAGGACAAGGCAAGCTCGCGTGGTTCGCCAAAATCTCGCAGCACTTGGCGCGTGATGGCATCGGCATCGGCTTTGGAGCCGGCGGCGGCGACGGCATCGTTCACTTGGTCGGTGAGGTGGCTTCGCAGTTCGTCGAGGATGCGACTCTTGTCGGCTTTGGGCGCCGCCAGATGGCGCTTCACTTCGTTTAGGTAATCGTCAATGCGGGTCATTTGGCAGTCTCCTTGCGTTTGGTTTCGTTGTCGGGATTGTCCGTTAGTTGGTCGAGTGTTTGCGTGACGGCGGCCGTTAGGCCTGCCCAGTCATCGAGGGCTGCGTCGAGAGCAGTCGTGCCGGCGGCGGTGGCTTGGTAGTACCGCCGCGGGGGGCCGCTGTCACCGGTACCCCAGTAGCTGGTGACCAGGCCTGCCTTCTCGAGGCGCTGGAGCAGGGGATAGGCGGTTCCTTCCTTGAACCGGAGCGTGCCATCGCTGGCGTCTCGTATGGCGGCCAGCAAGCGGTAGCCGTAGTCGGGGCCGCGGCGTGCAACGGCAGCTAGCAGAACGAGGCCAATGATGCCGCTCTTGAGCTCACGGTCCAGTTTCTCCCGGAAACGAGCGAGTTCTCCGTTGCCTTGAGGGTCTTTGGCCATAGAGCTTCAAGGTAGTCTGAGGCTCAAGGTAGTCAAAAGCCTTACCCCGCCGCCGCGTCGCGGGCCCGTGGCCGTCTTCGCTGGCACGGTTCTCCTGCACGACCGCAGCGAAGCGGGCTGGCTCCAAACCGACGAAGGTCGCGTCACCGACTTTGGCCTCGACGACGAACCACCAGAGAAGCCGATGGCCACCGGGTGGATTTGCCCGCCGCCCGTCAATGCGCACACACACGTTGCCGACGCTTTCCTGCGCGACGCCCCCGGCAAGCCCACCGACGTCGCCAGCCTCGTCGGACCCGGCGGCTTCAAACACCGACACCTCGCAACCGCGAGGCCAAACCAACTCGTCGAAGGCATCCTCCATTATACCGACGAGATGGCAGCCATCGGAACCAGCCACTTCATCGACTTTCGCGAAGGCGGCCTAGACGGCAGCCTGCTGCTTGACGGCCTTCGACACGAAGCCGCCAGCACGCCCGTCATCTACGGCCGCCCGGCCAGGAACACCTTTGACGAAGATGAGGCGAACGCCCTGCTGGAGCGTGTGGATGGCATTGGCTTGTCCGGGGTCCGCGACTTTGAGCGCCAACGCGACATCGACGCGTGGGCCGAGGCCTGCCATGACGCCAAGCGACCCTGGGCCATCCACCTGTCGGAAGACCGCCGCGACGACGCGGAGAGGATTGCCGCCTTGGCGCCCCGATTCGTCGTCCATTGCACCAAGGCCAACAAGCAGGACTTTCGCATTCTGGCGGAGCACGACATCCCCATCGTCGCGTGCCCCCGTTCCAACCGATTCTTCGGACTCAAGACGCCGCTTCCAGCCATGCAGGAGGCCGGGTGTACCGTGGCCCTTGGCACCGACAACGGCATGCTCCAAGACGGCGACTTATTGCAGGAGGCTGCTCGCCTCAAGGCCTGGTTTCCATCCACTCAAACGGATGAACTTCTTCGCATGATGACTTGGAACGGCCGGCAACTCCTGAAGCTCCCTCCGGTGCTCCCGGCGGCCACTGGCACCCCCCTTGACCATGTTGTTCTGCCACCCAACCCCCTGCCCCCGGCACCCGACGACCGACCGGGCTGGACAGCGCCGAGTGCCGCCACCGACGCGGGTTCCCACGAACCGCAACGACAACCCCGTGCCGAATCTTAAAGCCCATGACGGACCCTTTCCATTCATGCGCGTAGGTGGATTTACCTTGGCGCGACTGGCCGTGGTGGCCGTCGCCCTAGCGATGCTTGTTCCCGCCCCTGGAATGGCGGCCTTTGGTGGACCCAGTGAGCCATCGCCATCATGCGCGGGCCTTGCCACAATTGTCTGGTTCGGCGAAGGCCAAACCGAGCCCCGTTACAGCTACCACACGACCAACCACACCGTTGACGCTGCGGACGTCATTTGCCTCGGCTGGACCTATCATTTCCCTTCCGATAGCCTCCGCCTCCGCCTCCAGGTGGACGACCACGAGGACCTCGGCACACCCCCCATTGCCAGCGTGACATATCGCATGGACCTGGAACTTCGCAACGCCAGCGATGTTCCCTTCTTTGGCTCCGTGAGCGCCACCTGGACAGGCGTTTCGCTCGAGGGGTCCTTCACACCCAACCAATACGCTGACCCAGGACAACAAGTGACCTACGACCTGGACCCCACTTGGACCTCCGGTGGCGCCCTCGACGTTGTTGTCAAAACGGCGTGGTTTAGGGGCGGCCCCCAGGGCGACACGCCTTACCAAGCAGCAGGCGGCGATGCCTTCCTGGCCGGCGCCTTGGCTTCGGAGGGCGTGTGCCTGGACGAATGCCCAGGTGACGGCGACTTGTACCCCCCCGGCACCGCAGTTTTGCCCACGCCACCCTTGCCGGTAACCTTGCAACTCTCCCTTTCCCACTACGGCACGAACCGGCTCGAATTCTCTCCTGGTGACGACGTTCTGTTACCCATGGCCGTGTACAACGGCCGCAACGAGACAAGGGAGATTTCCTTCCAGGTGATTGGTGATCCCGCATGGGGCTGGAACTCGTTAGCCAACGTAACCCTCGGGCCCCGCGAATCTATTGACCTCAACCTGACCGGCACCGTCCCGACTGGGGACGCGGCCAGTTCGCTTCGCGTCATTGGCTCAAACGGCATCGTCACGGAAGACGCGGGCTGGTCCCTACTCGTCCCCGTCAAGGTGGCGATTCGCGTGCCACCCAACTTGCACACCCAGTCAGATATGCAAGTGCGCGTTGACGCGCGCTTCCTGAACGGAGCCGCCGTTCCTGGCGCCGACGTGGTCATTGAACACCATTACCGAGCCCTCGACTCGCGCGACATGATTGCCCCGCCCGGCAGCGGATTCCACGAAGGCCGCCAAACCGGCACAACCGATGCCATTGGCAATGCACGCTTCTTGTTCACCGACTCCCACGACTCCACGGTGCAAATGAGCGGCGGCCACCGCTACAACGCATGGGTCACGTTCGACGGCGTCACAAGTAGCAACCACCAGAACTACGAAGTGCGGCAAAGGGGCATTGTTTAGGCCGCCGGCAGCACCTCGGCCTGGCAACACCTTTGAGCCGGGCCAAGGTCGCCGCGCCGTGGCCGTGACCACCTCAACCCAAACCGCCTCCACGGACTGGCCCGACGTCACCGACGCCGTCATGGACTTGGCCAAACGTCGCGGCTTCCTGTTTCCCGCCTTCGAGGTGTATGGAGGCGCGGCGGGCCTGTATGATTATGGGCCGCTGGGCGCCGTCATGAAGAACCGCTTCGAGCAACTATGGCGCCGCACCTTCACGACGTGCGCGGTGCCCATGGCCGAGGTTGCCTGTCCGCGCGTGACCATCCACGACGTCCTCAAGGCTTCTGGCCATGTGGATGAATTTACGGACCTGGTGGTGCGGTGTGCCAAGGGCCATCCAGTTCGCGCCGATCACCTGGTAGAAGCAGCAGGATTCCAAGGGACCGCAGACGCCCTGTCTGCCGAAGCCATTGACCACGAAATTGCGGCGCTTGAGCCCAAGTGCCCGACCTGTGGTAACCCCGAGTGGACGCCAGCCAAGCCGATGAATCTCATGTTCAACACGGAAATTGGCCCAGGCAGCGGGCGCACAGGCTACCTACGCCCCGAAACGGCCCAAGGCATTTTCACCGATTTCCCGCATTTGCTGCGATTCTTCCGGGGCAAAATGCCGTTTGGCGGCATCCAAGTCGGAGGCTCCAACCGCAACGAGATTAGCCCCCGTCAAGGCATGCTTCGACTACGAGAGTTTCACATGATGGAAGCGGAGGTTTTCTTCACCGACACGAACACGCCCCTACCGGCGTTTCGGTCCGTGGCAGACCGCCACGCAACCTTCGTCCCCAACACGGACGAGGTGCCGGTCGTCAAATCCATTGGCGACGCCGTTGCATCCGGCATGGTGGGAAACGAGGCACTGGGGTACTTCCTCGCGCTGACCCAGGAATTCCTCGTTGCCGCCGGCGTGGACCCCGCGCGTCTTCGCTTCCGGCAACATTTGGACGACGAAATGGCCCACTACGCCAATGACTGCTGGGACGCCGAATTCTACTCGGCCCGGTACGGTTGGGTTGAGTGCGTGGGCATCGCAGATCGCGGCTGCTACGACCTACAGCAGCACGCCACGCACACCGGAAAAGCAAGCGACTTCCAAGTTACCGTCGACCTGCCCGAACCGCTCACCTTCGAGGCCACCGCTTACGAGCCAGACCTTGGCATGCTCGGCCGCACGTTCAAGGCGCAGGCAAAGCCGATTGCAGCGGCGCTCACGGCATCCTTTGACGCGGCCAGCGCCCTGCGCGCCGCCGGCCACGAAGCAGCATGGCTCGAAGAGGACCTGCTGGTGAAGGGGCCCGACGCGGAGCCTGCCACCGAAGCCGTTTTCGTCGAAGTGGACGGTCAAACGATCGAGGTACCATCCGAGGCGATTCGGGTCCGAAGCGGCTCATGGACCGTTTCGGCGTACCGGCTGATTCCGCGCGTCATTGAGCCGTCCTTCGGCGTTGACCGCATCTTGTATGCACTGTGGGAGCACGCCTACGAGCATACGGAGAAGGAGGGCGACGCCTACACGCGGCTCCGTTTGGCGCCCGCGGTCGCCCCGGTTCAAGTGGCCATCTTGCCGTTAACAAACAAGGATGGTTTGCCGGATTTGGCCGAGCGGCTCGAGGCCAGCTTGCGTGGCGACGGAGTGCTCACGGACTACGATGGCAGCGGCAGTATTGGCCGCCGCTACGCCCGCCAAGACGAGGTGGGTACGCCGTTTTGCATTACCGTTGACAACGACTCGTTGCACGACGACGCAGTGACGGTGCGTGACCGCGACTCGACGCAGCAGACGCGCGTGGCAATGGCCGAGTTGTCCGCCTGGCTGGCCGAGCGCCTCTAACCCCCGCCCTAGGCAAATCCACTGTGCTCTTCGGAACCAATCGGGTCTTCGGCGTAGTGGAGCACCGTCAGGCCGGCATTGCCATCGGCAGTAATGGTGTAGCCTCGGTGGACCACAACGTCCCAAACGCCGGGCCGGTAATCGGCGCCGTCAGGTCGGTCCCCGTTCACGGGGTGACTGCCAACGGGCGTTGGAACCTCGGGGTTGCTGATGTCGAGGACCCAGACGCCACCGTGGTACATGGCCATGTAAAGGCGGTCGCCCACGAGTTGGAAATTGTGCAAGCTGAAGGTGGTGTCCTCGCCTTCGAAGTCGTCTAGGGCGACCCATTGGGCGAGGACCGTTGGGTTGTCGTAGTCCGTGATGTCAAGCACGAACAGGGCCGGGGGCCGGGCCACTTCTGGCGCACTGAAGGCAATCCGCCGGTCACCTTGAGCCATCATCATACTCGTGTGGATGAGTCCCGTGTACATGTCGCCATCCTCGCCGTCCCAGGACCCAACCTCAATCGGGACTTCAGGGATGCTAACGTCCACGAAGCGCGTGCCCAGGTTCCAGAACGAAACAGTGAGCATGGGCGTGCCCGTCAAGGGGTCCTCCTGGAACGTCATGTCCTGGTGGCCGCTGACGTGCTTGAAGGGGTAGCCCACGGGGTCATTCTGTAGTGCCGCCACTTGCTGCTCGACAAACTTGGGGTGATTGGGCACCCAGCGAGCCACGGTGACAATTTCCCGTTGGCCACTTGGCGTTGCAGGCAGGATACGCCCGACGTAAACCGCATTGTCCAGGGGTGCACAAAACAGGTATTCTTCTTCGTTGATGGATGCATATTCCACCATGTGGCAGCCAAGTAGCGTGCCGGGCGCGGGCCAGAACCCGGCCAATTGTGGATTCGCCTTGTCCCGCACGTCGTAAATCAAAACGCCCGGCGTCGTGGAGAGTTCCATCGCCAGGAAAACCCAGTTGCCTTCTGCGTCTGCCTTGAGGTCCGCCGTGTAATGTCCGACGACCGGCGGCGCGGGTGTTTCCACTTCCACGATGCTCACGGTCACAGGGTTGGCCGGGTCGCTGACATCGATAATCGCAAAACCGACGTTCATGATGGCCACGAACGCGTGGTCGCCGGCAATGTCAATTTCTGCCATGTAGCCGGGCGGCCCATCCGGCGTCACCGGCTCGGTCGCAATGAGGTGCATGTTATTGGCGTGCTCATGGCCCTCCAGGGTGTCGTGGTCGTGACCGACACTGATGGGGTTCACAAAGGGCGCCAAGGCAGGCATGTCATTCGCGTCATCAAGGGGCGAATCGTCGCTGGCGTCGCCGAGGCAGCCAGCCAAGGCCGGGAGTGCAACTAGGGCTGCCACCCAGGCGTAGGTGTGCTTCATGGAGCCGCCCAGTTTGCCGGCCACGCTTAGTGCTTGTGTCGCCGGCCCTTCTAGCTAGCGCGGCGTAGATGCTGTGGCATCGGCCGGTTCCTCCGTTACTTGCCCGTCTTCGTCGGCCGCTTCACGGCCCGCCGACGGGGTCCCCGGAGCGCGCGTCTGGCCGGGGGCCTGGCGGGCGGTCGGCTGCGCGGTGGAGGACTCGGGCAGGTCGTCAACTGCGCCCGTGCGGGGCAGCAGGCCAGGCAAAGGTTCGTCCGACCTTACGCCGTGGACAGGCCAGCGCACTTCGAAGCGCGTCATAGCGCCCAAGTTTTCGATGTTAAGGGTGCCCCCGTGCGCTTCGACGAGGATTCGGCCGACGTAGAACCACAAGGCGTGTTCTGCTTGCTCGCCCGTTGATGTGTCGCCCATAAGGAAGCCGAAGGGGTCCAGGAGGCCCCGTATTTCACCTGCCGTCAGGGC
>JBFJXH010000051.1:0-11742 GCA_041623215.1 Thermoplasmatota archaeon
CGTTCCCCTGCGTGGCTTCATTTTCTTGGCCCATGGCAACGCTGCTCGTGGCCCTCATTACCGTGGCAGCCGGCGGCCTTTGGTGGTTGGCGACCCGCTTCCACGACCACCTAGATGTGAAAGTTCGCAAAGCGCCCTGGACGCCACGACCTCCGCTTCGCATTGCGAACTTGTCGTTGTTTGGCACCGGCTGGATTCGCGGCCTTCTCCATGTCGCCAACAACGTTGCAGCCTTCCTTCTAAAGGCGCTGCTCGCCGCCATGTGGCTGTTGCTCGTCGTCCTTGTACTGCCCATTTGGGAGCAAGTGCCCGCCCGCGCCTGGTCGTTCGTCGCGGCCACGGTAAGGGCTCTCTGGCGCGGCTTTGTTGACTACCTACCAAACCTGGGTCAGATTATTGTCACCATCGCCGTTGTAGTGGTGATTCTCAAGGTGCTGCGGTGGCTTTTCGAGGAGGTCCGGCGCGGTAGAATCCGCCTAGGGCGATTTGACCCGACCTGGGCACGACAAACGTACGGCCTCGTTCGCTTCGCGGCCGTGGCCCTGACCGCCATCATGATTTTTCCCTTGCTGCCGGGCAGCGGCACGACCGGATTCCAGGGCATTGCCATTTTCGTTGGCGCCCTCGTTAGCATTGGAGCCAGCACGGCGGTCGGAAATGCCGTGGCCGGCATCGTCCTTACCTACACCAAGGCCATCCAACGGGGCGAGCGAGTTCGCATCAACGAGACGACGGGCGACGTGATTGCGCGTACCATGTTTGTAACCCGCCTGCGAACCATCCGGAACGAGGACATTGCAATTCCCAACCAATTGGTCCTGGCTGGACCCATTATCAATTACAGCCGCGACTCCGGCGGCAGCGGCGTAGCCGTGGAGGTACGCATCGGCCTAGGCTACGATGTTCCCTGGCGGCGTGCCCATGAGTTACTGAAGGAAGCGACCGCCATAGAGGGCGTGCGCCAGGAGCCCGGGCCCACGGTCTTTCAGGAGGCCTTAGGGGACTTCGCCGTCGCATACACGTTGCATGCGTTTATTCACGACCCGAAAACCATGGTTCAAACGCGCTCGCGCATCATGGAACGGATCATGGATTTGTTCTCCGAGGCCAACATCGAGATTGTGAGCCCGGACCACGTGGCCGTCCGAAATACGGGACCCGTCGGCGCGACCTCCGCCCATCTACAAACCTGAATACTGCGCCTCCACCAATGGCCAGTTCGGCACGTACACCGGTAAAGTGCGGGAGCCGGGATTTGAACCCGAGTTCGTGCCTTGGCAAGGCACGGTGATACCGCTACACTACTCCCGCGAATGGCTGCTCCCCCTGTTGAGGGGGCGCAGGCCGGCCGACCCGAGACCCATATTTGAGCGCACCGGTGGCGTCGGCGCCGTGGTGACTTTGCCCCTCAGCCCGCCCGTCTTGTCATCACAAGTTCAGCGTTGGATTCATTCATCACAGGGGCAAGCTGCCGCAGGGCCGTGCCCCCTTTAACGCAGCCCTCCGTCGCCCACGTATGAATCCGATTCGCTTGCAGGGCATTCGCCTCGCGGACGGGACCGTTGCCGGGGCCAATCTACCGAGTTTAGCGGAGCGCGAGCCCCTGCCCGCCTGGCGCGAAGCCATCGAGGGCCGCCAATTGCCCCTGCTCGTCGTGAGCCCGCCGCCGCAAGGCCTGCGCGGCGTCCCTTTTGCGCATCTCAAGCGCTTGGCGGGCCTTGTTCCCGTATGGTCGGACGCGAGCCCCGAGGACCCCGAAGATGTCCTCGATTTGACCATGAGCGGACCGACCCGGATTCTCCTCTGGTGGCGGCACATAAAGGACGACATGGACGCATGGCTGGACGGCTTGTACGGCACGGGACTACTCGGGGTAGACGCCGGCGACGAAGCGGACGTCGACGCAATTTTGGCTGCGGCGGCGAACTTTGACTTGGACCTCGTCCTTCGCGGCAGCGCGGAAGCGATTGCCGCCGACGTTCCGGCCGACGACCACGCAGTGTTTGCCTGGCGCGAGGAGGAGGGACCGTGGGGATTGGGACTCGAAGTTCTTGCCAGTCGCCCCAAGGCCGAGGAAGAAGACGAGGCAGAAGCCGAAGCGATGCCCGCCGTGCCCGAGGCCCCGCGTGCAATCCTCTGAGACGGCCCTGCTCGCCACAACATTTGGCGCTGCGGCCCGACGCACCGGCCACCACGCATTGACCGCAGGCGCGTGGACCCACACCTTGAGCCTCGAGCTTGGGTGGATGCCGCCAGGCGACGCGCGGCGCTTTGTTGCCGCTGCCCAAGCAGCGGGCGTCCTTCGACCCAGCGACGAACAGTGGATTGTGGACAAAGGTACGGCGGTGCCGATTCCACGCGGTTTTCGGCCGGACCCTCGCCTACTATCGGCAACTGCTGACCTCGGGGCGCAGCTTGAAAACCCCCCCGGCAGGGAAGAAGAAACGACATCCGGCAGCCCAGTAGCCGACGCGATTGCAGCCAAGCAAGCGCTACTGGACGGACGACTCTCCGCCGAAGTGGCGGCCATCTGGGTGAGCCACGAGGAAGGCGATTCCACCGCGTCGACCCAGGCACGGGGCTGGCTGGACCAGGCACGCGCCCAAGCTCACGTCCACGCATAGATGAGGATGGGTACCAGCAGACACCCAACGAGGTTGACGCGTCGAACCCCATAGATGAGCGGTAGGGCGCCGACCGCCGCCGCAACGGTGAACACAATGAGTCCCGGCCAGCCCGTGAACCACACAACCATGGCCACAAGGACCGAGAGCCCTAGGCTGGCCAACGTGCGGCTGGGGACGCGGTGGACGCGGCCGCGAATCAATCGCTCTACGGCCAGCGTTCCCACGGCCCCGATAACGCCCGCGGCGAGGGCTACCGCCAGCACCAAGACCAGAAGGCGCGGCGGCGCGCCTGCCTGCCACGATTCGATCGGCAGCGTGGCGACTGCCTGGGCCAGGCCAGTGCGCGCATGGGCCGTCATCCACAGAACCGGCATTGCGAGTGCGGCATGGGCGGTGTTGACGGCGGACAACGTGGCAATGACGGATTCGGGCGACCGCTTCTTGCCGACGCTCGCGAGGGCCGTCGCGACAGCGGACGTGAGCCCGGGAAGCACCGCTGTCCAAAGGCTCGCCGCGACCCCTCGGGCCACGTCGTCGCGCACGCGACGCCGGCCGGGGGCAGGGCGTGCTTGGCACGGTAGCGCGGGCGCGGTTTGCAGGCTCCAAAGCAGGGTAGGAGCGCCGAACAGCCCGGATAAGAGCGGCAGCAGGGGTGATGCGCCATTCGGTAGGACCATCCCCAGCACGACCCAACCGAGCAGCCCCGCAAGCGCAAAGACACCGCCCGCCACCCACCGCCGGTGCCGCTGTGTGACAAGGAGCGCGATGACGACGCCGGCCATAATCCAGGGTGTTCCGCGTTCGAGCCACCTGAGCCCCTGACCTGGTTCCAGGAGGACCCATTTGTAAGGCAAAATGAGGGCTGCAGCGGCGACGAGTGCCGCAAGGCTCGCCACGACGCTGATGCGAATCGCAGCTGGCCCTTGGCCGGCCAACAGCAATTGGTGAGCCGGCAAAACACTGAGTGCCGTGTCTTCATCCGGCGCGCCAAGGTACGTGGAGGGCACAATGCCAACAAATGTGTGAACGGTGCCAATGGCAACGAGCGCGAGCATGCTGGCCTCACTGGGCGCCACGGTGGTCAGCATCACGACGGCAATCGTGTTGACATGGAGCCCGGGAACAAGCCCCGTCGCCAAGCCGAGCGTGGCCCCTACGAGGGTGGCCATCATCCATTCGATGCAACGCCTCCCTGTTGCGCCTGGCCCCCAGCGGAGTCAATCGAGGACGACGTGCGCAATTCGTAGCAAAGGCAAGAGGGCTCAAGCCAGATGACGCCATGGACCGGGCCGGGGCCTTGGTGGTTGCTCATGATGCGATACGGGCCGGAGGTTAGCCAGGTCCCGTCGCCGTGGCCATCTAGGCGAATCAAGTGACCGGCCCAATCGGTTGGGGCATTGGCCACTTGGGCCCAACTGGGCGTGGCCGGCGTGGCAAGAGGCGCTTGGATGTTGTCGGCGAACATCAGGAGCCCATCGTCAAGCCCGGCGAGACGCCCCGTGGCGGAGGCCGGACCTCCCAGATGGTAGGTGCCGGCTGGTGCCAGGACCGGGAGCACAACGTGGTCATCCGCGAGGTCCAACGCCAGCCGCTCACCGGCGGGCCGAATATCGATGATGGAGCCCGTGAGGATCACGCGGTGGCCTTCCCAGGCTCCTGCTTGGCTGGGCGTCACTTCCGGCAGGTCGCTGTTCTCGGCCCAGGCGGCGAGCCCCCCCGCCAAGAGGGCTGCGACCACGAAGGGGACCCAATCTGCCATGCCCACGCATGAACTGCCATATCTTGAGTGCGGTTGACCGGGTGCGGGCCCGTACTGGGTCGAACCTCGGCTCCTTGTGGCCGGTTGACCCCCACTGGCGCGCGGCCTTCCCGAATCCGCCACTAGTCCATAGCTGGTTGAATCCGCACCGCAATGCTCTCGGCCTTCCAGAACACCAGCAGCGCGGCCACGCCCAGCGGAATCAGGCCGACAATGTGTGCGATGTGCTCCTGCGGCTCAAGCAAGAACACCAGGCCCAAGCTAAGTGCAGGCCACGCGACGAAGGCCGCAATCCATCGCACGAGGTTGCGGACGTTGCGCTGTTCCTTGTCCATGATTCTCCCTTGGCTAGTGGCCGCCGGTAAAGGCGCCTTGGAAGTAGGGCACGATGTAGAACACCGTGAACACGAAGACCCACACAATGTCCACAAAGTGCCAATACAGCGCTGCCGCGGAAGGCCCCACGTGGCGCTTTTCGTCGTATTGTCCCTTCATGCTGCGAATCAACACGATGACGAGGAAGATGGCGCCGCCAAAGACGTGCAGACCGTGCGTCCCGGTAATCATGTAGAAGCTGCTCATGAATTGGCTGCTGCCGAGCGTGGCACCTTCGTGGATGAGGGTGAGGTACTCGTCTACCTGACCGTACAGGAAAATGCCGCCAAGGACAATTGTCGCGGCCCACCACTGGTGGAAGCCCTTCTTGTCACCGGCGTGCAGGCGCTTTTCCGCTTGGTGAACGGTAGCGCTTGAGGCAAACAGGAACAGGCTGAAAATACCGGTCTTGACGACGGGCAGGTGGACGGGGGCATCCGGCCAATGGTCCGCCATGCGCATGAAGGCGAAGTAGGCCGAAAACAGGCCGCCGAAGATGAACACCTCAGACGAAATGAACAACTTGAGGCCACTCATCGCAATGCCGGGGCCGGTGCCAATGTCCTCCTTCCACCATTGAAAGTCCTCCTTGACCCAACTAATGATGACAGCCACCAGCAAGGCTAGGCCGGGAATGACCAAGATGGGGAATACCACGCCCAGGCCCACGACGGCGATGGCCATGGCAAGCCAGAAGGGGTTCCAGCTACCGTGTGGCAGGTGCAAGTGGTGCTCGTCGTCATGCGATGGGTGGCCGGCGTGGCCAGCGGCGGTTTCAGGCGGGCTCATTGGTCGGCCTCCTCGCGGGCAGCTTGTTCTTGCAACGTCATGGGATCGTGGTCCACAATCAGGCCTTCACCGTGCACGACGCGGCCTTCCTCCCACAGTTTCCATTCAACCCGTCGGTCGCCACCCCAGGGGTCTTCGGTGACCTTGTCACCGTTCATGTGCGTCCACATGACGTTGATGAGGAAGACCAAGATGCTGGCCGCAATCATGAAGGCGCCCACGGTGGACAATTGGTTAAGGAACGTTAGCTCCGGCAGGTAGTCGTAGTACCGGCGCGGCATGCCTTGCAGCCCAAGGATGAACTGCGGGAAGAACGTCAAGTTGAACCCGACGAACATGGTCCAGAAATGCAGCGTGGCCATCCCTTCGTGGTACATGCGGCGCTGGAAGAAGAACGGGTACCAGTAGTACATGGCTGCGAAGATGCCGAACACGGCCCCGCCCACCATGGTGTAGTGGAAGTGGCCGACGACGAAGTAGGAGTCGTGCAGCGCATAGTCAACCGGAATCGAGCCCAGCATGACCCCGGTCACGCCGCCAATCACGAACAGCCAGATGAAGCCCAGGCACATCTTCATGGGGGCATCAAAGTGAATCTTGCCACCCCACATGGTTGCCAGCCAGTTGAACACCTTGATGCCGGTTGGAACACCGACGAGCATGGTGTTGAACATGAACACGGCGCGGATGCGGGGGTCAATACCGGTCGTGAACATGTGGTGCGCCCACACCAAGAAACCCACGATGGCGATGCCGAACATGGCGTACGCCATGGACTTGTAGCCAAACACCGGGCGGCGGCTAAACTTGGGGATAATCTCGTTGAGAATACCCATTGCAGGCAGAATGAGGACGTACACTTCGGGGTGGCCGAAGAACCAGAACAAGTGCTGGTAGAGAATGGGGTCCGAGCCAGCGCCGGTGAAGAAATGGGTGCCAAAGTTGCGGTCGAATAGCACCATGGCAAAGGCGACCGTGACGACGGGGAGGCTGTACAGCAGCAGGACGCTCGTGGCCAGTTGCGCCCAAACGAAGAGCGGCATGTCGTGGAGCGTGATGTCCTTGGCCCGCATCTTGAAGATGGTGACCATGAAGTTGACGGAACCGAAGGTGGAGGCAAGCCCCAGCAAGATGAGGCTCAGAACCCAGAAGTCCAACCCGTAATTGGTGCCGAAGTCGGCCGTTGAGTGGGGCGGATAGCCAACCCACGTGACGTTGACTGCCGTAATGCCCTTGATGAGCAACGGCACCCAGAGGAGAATGAGTGCGGGGGGAATGAGCCAGATGGACAGCGCATTAATGCGGGGGAACGCCATGTCCGGCGCTTTGACCATGATGGGAACGAAGTAGTTCCCGAAGCCGGCAAAAGCAGGCATAATCCACAGGAACACCATGGTGGTTCCGTGCAGGCTGAAGAATTCACTGAACGCTTCGCCGTCCACGACCGTCGCCCCGGGGAGCCACAATTCAGCGCGCAAGACCAGGGCGGCGACGCCACCCAAGATGAAGCTGATGAAACCCACCCAGAGGTAGATGAGGCCGATTTCCTTGTGGTCAGTCGTGGTAAGCCAGCGCGTGAGACCGCGGCGCTTGTGGCCACCTTCGGAAAGGACATAGTCCGATGCCATGGACGGGCCGCGCGACGGAGGCGGCCGTAAAAAGGGTGGGGTTAGCAGGCTGGGGCTGGCTCGGGCTCACAAGCTCCGCCTGGACCACGCCGTTTCCTCGCAGCCCTTTTATCCATCGGCCCGTCGTCGCCGCCCCGTGTCCTTGCGTCGGACGTCCTTCGTCGCCGCCCTCTTGACTCTCTTGGCTACTGCTGCGCCTGCTTCGGCGCGGTGGGGAATGCCTGAGCCCTTGACGCCGACGGGCGTCGTGATGGAGAACATCTACTCGCAGATCTTCCTGGCAGCGCTGCTGGTGTCGCTGTTCGTATTCGCGCTACTTGCCTATGTGGTGTGGCGCTTCCGTGCCAGCAGCGGCCACGGCCGCGCCACGCACGAACATGAGCGGGACAACCTGAAGGCGGAGATGACGTGGACCATCATTCCATTGTTCATCATGATCTGGGTTGGCGTCATCAGTTACCAAGGCCTTGTGGCCCTCGACAGCAGCTTCGACGACGATGACATCGAGTACAACATCGGCATCGTGGCTAGCAAGTGGAACTGGCGCGCCGTTTACGAGGGCGGGTTCGACAACGGCGGGTTCGAGCTGACGAGCAGCCCCAGCTTCAGCAATGGAGCAGAGCGCAACTTCGTCAACGACGAGAACGTCTTCTATCTGCCATCGGACACGATTATTCGATTCACGGTCACGAGTGCAGACATCCTCCACGCGTGGGCTCTGTTTGACAGCAACGGGGCCGCTGTTGGCATGATTGACGCCGCTCCCAGCGGGCCGACTCAGTTCAACGAATTGGAAGTCATCCTGCCCGATGGCGAATATTGGGTCAAGTGCAAGGAGCATTGCTTCAACCCCGGCCACGCCTACATGCGGGCCAGGGTCATTGCCGTGCCCCCTGCCGAGTTCAACGGATGGGCTGATGAGACCCGCCTGACGGCCGGTGCCAGTGTGGTTGCCGAACTTGGCATGCTCCTAAGCGACGGCGGCGTCAGCACGGAAGGCAACTACACGGTCGTCAAATCGAGTCGCGTCGTCATGCAGGTTGGCAATGCCGAAGCAACCGACGCACGACTCACGAGCGCTGAGCTCGGCCTCGACATCACGATTCCCCCAAACACGTTGTATCGCTTCGCGTTTGATGCGCCAACACCGGGCACATTTACCCTTATGACGCCCGCCGGCCCGGTGGATTTGACCGTGCTGGACGCCGAGTCGGTGACCGTCGAATTGTTCGAATGGGGCATCGAGCCAGCCAACTTGCAGTTGCAAGCTGGCAAGACGTACCTCGTCAATGTTGTCAACAGCGGCGACTCCGACCACAACCTGTTCATCGGTGACCTCGGGGCGCGAAGTGCAGCCTTCAAGTCGGTGGACATCGCCGGCGGAGCCAGCACGTCCTTCCTCGTGCAGGGCGCCTCGGCAGGCCTGTACGACACATGGTGCAACGTGCCCAGCCACGATGATCTTGGCATGGTTGGCACGGCCACGGTTGCCTAGACCTGCCCGGCGGCTTCTCCAGCCGACGCGATGGAAAGCCGAGCACGTTCAGGATGGCCGCGCCATCTCGGGTGGCCCCGGGCCGGGCGAACCGGAACCCAAGAGCGCTCCCGACACAACGTCGGGCCCAACGAAGAGCCGCGCAAACGGCGACGAGCCGGCCGAAGCCGGTAACGGCCCCATCCGTGAGCCAAGGTTTCCGGGCCTTGGACCCCATGCCCCCCAGTCTCCTGGCGGGCGCGTCTTGCACAGGCATTCCCGGTGCCTCGTGGGCTAGCAAGCCCCGCGCGATAAATCGCGTGCATGACGTGGCGGATGGCTACTGTCCCCCTCCGGTTGGATACCCGGGCCGGGCACCGGACGAAGTCCGGTCCCGGTCGGCTGGAAGCCAAGGGGCCCCGTGCGATTCGCCGAAGCGAATCGTTGGCGGATGCACCCGTCGCGTCGTCGTTGCCGACGGCGCTCCGTCCGCTGGTTTCCCAGTCGGGCGGGTCCGGCTGTCCATCACGGCGCGTTGTCTCCGAAAAGACCGGCGTACGACCAAAGGCCGCGGCCACGCTGCCCAAAACAAGTTTGGGCGAACCCGTGCGTCCGGGCCCAACAGGCTGCTGGACCACATCCCGGCCGAAGCCGGTGCACGGCAATCGGCACCGGCAAGCCGGGCCAATCGCATGGATCATCCGGGGCGGATGCGACAGCGTTGCTGGCAGTTACCCACCAGCACTCGCGGCGGCTTGCCCTCCAATCCCGTGGCCGGGTCGGTGGGCGCTGACGACTCCCCGAAGGGTCTCGCCAGATGCAGTTCCCGTCCGTTACCAGGCGGGTCTCGGGACCGCACAAGTCGGCCCCCGCCGCGACGACCGTTGTCGCCGCTTGCGCGGAGTTGGCACTATATGCGGGTCGTTGAAAGCGATTTTCGGGAAACGCAGCTTCGCTTGGGCCCCTTGCTGCTGGCTTCGGATGCAGCCCCTGCATCACATGGAGTCGGAAGGCGGCTTGCCAGTGCGCGCGCCGCGCCAAATGAACCACGCGGCAAGCCCCAGCACGAGGGCCGAGGCAGCCACCCAAGGCCGCGGGTCACGCAACCACGTGGACGCGGCTGGCCTCGAGTCATCAGCGGCACCACCAACAGGCTCACCATCTGGCACTCGTCCCGGCAAGGCCGCCTGGCCGGTGTGGTTCTCGTCCTCCCCGCCGTCGTTGACCACGCGACTCGTGCCGTTGGCCGCACTCCATGGCTGCGGCTCCGCCTCCAAGTGGGCACCGTGGTGCACGCTCAGGAATACTTCATGGTCCAGGCCAGAGCGATAATCTGTGTCCAGTTGCAAGGATTGCATGGACCCGTCCCCGTACTGGAACTCGAACGCCGCTAGGGCGTGTTGGCCTTCCGGCGCGTCGGGCGGGATGTACACAAGACATTCTTCATCCACGTAGGAAAGCGCAGGAAGCGGGCAAGCGGTCGTGGCGTGCCACGCATCGGGGCCCTGAAGGGTGATATTGACTCGCGTCAGCGGCTGAGACGCAGAAGCAACAAGCCGCACCGCGACCTCGTCACCCGGCTTTACCTGTCGCGGGTCCGAGCGAACCAGCCAGAGCTCGACGCGCTCGTCACCAGTGCCGGTCTCCGCGCCGGGCCGGTGATGCCTGAGCACACTCGCCCCGTCGTCTGGCAGGCTGGTCCCGCGCTCCATCAGGGTCGTGCGGCCATGCGTGTCCTCGAGCCAAAGCCATTGCAAGCGAAAGTCGCGGCCCCTGGCGGCCGGGGGCAAGTCAAAGGTACATTGGACGCGGCCTTGCCGGTCGGCAGGTTCGTAGTTGCATCCAAACGTCACCCCGCTCCCACCATCAACGGCCGAAAGTTGGCCGGCCACGTGCCACAGCGCCCCGTCGCCCATCCATGCAATGTCGAGCGTCGCCGGCATGCCAAGGGAAATGGTGCCGGGTGCAAACGCAACGGCGGAGGCAACCGGAGGTTGGCCGTCCGATTGCCCGGCCGTGGAAGCAGCCAGTAGGGGACCCGCGAGCAACAGCGCCACCAAGATGCCCCACCGGCACCCCGTGTTTCGCCACAACTTGAGCGTCGCCATGACTGGTACGAGTCGGCGCCTCACGAGGCCTTTGCGGTCGGTCCCGCGCCGTGCTCGTCGGGCGGGCCAATCGGATGGCGCCACACGTGGGTCGCCACCAGACTTCCCACAGTAAGGTCGTAGTAGTACGTGACCCCGCGCCAGGCAACGACAAACGCAGGCGTCAAGCCTGGAGCAAGCGGCGTCAAGAGGGCGATGGCGGTAAGTTCGGCCACGCCAGACCCGCCAGGGGTGACCGGGATGCTGGCCACCATGGTCAGAACAACACCAACGAGAATGACATGCAGAAACGGCACGTCGTAACCAAAGCCCCGCAGCAAGAACCACAGCGCTCAGTAGTCGGTAATCCAGTTAGCCGCGCTCAGCACGAAGGCCGCCACAACTCGGGCAGGCGACCCTTTCAGGAGTTCCCCTAAGCCGGACCGAACGTCTTGGACCAAGCGCGTTGTCTTGCCCTGCAAATCCGGCACATCACGGCGCACCATCCGCGCGCCGACACTTACCACCCCCTGGGCCATGGCACCCATGCGTGCCGGAGCCGCCAATGTCATGACCAGCAAGGCAACGAAGACCACCAACATGGCCAGGCCGAACGCCGTGTAGCGGGCCACGGAGGTGGCATTGTCGCCGAACATTTGCGGCAGCAGAACCGTTGCCACGACGCCCATTGTAAGAAAGAACACAAGGTCCGCAGCACGGTCGGCCAGAAGGAGGCGCCCGGCTGCGGCCGGCGTATGCCGGGACCGCAGAAGCACGCCCATCTTCCAACCCTCGCCCCCGATGCGCCCCGGGGTGACGGCTGCGGCGGCTAACCCACTCGTAATGATGCGCCAAGAATCGACCATGGACAAGCGCGTCTCCAGGCCCCCTGCCAGCAACCAAAGGCGAAGCGCCCACCAGGCGTGAGCGCCCATGTGGCACGCAATGGCCGCGCCAATGACCTTGGCATCGAGAGCCGCGAAGGAACTGCGCAAGTCTTGGC
>JBFJXH010000052.1:0-11633 GCA_041623215.1 Thermoplasmatota archaeon
GGACGCGGAGGCCGAGGCGGACGCGGCGTAACCTGGGGCGACCGAGACGACCGTGGCGGCAGAGGCGGACGCGGAGGCCGAGGAGGCCGCGGCGGAACCTGGGGCGACCGAGACGACCGTGGCGGCAGAGGCGGACGCGGAGGCCGAGGCGGACGCGGCGATGGCGGGCACCGCCAGGACAAGCCGCGCGGGCCGGGCGCCTTCCGACGCGACAATCAGCCGGCACGACCTCCGGGACGGGGCAACAAGAAGCCACGCAGTTCTGATTCCAGCGAGGGAGGATCGACATGAAGCCCACGGGCCTCAATGGCGTGTTCTTTGACCGCGGGTTGAAGTGGACCCTGAACCGTGTCCCGGGCCGCAAGATCTACGGCGAGTTGCTACGCCTGCGCGGCGACGACGAATATCGCGCGTGGAATCCGGGCCGTAGCAAGATGGGTGCGCTCTCGGAAGTCCACCGGTCCCCACCCTGGCCGGGGCCCAAGGACTCTGTGCTGTACCTTGGAGCGTCCTCGGGCACAACGGTCAGCCACATCAGCGACATCACGGACGGCACCATTTTCGCTGTTGAATTCAGCCCCCGTTCCGCGCGAGACCTCTTGTGGAACATGGAGCCCCGGGACAATGTCGTTCCCATCTTGGCAGACGCTGGGGAACCAGCATCGTATGCGTCGTACCTCGCAGACCATGTGGATATCCTCATCCAAGACGTGGCCCAGCGCCACCAGGTGGACATTTTCCTGCGCAACATCCCGTTCTTGCGCCCCGGCGGGCACGGCTTCCTCTTCGTCAAAGGCCGGAGCATTAGTGTCAGCGAGCCACTGCATTCCATTTTCGAAGCAGTCCGGAAGCGCCTCAAGGAGGCCGGCCTCGAAATCGTGGTGGACGAAGATTTAGCCCCGTTCGAAGCCGACCATAGGGCAATCGTTGTCCGCCGCCCGGGTGGGCGCGCGTGACGGTAGTCGAACGCAACGACGAAAACGCCGACAGTCACGCCGAGGTTGACGCAGAGTCCAACCATCCAAGGCCGGGGCACCTAGACGCAACCGGGCAAGTCGCCAGCCAGGCGCCAGCACCGGAGGCCAACGGCAACCAAGCACCCTCCGACGATGGTGGTGAAGCGTCCCGCATTGCCGGTGAGCTACGCCGCCACATCGAGGACCTCGAGATGGAGCTGCGGCGCCTGCGCATTGTGCTCTACGCGGCCCTCCGCTTCCTGCTTCCAGCCTCGGCCTTGGGCGCCTTGCTGCTACTGGTCCTCATTCTGCACCCCAACACATACGCCAATGTGTACGGCACCATGCTGGTCTTCGCCTTCACTCCAGCGGGCAAGTTTACTGCCAGTCTCGCCATCAGCCAAGGCCTTGGTGTGCTAGAGACCGTCTTTCTTCTCGGCAGCATTGACGTCATCGTGGGTTGGTTTCTCACCTGGAATTTTCCTGCACTCCACCGCGTGCCGCGCCTTGGCATGGGGCTTCGCCGCCTGGAAAAGGCTGGGCAGCGAGCGCTCATTGCACGGCCGTGGATTGCCCGGATGGCCTTCATGGGGCTCGTTTTGTTAGTGGCCGTTCCGTTCCAGGGTACGGGGGCGATTAGTGGCGCCATTGTGGGGCGGCTCATGGGCTTCGGTTCAGCCCGGACCGTCGCGGCCATTGCCATCGGAGGATACGGGGGCGTGGCCGCTGTGGCTGGCACCAGCCGAGGCATCAGCGCCTTGGCGGACCGACCCCTCATCCAAGCCCTCGTCATCGCGGCGGTCGTCATCGGCGTTGGTTTCTTGGCGTGGCTATGGCGTCGGGGCAACAAGGCAAGGGTATCCGCATGAATCATCAGGACACGTACCAGGGCAAGCGCATTGTCGTAACAGGCGGGGCCGGATTCATCGGCAGTCATGCCGTGGATGCTTTGGTGGCATCCGGGGCCCAAGTGACCGTCCTGGATGATCTTTCCACCGGCAAGAAAGAGTTCCTTTCCAATAGCATCGAGGCGGTTGAACTGGTGGTCGGCGACGTCCGCGACGAGGCGAAGCTCGATGCTTGCCTCGCCGGTGCGGATGCGGTTTGGCACTTGGCCGCTAATCCGGAAGTTCGCACTGGGGCAACCGACCCAAGTAGCCACTATGCCCTCAACGTGGATGCCACCTACCGCGTCTTGGAGGGCGTTCGACGCCACGACGTGCCCGCCCTGGGATTCACATCCACAAGCACGGTGTACGGACCGGCGGCAGTCATGCCCACGCCAGAGGACTACGGACCGCTGCTTCCAATCAGCATCTACGGTGGCGCCAAGCTAGCCTGCGAGGCCCTCGTGGCATCCTATGCGACGACCTTTGGGTTCAAGGCAAGCCTGTGGCGCTTTGCCAACGTGGTAGGTGCCAGAAGCAATCATGGCGTGACGTTTGACTTCGTCCACAAGCTCTTGGCCGACGGGACCCGGCTCCAGATGCTGGGGGACGGAACGCAGTGCAAAAGTTACGTCAGCATCGAAGACACGGTCGCCGCAATGTTGCACAGTTTTGCCGTTCAGCGCGACCCCGTGGCACCGTGGAACATTGGTAGCGACGATGCGATTCCAGTGCGTGAAATCGCTGAGATTGTCGCCGAGGTCCTCCAGCTCCAACCCGTCATTGCCACCCAGGGCGGCACCGCCGATGGCGCCGGCTGGGTGGGTGACGTGAAGCACATGCGCCTCGATACCAGCAAGCTCCAGGCTACGGGCTGGAAGGCAAGCCATCCGTCGTCCGAGGCCATCCGGCGGACGGCCAGGGCCGTGCTATCCGAGGCCAGGTCCACCAGCACAGCATAGTCCCCCAGCACCCCTCGCGGGCGCCGGCCGGGTCATGCGGCTTCGTGTCACCCGACCAAAACCGTCATCAACCAGCCCCCGGGTCGAAGGAGACGTGGCAAGTTTGAGCATGCGTCGCGTCCTGCCTGGAATCCTAGGTCTAGGCATCGCGATTCTGCTGGTGACCGGCGCGCTCGGCCAACCAAATGCCGCCATTGAAGAGTCGTACGACTCCGACTGCTATTCGTGCCATTGGAATTGGTCGCCGGTGGCCATGAAGACCATGTACCGCATCCAACCGCCCTCCGTGACAGGCGACGTGGGCGGCGTCATGGATATTGTTGTCCAAGTCGATAACGCATGGATTGCGGAGCTGGTCCACTTCGAGCCAGTCCTTGATATCAGTCAAGCGCCGAGCCTTACCTTTCTGGATGGTCAGGACCCCCTCGTGGAATTGCTGGACGGCACCATCACGGTCAATCCGGCGACCCCCACAGCGCCGCAAGTTGGAGAGGTTCCCATTCACGTCGCGGGCAACACCACCGATTTGCTGCTACGGGTCACGCCAGTTCGCACCGGACCTACGGGGCCCGACATTACCGTCCTGGTTTTCCCGCCGGCTCACGACGAACCCGCCCTTACGGTCAACGACGCAGGCCGCGGCGCGGCAGAAACGGTCGCGGTGAGTGGTGCCGATGCCATTGCGAACCTTGGCCTTGGGGATTGGCGCATTGAAGTCCAGGCCCCGTTCGAGCCAGGCGTCCTAGCTGAGCCACGCTTCACCGTGGACCACCAGGCATACTACAACTCAAGCGCCAGTGACCGCCAATTCCTGGTGCGCGACGCCGTCATTGCCGGTGGCGCGTCAACGCTGTTCACTTGGAGCGTGATGGCGGCGGCCGAGCCGTCGGCGGACGAAGTGGCGCTTGTTACCGTGAACGCCACCGCCTACTATGACCACTCCAGTCCAACCGACCCCGACTACGGCAATTTCACCAAAAGCATCGAGGTCCCCGTCAAGTCTGGTGGGGCGGGCAAGGTCACCGTGGGAACGGCGGGAACGGCCGTGGACCCGGCGGCGGTCTTGAACGCGGGACCCAGCATGGCCCGCATCAGCGAGGCCGTCGGCTACGCGACAGCATTCTTGCTCATCGGTAGCGTTTGGAGCGGGGGCCTGTTTGGCAAAGCGAGCCGCCGACAATTGAATCGCGTCTTCAGCTCGGCCCGCCGCCGGGTTGCCTTCCACAACTTCGTTTCATACGGGCTCACGGTTGCTGCGCTGGTGCACCTCATCTTGTTCATCATCGAAACCAATTACGAGTGGACGCTGGGCATCATCTGGGGCGGAATTGCCTTCCTGGCGATGATTGGGCTGGGCGTGACGGGTGCAATGCAGGTGCCAATGATTCGCCGCTGGAATTACCCCTCGTGGCGCTGGACCCACCTTGTCTTGGCCATTGCGAGCATTGTGTTCACCATTGTCCACCTCCTGCTGGACGGAACCAATTTCGGCTTCGTCCAGGAAGCTATTGGCTACGAAGACCCCTTCCCAGACAAGGGCCAGCTTTCCTGATTCGGCCCAGCCAGCGCACCGCACCAGGCCCGGGTTGACGAGGCCTCAAGGCTCCACAACGGGCGCTTGTCGGGGGCCACGGCCAACACCCAGTTAGAAACCGCTCGCCCTCCCCCCGTTTGGGTAATGCACCGACAAGCCCTAAATCGAGCGGCCATGGTGGAAGCTCATGCGAACAGTGGCCCTTCTAACGGCCTTTCTCTTCTCGACTGTAGCCATGGCCGGATGCATGGACCTGGGTGGCGGCGGCGGCAGCGACTACACTCCCCGAACACGGGAATTCATTTTTGTGGTCCCGGCCAGCACGAGTGATACCATCGAGTTATACACGAAGAATGACGGCGAAATGATGAGCGTCGTCGCCCTAGGCTTCCAGGAGTCCGACCAAGAGCGATTGGAGGTGCCTAATCCCGAAATTCGAGCCATGGAAGGCGACACGGTCATTGTGCGCATCATCAACAACAATCCACTCATGCACACGTTCCACTGGCACGGGGGCCTCGTGGAATGGGAAATGGACGGCGTTCCTTACCTGAACCAGATGCCCATCCACCAAGGCGAGGAATTCGAATATGTCTTTGAAAACGTCAAGGCGGGTACGTACTGGTACCATTGCCACGTAGATGTGGCCCATCACATTGACCTCGGCATGTACGGGGCCTTCATCGTGGAGGAGCGCGAGCCCCAGTACGAATACGACCGTGAATTCGTGCTCATGCTGGACGAATGGGACAATTGCCATGTGCACGGAAACAGGGACCCGGTGGATGGCAGCGAGCAGAGCGGCGAATTCAGCAACCGCGCCGAATGTCTCGAACGATTCCTCCAGGACAATCTCGCTCAGAACCAAGCCTCGGCTGCGCCCAGAAACGCTCTATGTGCCCAGAATCCGCCTGAGCCACTGTATAGTCAGCTACAGTGTGATAGTCACATGGCCCGCCCACCTCAGCAAACGGACCGTGAATGGTACCCCACAACCTTCCCTGTCTATGCGCCCATTTACAACACGTATCTCATCAACGGCAAGGCGTTCCCGGATACGGAAACGCTGCCTGTTCAGGAAGGAGAAGCGGTGCGTATTCGCCTCATCAACGTAGGCGAACAGATGCACAGCATGCACTTGCACGGCCACAACTTCCTCGTGACCCACCGAGATGGCTATGCCCTGAACCAGGCGGCCTTCCGTGCCGACACCCTCGGCATCATGCCGGGAGAACGTTACGATTTGCTAGTGCGCGCCGATAATCCAGGCCTGTGGGCGTTCCACGACCACGTCGGCCTCAACGTCATGAATGATGACCACTCGCCCGGCGGCATGTTCACTTGCCTTGCTTACCAGGGCTTCCACGGCTTCGACGCGCTCAACAGCAATCGAGCCTTGGATTGCATTGACTACGCCCGGACCCAAATTCACGCCGGCCACGACCACGGCACCCGGAGGTACTGATGGCTGACTTGACGTGGGGCGACGTTGTCATTATCGGCATCGTGGCCACTGTAGGCTTCACGCTTCTCTCCTATTGGTTTAGTGGCGTCATGGACCGGCGGCGCTGGAGCCTCCAGGTGAAACGCGGCCAAACTAAGAAGCGGGACTGACGAGTTGAGCGACAGCCTCCACGGCTGCATCGGAGACTTGGTCTAGCCCCTGCTCGGTATCAAGGACCGTGAAATGCTCCGGGTCGGCTGTGGCCATTGCCTGGTAGGCCCGCTGGACTTTCGTCAGGAAGTCCGCCTTCTCATAGGGATCCGTGGTGCCGCGTCGCGCCGCCCGCTCGACGCACAGCTGCGGGTCGCCCAACAGGAGCACCACGTGGTCAGGTTCGGGGCACCAGCCGTCGTGCAGGGACGCGAGCCAAGCAGGAACATCGGGCAACGCGCCCTCAAGGGTGACCGATTGGTAGGCTAATGTCGAATGTACGAAGCGATCGCAGAGTACCACATCGCCGGCCGCCCTGCGAGCCGAGATTTCCGCCACATGCGCCGCGCGGTCGGCAACGAAGAGCAACGTGGTGGCAATGGGGTCCAAGGATTCCTCGCGCGCCCGGCGCACCGCGGCCCCGTGCCAGGTGTCGGTTTCCTCTGCCGTTTCCCAAACGCCATGGCCAGCCTCCTGCAAGTGCTTGGCCACCCGCCCCAT
Organism: Thermoplasmatota archaeon; assembly: GCA_041623215.1. GTDB lineage: Archaea > Thermoplasmatota > E2 > JACPAO01 > JAHFTW01 > JBFJXH01. Next base: position 6,495 of record JBFJXH010000052.1, read on the forward strand.
TACGGTTGACTTGCCGGTTCCGTCAATTCCCTCGAAGACGATGAAAGGAGCCACGAGACGGCGAGTGCGGCGGCCCATTAAGAACGCCAGCGTGCCTGCCACCCTGTGCCCGGCCGGACTTACGAGCAATTCCACGAAGGCGACACCATCTCTCACATGGGAGCTTTGTCCATCACCCAGGCGGACAATGAAGCATTCTGCCGGTTGACGCACAACGACCAACCCTTGCATTGGGACGCCGCGGTCGCCCAGCAAGCTGGATTTCGTGATGTGCTGGTAAACGGCTTGTACACGTTTGCCGCCAGCGTCGGCTTAACGGTCCCCGACACGACCGAAGGCACGCTGATTGCGAACCTCGGCTACGAGGATGTTCGCCATCCGCACCCAGTCCACCCAGGCGATGTCTTACGCGTCTCGACCACGGTTGCCAGCAAGCGCCCCAGCAGCAAGCCGGGCCGCGGCTTGGTGGTTTTGCAGCACACGGTGACGAACCAGGATGACATGGTGGTATGCGACTTCCGGCGCACCGTCCTAGTCCAATCGGGCGGTGCAGCCTCGTGAGGATGCGCTCGGTTCTGTTCACGCCTGCACCACGGATTGACCGCGTCGAGAAGGCTTGGCGGACGGGTGCAGCCGATGTCGTCGTAGCCGACCTGGAGGACGCGACCCCCCTGGCGGAGAAAGCGAACGCACGAAGCGCATTGGCCGACCTGCTTCTTGGCCTACCCACGCACGAGGCCGCTACAATCCGCGCAGTTCGTATCAATCCATGGCCATCAGCGCTTGGCGAAGATGATCTGGATGCCATCCTACCGGGCCATCCGGACCTCATTGTGGTGCCCAAGGCCGCCGACGCAGAGTCTGTCGCCGCGTTGGGAGCGCGCCTAGACGACGCGGGCAGCGACGCCCGCATCTTGCTGCTATTGGAAACGGCCGAAGGTGTGCTTGCTGCCAGGGAATTAGCCGCAGCCAGCGACCGCGTCGCGGGTCTAGCTTTTGGCGCCGAAGACTTGGCTGCGGACGCGGGCATGCGACGTAGCCCATCCAATCAAGAGGTGTCCGTGCCTAGGTCCATGGTGGCACTTGCAGCGGCGGCAAACCGCATCGCTGCCATCGACATGATTACGGCCGACTTCCAGGATGCCGAGCGTTTCAGTCGCGAAGCAAGCGAAGCGCGGGATCTAGGCTACGCCGGAAAAATGTGCCTGCACCCCGCCCAGGTTTCGCTGGCCCACAAGGCGTTCATGCCAACGCCGGAGGAGATTGCCTGGGCCAAACAAGTGGTGCGGGCGGCCGAAAACGCCGGGGCGGGCGCCGGCGGCGTAACAGTCGTGGATGGCTCCATGATTGATGTGCCCCTCATCCAACAGGCCCGGCGCATTTTGACGGATGCGGCTTCTGACCTTTGAAGGCCAAGGCGGGCAAGGACTACATGCAATGCACGGCCATGAACGAATATGGTCGAGTTGGCGAGGCCCCCTGCAGCCCTGCTGGTAGCGGCGCTAGCTGCCATGGCGCTGCCGATGGCTGGCTGCCTGGAGGACCCGCTGGGCATCCGTGGGCCATTGGGGGACGGACCCGATTCTTGGCCAGGGTTTGTGGGCGGCGGGCCGTGGCTCAATAGCGAGCCATTGTCCAAGGATGCGCTTCGCGGCCAAGTCGTCCTCGTGGACTTTTGGACCTACAGTTGCATCAACTGCATCCGGACCCTTCCACATTTGGTGGCCTGGCACGAGGCCTACGCCGACCACGGGCTCGTCATGGTGGGCGTCCACTCGCCCGAGTTTGATTTTGAGCGCAACGTCACCAACGTGCTGCACGCCGCGGAAGAACACGGCCTTGAGTACCCCATCGTCCTCGACAATGACTACGCCATCTGGCGCGCATGGGAGAATCGATTTTGGCCGCACAAATTCCTCGTAAGTGCTAGCGGCGAAGTTGTATGGGACCGCATCGGCGAAGGCGGCTACGTGGATACCGAACTGCGCCTGCGGCAGGAGTTGCGAGCCGCTGGCTACACGAACTTGCCGCCGGTTGTGGAGCCGCTGCCGGGCATGGCAGACGGGTCCCGAGCATCCGATGTCACGCATGAAATCTACGTCGGCTACGGCCGACAGCCCGACGCCTTGGCAGACGTGGCGTACCGCCCGGACGAAGTGGTGGACCACGGGGACGGGACCACCCGTGCTGCTGCTCCGGAGCGTGACGCGCTCTATTTGGCTGGTCGCTGGCATCATGGACGGCAGGCGCTGACCACCGTTGCCAATGCTTCCATGGAGCTAACGTTCCGCGCGGGCGCAGCCAATGTGGTGTTGGCGGGGCCCAGCGGCGCGTGCCTTGACGTGGAAATCGACGGTCGGCCGGTGGCAGCGTCCTTGCGAGGTCCAAGCATTGATGTGGACGCGGACGGGCAAACGCAGATTTGCCTGCGTGGCAATGACGCCTACCACTTGTTTGCGGGGCCCGTGGCGCAGCACCACCTTCACCTCCGGCTACCGCCCGGCGTGAGCGTGTACGCCTTTGCTTTCGGCTCCTATGATGGCGGCGGACCGCCTTAGGGCAAAGGGGCGACTGAGACGACAAACTTCAAGGCCCCCAACAATGCCGTCACCCCATGAACAGGGTGCTATTACTGGCAGCCGTTATGCTAACGACCACGCTGGCCGGTTGCACCACGGACGACAACCCGGCCACAGCGTTGGATGAGCCAGCGACTGCCACGGAAGCCTTGACCGTAGACTCCATGGCCAACGTGGGCGCACCCCAGTGGGCGGTGCGGGACTGGTTTGGCCACCACTTCTTCTTCGGCCCCGACGACGATGAAGGCGTCCACGTAAACGTCATCGTGACCGAGGACCTTGGGAGCCAGTGGTTCTTGGCAACAGACAGCCCTGAGGTCGCCAAATGGGAGGCTGTCTTCGACCTGCCCATTACCGGCCCCCTGTCCAAGGCCGACCTTGCCACAACCGGATTCAGCGGACCCTGGGATTACTACGACTTCCCCATGCGCGACGGCCATTCTTGGCAAGGAACCGTCTCTGGCGACTTTGTCGAAGCCGGCGAAGCGCTGACCTTTACGGCGACTCTCAACGAACGCATCCAAACGCCCTACGGGCCCCGACCGGGCTTTGACATCGCAGGCGTCACCGGCGACGGCTTCACCCAAGTCATCACCGACTACGTGCCTGAGCTTGGCTGGTACACCAACTTCGAATTCTACGATCCCGAGGAGCCGGACGCGTACCAGTTCAAATCGATCAGCATGGGCTTCGGCAGCAACTGGACAGGGACGTACTATGTGGACACCGCAACGGAATTGGTGCAGCACATTGACATCACGGCGGCCAATCCTGATGACCCCGCCGCGTCTTCGGTCTCGCCCTCGCCGCACGCCACCTTCACCGTATCGGAGGCAGCCAATTACATCACCGGATTCTACTTCGACTTCGCCTTCGCGGGCGCCCATGATACAGAAGTCATCGACCCCAACAATGAGCGCCATCAATTCACGGTCACCGACACGGGCGCCGCGGGCGCCGGCACGGCGGACCTGATTGACCTGCCACTCGTCGCCGGTGAGTGGCGCATCGTCAGCGGCGGCGCCGGTGTCGCACACGGATCTGGCCTCCTCCTGTGGGAAGTGTTGGAGACGGCCGGCACCCTCTGAATGTGCGCCGTAACTAGATGACGGTGCCGTGGCCTTTGGCAGGCAACGGGAGAACCTTGGACTCAAAGGCAGCCAGCCGGGCCACCACCTCACGGCGGAGGTCGCCGGGCGGCACGATGTGGTCAACAATCAGGTCATTGGCGGTGACATGGATGTCAATGTCCTTGCGATATTCTTCACGAAGTTCTGCTTCGCGCTTGACGCGCTCATCCGAGTCCTCAATGGCAGCCAATTGGCGTGCATAGACGGCGTTGATGGCCGCCTCCGCACCCATGACGGCAATCTCCGCACCAGGCAGCGCGAGGGTAGCATCTGGTTCAAACGCCGGCCCGCACATGGCGTAAATGCCCGCACCATAGGCCTTACGCACAACGATGCAAAGCTTGGGCACCGTCGCCGTGCTCGTGGCGTAAATGAACTTCTTGCCACGCTTGAGAATGCCTTGCTTTTCTACGTCGGAACCCACCATGAAACCCGGTGTGTCGCATAGATACAAGAGGGGAATATTGTAGGCATCACACTTGGTGATGAATTCGGCAGCCTTGTCCGCCGAGTGGGGGAAGATGGCCCCGGCGCGGACTGCCGAATTGTTTGCCACGATGCCGACGACCCGGCCATCCACGCGCGCAAACGCGGTGATGAGTTCGGCCGCATGGTCTGCTTGCAGTTCCAAAAGGCTGTCCGCATCGATGATGTGGTCAATCACTTCGTGCATGTCAAACGCGGCATTGGGGTCTGCCGGGACCACGTCATCCAAGCCATCCACCGGCACAGCGGGGGGGCGTCCTTCGTACCGGGGAGGCAGCTCATGGCAATTGTCCGGCAGGTAGCCTAGGAGGCGCCAGGCTGCAATTGCTGCTTCTTCTTCGGAGTCAACGACAAGATGACAACTGCCCGACTCTGTCATATGGACATCCGCACCACCCAACTCTTGCATGTCAATCTGTTCGCCAGTTACCATTTCGACCATGCGGGGGCTGGCAATGCACAAGGCGCTCATGCCCCGCACCATGATGCTGAAGTCACAGAAAATGGGCGTATAGGCGGCCCCAGCAACGCATGGCCCATACAGGACAGATACTTGCGGAATCTTGCCGCTTAAGATACTGTGATTGTAGAAATATTTGCCAATGCCACGGAGGTTGGCAAAGAAGCCAGCCTGGTCGGTAATCCGTGCGCCGCTGGAGTCGATGAGGTACAGGATGGGCTTCTGGGTGCGCAGGGCGCGCTCCTGCACCCGAAGGAATTTTTCGACCCCGCGCTCGGCCATGCTCCCCGCCTTGATGGTGTAATCATTGGCAATCACCCAGACCGTGCGGTCGCCCAGGGTACCAGTGCCGGTGACCATACCGTCGGCCGCCAGACCCTCGTCTGCCCGGAGATTGTTGGCAAAGAGGCCATCCTCGAAATCTAGTCCCTCGGTGAAAAACAGCTGCAGGCGGTCGCGCACGAAGCGCTTGCCGGGCCCTTCA
>JBFJXH010000053.1:0-11569 GCA_041623215.1 Thermoplasmatota archaeon
AACCGTGGCCCTCCAGCCACATGGCAGCCGTCGCCTTGGCGGCAGCGAAGCCAACCACGTGGGGCGAATGCATGATGGCTCCCGGCTCCACCGTGTTTCGAACCACGTAGTCGCGGTCATAATCGACGGGTTGGCTCGCCCTCCCACTAGTCGTCAGGGTTGCCTTGTACGACCGGTCGCCATCCTCGTTGTCCACGGCATACATGCTGACAATCGTGAGATTGCCCGCCTCATCGGCACCCATGGCGTTGTCAACGCCCCAGATGCGGGCCGCCTCATCCAGACGAGCATAGTAGCGGTTGTCATCCCATTGGGCACCGCCGTCGCGCGATTGGAACGTGGTGTGGGGCTGGTGAATGGCGTTGTCGCGGGCCGCGCTGTGTGGCGGTTCAGCCTGCGTGGGCAGGTCCGGGCCAGGCCCTCCGTGCAGTGCATTGAAGGCAAGGAAACCGGGGTGGATGGGGTCAACTGCGAGAACGGGTTGGCCAAGGACGTCTTCGACATCCACTAGATAGGCTGGACAAGCTGGTTGGTCCGCCTGGCCGCGAGCCACGGGAGGACATTTGAATTGCACATCGTAATCGCCGGCTCGCATCGTGGCAACCGGCACGCTGGATGCGTGATGGCCGGGCTGCGCTATCACGGTCGCCTCAGGCGACCAGGAAGGCATGAAGTCCGGCAGTGGGCCGCCAAGTTCTGGAGCCTCAGGTGCCAGGAACGGGCTTACGACGCCGTGCGCGGTCGCAGCTTGGGGCAGGAAAAGCAACACGACTAGGGGCAGCGCGAGGCGCATCATACGGAGACCTCCGGGGGTCGTTCGGGGTGCGTCAAGGGAACGTTGTCCACGAGAGCGCCCCGCAAGCCCATGCCGCCGCTTTGCACAAGCACGACCGTTTGCCTGTCGCGACTCTGGTACTCGGCGCTCTGGCCGTCGCCGGCGCAACCGTTGCGAATGACGCAACCGTCCGTCATCGCCACGTAGTAGCGCCCTTCTGCATCTGACACCATGTCAATGAAGTCAAGCATGTTGCGACATTGTTTGGGTCCGCCACCTCCGCCGCCTTCCCAGGCACAGCCAATCTGGATTGGGTCTTGATCAGGGGTTACGCGCTGGGTAAGGAAGAGTGGCTCATCGGCGTCGGCGTTGAAGCTGTGCGTGACGTAGGCGTGCCAGGCGGTGCCGCCAATGGCGTCGCTGGGCGTGGCGTCCTTGTCTTGTGGATGGGTCGTGCCAATGTACGACATCGCAATGCTGCCGTCGTCGCCACTGGTAATGGCGGTGAACCTTGTCAGGGTAAGGTCGGGCGGCGACACGCGAAAGACATCGCACGTCTGGAACTTGTCGGTGGTGCGGGCGACGTACTGTTGGTGATCGTCGTGGCGGAACAACAAGTACGCTGTTCCATCCGGCGTCACCGTGATATCGGCATCCACCTCGACATTGTAGTAGTCGGGGGCGCACGTGTCACGAACTGTCCACGTGAGACCGTCATCTTCTGTCAAGGCTACCGTTAGCGGCTTATCACAGAAGTCGCTCGGCGTCAGGGGGAAGGCCACCACGACGGTCCCATCAGGATACGGAGCGGGGTGACCATTGAGCGCGCCGCAGCCCGGGTCGGGGCCTTTGACCATGTTATCATAGGCATAGTTCAAGCCTCCATCGTGGCTTGCCGCGCACCAGGTTCCAAGTTGAATCTTGTTTACACAAAGGTATAGGACAGAAGGATAGACGGGATTGAGAGCAAACGGCGATGACGGGCCATGCGAGGACGTCATGATTTTTTGGTGGTCCAGGGAAGGCGTCGCGCACGAGGCTGGCCGGTCAATCCACGTGTCGCCGCCATCGTCGCTGATGTACATGTAGGTACAAAGCAGACCAGGATGCATGTGGTTGGTGAAGATGCGGTCCGTGGCAGGGTCCACCCAAATCATGGGGTCCGCGGTGTTGAAGTAATCGTCAACCGCGTTGCCCGGGGGCGTTCGGAAGTCGAGCACCATCTCCCAGGTTTGACCCTGGTCGCGACTGCGGTGCACTCGCTCCAGGTTGGTCACGAACACGGAGCCATCCGAGGTCACGCCAATGTTGGGCTCGGCACCCTCGGTCGGTAGTTCGACTTCGACGCCGCGGGGTAAGTTTTCCCACGACAGGCCGGCATGGCCGCCTTCGCCAAGCACCGATACGTCAAGCACGTTGCCGGCCGCATCATGCAGAATTGGGTCGGCAAAAGTCCAGCTGCCGCCAAAGGTAGAGATTTCCTGCGACCGCGGGGCGAACGCATCGGATTGGACGCAGCCCGCAAGAGCGGCCGTCAGAAAGAGGAGCGCAGGAAGCCCCAGCGACCTGTTCATGCGCGCCTCCTGCGTCCAAAGACAGCGGCAAGCGTCACAAGGCCAAAGGAGGCAACGAAGGCAAGCCAAACGGGCCATGTTTCCGTGGTGAAATCAGACGCGATTTCCATGGGCGTCGGTTCGGCTTCCTGCCGAATCGCAAGCAACGCTGCGGTTCCGGGGGTGTTTCCGGCGACAGCTTCGTGGGCACCCACTTCGGTCGCGTCGGGGAACGACCAGCCCTGCCCGGATTGCACGTCACCGATGTACATCATCTGCGCAACGGTGTCCGGTTCGAGGCGGAATTCGCGGTAGGTGTTGCCATCCCCATCAACCCACTCAAAGGTGAAGGCAATTTTCGTCACTTCCAAGTGCATGTTGACGAGCACGCCCGGCACGACGTCGCCCGTGTCCAGTGGTAAGACTTTGATCTTCGGCAAAATCCGCGCGTAGGTGGTGGGGCCAGCCGCCATGAGGCGATGGGAGCTAAGTGCCTCACCCGTGCCGCCCGAATGATAGACGAGCCACAAGTCAGTGGAGTCTCCCGCGACCATGGCAACGTCATCGAGGCCATCCTCGTCTAGGTCGGGCAAGCGATTGGGGAAGGCCAACGTGCCGGCGTTCTGCATGGTTACCAGTAGTTCGCCAGTGGCCCCCGAGGCCCAGGTGGTTTGGTGGAGAATGAGGCCATCCGGCAGGAAAATTGGATCGTCCGTCGGGTAGTCGCCAACGCCATCACCATCCAAATCCGGGAAGCCACCGTCGGCCATGCGAGCGTAGATGGCGGCAAGGTCGTAGGGTGCCGAGATGGTATTGGTGACGCGAATCATTTCGCCCGTGTTGCCATCCAAAACTTGGATGCCGCGCGCCGTCACATTGCTTCCATCCCCCGCGATTTCGATTGTGTTTTCTTGGCGCCACCAGTGCATGAAGACGAAGTCCAGACCCCCATCGCCATCCGCATCACCAAGCGGGTGAATTTCTTGCCAGCGCGGGGAGGTTCGCTCCCAGATGGTCGAACCGGTATCGCCGTCAAGGACGTAGATTCGGTCTTCGTAGTCGGACATGAAGGCCCGTAACTGAACGAGAAGGTCCTGGCCGCCGTCGCCATCCACATCTCCTGCGGGCCGAATGTCAACGGTGATGCCGTTGTCGTAGTCGGGATAGCTGCCGCGCCCGTTGGCACTTTCGATTGGTAAGTTGTCAACGAGCTCTTGGTCAAACAGGAGCCGGCCATCGGCGCCGCTCCAAGCGTAGGCAGACATGCCGAAGCCTTCGCGGCCATCCACATTGGCGGTTCTGATATCACGCCATTCCCGCGTAACCGTGACCAAGTCGGCTACGCCATCGCCATCAACATCGGGGCAGCACTTTGCCGCATCCCAATACATGTCCATGTTGCCCTGAGGAATGGCGTCCGGGTAGGTGTCCCAGTACCACCCGTAATTCGCATTGGCAAAGGGCGCCGTGACTGACGGCCAGGGTAGCACGCTGCGCCCTGGCGACGGGCTCAGGGTGTCTGCTTGGTACGTGAGGGTACCTGTGTCAAGGTCAACGCCAGCCATCCACTCGCGTGGGTAGTGTGTGTCGGCAACCTCTGGCGCACGGTTGAGTCCCATGCCGCTTACGTACAGGATGGCAGCGTTTGCCACGAAGCCAATTCCTTGCAGAAGCAATTGGGGCTCTGTCGTTCCTTGCAGATTGGGCAACGTATCCTGCGGAATCGAAAGGTGGGGCTTGACAAGCAGCGTCTCAGCGACGTTCTGCCCGAAGAGACTGTCAAGGTAATAGCCCTCGAAGGGAATCGACCAACGAGTGGCGCCCGTGGCCCCGTCCACGAGGTACACCTCGTGGCGAATCATCGCCGGGCCGTCGAACAGCCCGCGATCCCATTCGAAGCGCTGCGCCAGCAGTGCACTGCCTTCGGCAGTTTGCACGGGACCAATGATGGCATCAACCGAACACGTCGTGATTTCTGCCCATCCCACCACCGCTGGCCGGGTCATCATACGGTCCCACAGCGGCTGCCCACTGGCGCCGCTTACGGCAACCACGACATGGTACGGGCCGCACCAATTTTCGGCCAGGAACCATTCAACCCAGGCGACGCCGCCCAGAATGGACGGGTTGGTGTTGGCGCACGCGAAGTAGTCGAGACAAGAGATGTCCACGGCCACATCGTCAACACCGTCGCCATCCACATCTCCCAGGATGTGGTCGAAGGTGATGCTCATTTCCGGCGTCACGAGCGGGTCAATGGGTTGACCTGCGGCTGCCAAGAAGGCCAATGCAATCTCTTGGTCAGACGATTCCGGCGTGCTTAGGGCGAGCGCGAGGTCAGACAGGGGGCCTCCACCGGGCAGGGTCATCGCGCGGGGCGGCCCGCCCGAGAGGTGCTTGGCAGCATCGCCTATGCTGGGAGCAACATTCACGGGGGAAGATTCTAAGGAGCCAGGTGGCAACGCGCGCGAATTGCTTGTAGGACCTTCGCCGTTACCCGCCAGCTTGGGCTCGGTGGGCGGCGGGGCAAGAGTCCCTGCCGGCTCCGGTGGGGAAAGATCCAACTCCGCCAGTTCATTGGCTTCGTCGCCCAAAATCACCGCTGCATCGGCTTCGTCATCGGCGGTGTCGAATCCAATCATGCCCGGGGTTGGAATCAAGAGTAGCATCAGCATGATGCCGAGAGGGTCGCGGCGGCGACGGGCTGCGTCGCGGCGGCGGCGCAACAACGGCGCCAGCAGTAGCGCGCCGATGATGCCGGCCGCGACGGCAACGGCCATCCAACCGATGAGTTCCATGGCTGATTGAATGAAGCGGCCTCGGTGCAGTGCCGACTCTTGCAGGAGGGCCGGCGAGTCTTCGCCAGAGGTAGTGGCCGGCAGGAGCCAGCGGGGTCCATCCACGTCGATGATGCCAAAGGAAGGGAAAATTTCGAATTGACGCCAGAACGAATACCGCTCCATGTTGCTAGAGATGAGAAGTCCCTCGCGGGTCGCTTCGCAGGAAGCGGCCAACCCCACCAAGTCAACGCCGAGCGTGCTGCTTCGGGGCTCTGCCAGGGACCACAGTTGATGCCGGTCCGTGGGGTCAACGACTGGTTGTAGGAGGTCAGGGTCTTGCTGCCAACGCACCAGTTCCAGTCGTTCCGAATGCCCCACAAAGGCACCCGCGACGCCGTCGCCGCACGATGTCATGACGCCACTCAGGCCCCATGCTTCGTAGCTTCCAAGTAAGTCGCCTGTGGCACCGTCGATGCGGTCGAACGCGACGCGTGCGGTGGCGCGGAAAACTTGTTCCGTCCCAAGCGCACCAATCATGCGGGCCGGCATGACCGGGTCAACGATGCCGTCGCCCGTCATGTCGCCGGTTTGGAAATCGTGATACCATTGCCACTGGGCCATGGCGAAGGCCGCGTCGCCCTGGATGAGGTCCTGCTCACGTGTCCACAGTCGCTCCCCGCTTTCGCCATCAAGGCCGACCAGGCGTGCGCCCTTGGTGGCCAAGAATTGAGTAGAGCCTTGCGATGGAAGGTCCGTTGTGGCCGCCGCATAGGTTCCACTGCCAAGCTCATGGACAAAGCCCCAACCTTGGACAAGGGCTTGCCAGGCAATCTCGCCCGTGGCGCCGTCCAAGCGTAGGAAATGAGTCCGGGCTGACCCGTCAATGGATACGCCCGCCAGTTGTTCGATGCCAAGCCATTGTGCCATGATGTCGGGAACGCCGTCGCCGGTCACATCGGAGCCGAGGCGCGCGTGCGTCCACGACAGAACCTCAACGCCTTCTTCGTTGTCCGTTTGCGGTTCAACCGGCACGAGGGGACGAATCTCACTCGCCCACAGGATTTCCCCCTCGCCCCCCAAGTTGCCGTCAATGGCCAACATGCGCATCCCGCGTCCGTTGCGGTACGGTTGCTCATTCAGGGCAGGGACTTCCATTTCATTGCCGCGCGGATTGGCAAGCACCAGTTGGTCGAGAATGATGTCTGGTTGACCGTCGTTGTTGAGGTCCGTCAAGCCGCTAATCCACGTGATGTTGGTTTCATTGGGGTCGGCCGGCGGGCGGTCATGTCGCCATAGCTCCTGGCCGTTGCCATCAAAGACAATGAAGTGGTCGCGGAGGCGTCCATCCATGGTCCAGATTTCGTTTTGAACGACGAGTTCCAGAATGCCAAAGCGGTCCTCATTTTGATGAAGCGTCACATCCGTCGTCTTGAGCAGAATTTGCGTTTCGTTGCCCACTTTGTGCACGCGCAAGTCGGTGGGCAGGTTCAGCACCTGTTGATTGACACTGAACCGGTAGGGCCAATCGAAGACCGTCACGGTTGTTTGAGGCAGTACCGTTTCCCAGGTTTGGTTGCCTGTGGCACCATCGAGAAGGCGCAGGACGATGTCGGAGTTGCGGACGGCTGGGCTGCCAATGATGGGCGTGACGATGGAGTCGAGCCGCCCTCGGAGGCCCCATGTGACGAGGTCGCAAACACCGTCGCCGTTCAGGTCGTCCGTGAGCGCCAAGTTGTTGGGCCCACGTGGGTCCGGCATGCCACCGCGTAAGAGAGAAATGCCCCTCTCGCCGACAAATACATTGAAGGCGGCGCCGTCCGCGCGCCACAGTTCACTGCCGTTTTGTCCACTACGTGCGAAAATGGTCGTCTCGCCGCCAGTCGTCGTCCCCTGGCCCCCGGTCTCGAGGGCATTCTCGACGAGGTCCAGCACGCCATCGCCGTCCAAGTCGCAGGCGGCCTGAATGTCGCGATGCGTGGTTCCGGGGGGAACATAGTACGACCATTGGCCGGCAACCGGTAAACTAACTGCCAGCAAGACAAGAACAACCATTGGCGCCAGGGCCCGGATTATGTTGGTACGAAACGCCACCTAGGTGTCACCCGGGAGGCGATTTCACACCTCCCATAAGGCTGTTGCCTGGCCCATATCGGAACACCACCCGCCCACTGGCGCGCGACGGCAATGGATGTCGTCGTAGGCGGATGTTGTTAGCTGGCGCCCATCAGGGCCGGCAACGCTTCTGCCCAAACACGGCGCAACGCAGCGGGTACCCACGTCCAGGCCTCCTCGCCGTGCCGGACCACGAGGTCACCTTCTGTGACGCGCCCAATGAGAAGGCCGTCGGGGACGGCAGCTTGGAAGGCATCGGTCATGGCGGCTGGCACTTCCAGGAGGAAGCGCGTGTTCGACTCTGAGAACAACGCGACGGCTGCTGGAAGGTTGAGGCTGCTCAGGTCCACATCGGCACCCAAGCCGCCAGCGAAGCACATTTCGGCCAAGGCAACGGCGATGCCGCCTTCACTCGGGTCGTGGGCGGCACGGACCAAGCCCGCTTCAATGGCAGACACGATGGCCTCGGCCCGATCTTGGAGGACGCCAACGTCGCTTCGAGGCACAATCCCGCCTTCGAGGTCCAAGTGGTCATGGAGAATGGAGCCCCCGAATTCGTCCTTGGTTTCCCCGACCAAGAAGATGGCGTTGCCAGCTGCCTTCAAATCCATGGTGGTGGCGTGCTTGAAGTGACTGAGAATACCAACGCCCATGACCGTGGGTGTGGGCGGAATGGGGCCTTGCGGGGTTTCGTTGTAGAGGCTGACATTGCCGCTACTAAAGGGGGCATCGAGGGCCCGCGCCATGTCACCAAGGCCACGCGTTGACTCGTACAATTCCCACATGCGCTCGGGCTTCTCGGGATTGCCGAAATTCAGATTGTCACAGAGGCTTGAGAGGCGCGCGCCGACGCAGGTGAGATTGCGGACCACTTCGTCAATGGCGGATGCACTGCCCCAATACGGATCGCGCTCCGTCAGCCGCGGATTCACGTCCGTGGTGAGCGCGAGCGCCTTGTCGGAATCAGGCACTGGCTTGAGGACCGTCGCGTCACCGGGGCCTTCGTTGCCAATGACCCCCTGCAGCGGCTTGAGAATGGTGTTGGCCCTCACCTCGTGGTCGTATTGCCGGATGACCCATTCTTTGCTCATGACTGCGGGGTGCGCCAGGAGCGCCGGTAGGGTGGCTTGGATATCGATGGCGGGCAAGGAAACTGCCGTGGAGGCGATTTCCTGCTCGGCCACGGGGCGGTTGTACACGGGGCCGCCGGTGCTGAAGGTCAAATCCAAATCGAGGACAACCTCGCCATGGAACCGAACCCGGTTGACCTTCTCTTCGATGACGCGCCCAACCACGACGGCGGGCACATCCCACTTGGTGGCGATTTCCACGACCCTGTCCGCATCCTCGGGTTTGCAAGTCACCATCATGCGTTCCTGGGATTCGCTGACCCAAATCTCCCAGGGTGCCATGCCAGGAACCTTGGTCGGGACCTTTTCGAGGTCGAGCTCGCAGCCGAAGCCTGCATCATAGGCCAATTCCCCGGCGACGCAAGACAAGCCGCCGCCGCCAAAATCCTTGCAGCCGGTGGCGAGGCCAGCCTCAATAATTTCTAGCGTGGAATGAATGAGTGGTTCCTTCAGAATGGAATCCCCGACCTGCACGGCCGACCGCGAGGCATCCTCCGAATCCTCGGTCAATTCTTCGCTGGCGAAGCTAACGCCGTGGATGCCGTCTCTTCCGGTTGCATTGCCGAGGTAGACAAAGACGTCGCCCGGGCCGCCGGCTTTGGAGTGAATGAGCTTGTCTTTGCGCACGACGCCAATGCAGCCCACATTGACCAGGCAATTGCCGGTGTAGCCTTCGTGGAAAGTCACGCCGCCAGCGACCGTGGGAATGCCCGTCCGGTTGCCATAGTCGCGAATGCCTGCCATGACGCCCCCCAACAGAAACCGAGGGTGCTTGACGCCGGGGGGCAGGTCAGCGTGTTTCTTGTCCAGCGGACCGAAGAATAGCGGGTCAACAAGCGCGACCGGCTGAGCCCCCATGCAGACCACATCACGAAGGATTCCACCGACGCCCGTGGCGGCGCCACCGTAGGGCTCAATGGCACTGGGATGATTGTGACTCTCAAGGCCCACCGCATAATACCAGTCGTCATCGAATTCCACAATGCCGGCATCCTCGCGCGCGGCAATCTTGTGCTCGGCGATGCCATAGACATTCTTGGCCAACACTGGCTTACTAGATTTGTAGCAGCAATGCTCGGACCATGCCTGGCCCAGCGCCTCCAATTCTACGTCGGTGGGACGTGCGTCGCGACCGGTTTGCTTGGCCTTGGCGACGAAGTGGTCGCGCGCTGATTGCATCTCATCCAGCTTGAGGCCGATGCTCATGGCTTGACTGCATGCTAGCAGTTCATCGTCCGTCATGGCCGCCAAGTCAAAGCGGCGAACGGGAACGTCCGCCAACTTGGTTACGTGTGCTTCCCAACTGGGGGAGTCCAGGGTGGCAGGCATCCTGAGGCGGGCCACCTAAGCTCGCCTCATAAGGGCCACGACGCCCGGCGCCAATCAGGTAGGCGGCTTTCGGCGCCGCTCACGGGGGTGGCGCCCTTTTCGGAAGCCACGAAGCGGCGGCACAGTCTCACCATCTTCATCGGCCTTCTCGGCATCCTTCAATGCCTTCGCCGCGTCGCGAAGCACCTTAGCGTTGCGTGTACGGTCGCGACTGGCAGGGTGCATTACTCAGCCAACGTGATGTCGTAATCGTGAATGACCGGGTTGGTCAACAGCCGGCGGCACATTTTGTCCACTTCGTCCTTAGCAGCCTCGCCTTCAGCAGCCAAGTCAATTTCGAAAATGCGCGTCGTGTGAACTTCCTTGACCCCTTCAAAACCGAGCAAATGGAGCGCCTTCAGGGTGTTCTGGCCCTCGGGGTCGCTGATGCCGGACTTGAGGTGGACGGTGACGTGGGCGCGGGTCACGAAGCAGGCCAGCCAAGTTCTCGTGATAAGGGCGGCGGCCAGCCGAAATCCCTGTTCTCGTCCGACCTGAGCCCGACCCCCGCTTCGCCACCGCCACGGCAACGGCCATGAAGCACAGCCGTCATGGATTGCCATGCACCGATTCCTGGTGGGGATTTTGCTATTGGTTTTGCTCGCTGGTTGCATCGCCTCGGACGACCCGCCGGAGGCGCCGGATGAACCCGCCGCACCGACGGGGCCGCTGCGGGCCGAAGTCGCCTGTGCGGATGGCTGCTGGGAACCCATGGTGGCGGTCGGGCATGACCAAACGGTGTTCGTAACGAGCAGCGAGGATGGCTTGTTTGCGCTGGTTCCAGGCAGCACGGAACTGGAGGCCCGGACGCTCCCGCCGCAGGAGCTAGATGGAGCCTTTCGCGGCGATGAAGCAGTCCACGTGGATTCCGCAGGCCGCCTCTATTGGAGCGCCCTCACAGCGGGCGAACTTGTGGGCCCCACCAGTTCGCGCAGCGTGGAAGTTCACGTCAGCAATGACGGCGGCGTCTCATGGGCTGCCTCGAACTATCTCGGGCCGATTGATTCTCCCACGGCCGGCACAAGTCCAACCACCATCTCCGCCGACCGTCAATGGTTGTTCTTCGACGACGACAACGCGTACGTGACCTTCCAACGGCCAACCGGCGCGGCAGTGGTGTTCGCATCCGAAGTGGTCATGGCCAGGGCCCCCGCAGGCACCGTCGATTTCGGTCCGTGGGAGACGGTTTCGCCGCTTGAAACGCGAGGCGGTTCGAAGATTAGCGGGCAGGGCATCGCCACCGACCAAGGGCAACTGGTGCCCATGTGGACGAACGGCCCGGGCGTCGCCGGCGTGTGGGGCTATTGGTTGGCGCACGTAACCCCTGAAGGTGTTACCTACACCAATGTGGACCAAGGCAACACGGGCAGTTGGTTCCCCGCCGTCGCCCGCCTGCACGATGGTTCCTACGTCGCCGCCTGGCGCACCTCGGACGGCAACGTCATGACATCTTGGTCGTCCGACGCCGTCACATGGCAGCAACCCGCCACCGTGGACACTCAAGGCGTAACCTCACCTTGGCTGACGCCTTGGCAAGACGGTGCGGCCTTGGTTTGGCATAGCGGCAGCAGCGAAGAGACCGACCTCATGCTGGCCACAGGCACGCCATCTGGCTGGTCCGATCCCGTGCTGGTGCAGGAGGGCATCGTGGGCCAATTTGGTCGTGGCAGCAACAGTGACATGAGCCACGTTGCCAGCCACGGCGATGTGCTGGCGGTGACGTGGTCGAGTCAATCACCGGGCGCCATGGGTGTCGTGGTGTACCGCCCCGGCGACCTCTAGCCCATCGGAGCCTCCCCCCTCAAGCCTCATATACCCCCTCCATCTCGCGCGGCCTCTCTACAGGAGACC
>JBFJXH010000054.1:0-11479 GCA_041623215.1 Thermoplasmatota archaeon
AGCGTAGGGGGCCGCAGCTGGACGACCTCCGGCTCGTGCCGCCCGCGCTCCTTCCAGATCGCTTGTCCGACATGGCAAGGTTGGGCCGGGAGCCTACTGCCTTGGATGCCCGCACAGACATGACGCTTGGAGGCTTGCAGGCAGCAGCGCCCTTGATTGTGCCCGCCATGGGTTCAACACCCGTCGCCCACCGACACGCCATGGCCCTGGCACGGGCGGCGGCGCGCGCAGGCATTCCACTCGTTCTCGGAGAAAACATCGCTACGGTTTGGGGCTATGACGAGCGACGCGATGCCGACATGCCGACGTTCAAAGAGCGCCTCATGGCTTACCTGGACGTGGTAAGCGCAGGTGACAGCGTCGGCGCTGAGCACCCGGTACGAGGCGGCATTGTCATTCAGCAATCGGTCGAAGACGCCATGGATGAACTTTGGCACCGCGTCTATGACGACCCTGATGTTCAGGAGCATTTGACGGCCGGCCGAGTCGCCTTTGAAATGAAAGTTGGACAAGGCGCCAAACCTGGACTCGGGGGCGTGACCTTGGTTGACGACGCAACCGCCGAACGCCTGGCTGGCGACTACGCGCTGGGCGACAGGGCGGTTACCCAGGTCGGTAAGCGCGAGCGGTTCAGTGCGCCAGGCACCTTCACAGCGAACATTTTGGAGGCGCAGGTTCGCCACTTGCGAAACGATTTCCCCCATGCACGCATCTGGGTCAAACTGCCACCAACGCGAGACCTGGTAGCCGTGGCGCACGCCGTGGCCGCTGGCGGCGCCCATTGTATCACGGTGGATGGTGCCGAAGGTGGGACTGCCTTGGCGCCAAGCGTCTTCTTGGACCACGTGGGGTTGCCACTCACCGCTTGCTTGGCGGCACTGCGACGCGACCCGCCCGCCGTGGATGTCATTGCGTCCGGCGGGCTTCGCCATGGTGGCGATGTGGCGAAGGTGGTGGCCTTGGGTTGCGTAGCTGGAGCCATGGGTCGCGGCGCTTTGCAAGCGACGCTGGATGACGGTGAACGCGGGGCCGAGCGGTTTTTCGCCGACGTTCGCGATGAAGTTGCGATGATTACATTCGCCATGGGCCACCTTGACGTGGAGGCGCTGGACGACGCCGATGTAGTTGCCTTAGACGACCGACTAGGCACCATGCTTGGCGTGGCTTCAGTGTTTGATTTACCCCGCGGCCTGGCCCTGGGCCGCGAGGGCGATTTCGTTGACGCGGCGCAAGGGATGCCAGCGTGGTCGCCCGCCGGTGCGCATGGCGGCCACACCCATGCGGTTGCGGCAGCAGGCAGCACGCCGGCAGGCCATGGGGATGACGCGGCTGCCGCAGCGGTGGCGTGACGACCGGCTTTTACCACCGTGGCCCGTGCGCGGCTTGTGCGCGTCCTTGGATTCACAGGCATGCCTGGCGCTGGCAAATCGGAGGCCATGGCTGTTGCCAAGGACGCCAACCACCCCATCGTGCGCATGGGCGATTTGATTTGGGAGGAAGTGGAACGACGGGGCTTGCCGCGAACCAGCGAACACGTGGGGCCGGTGGCCAATGAGTTGCGTCAGACCCACGGCCCAGACGTGTGGGCGCTGCGAACCGTCGAGCGCATTCGCGCGGCGCATGGTGATGCCTCATTGGTTCTCATCGATGGCATTCGAAGCCTGCACGAAGTGGAGGTGTTTCGACGCGAACTAGGCGAGGAATTCACGCTCATTGCGATTCATACCCCAGAAACGACCCGCTTTAACCGCATGACGGCGCGGGGCCGAGACGATGACCCGGACGATGCTGATGGCCACCGGGCAAGGGACGAACGGGAGCTGGGCTGGGGCATCGCGCGCACCATCGCGTTGGCGGATGAAATGGTCGTCAATGATGGCTCACTCGACACCTTCCGGGACAAAGTGAAGGCGTTGTTAGCCAGCCTATCCTAGCTATGGCCACGTCGGCAACCGGGTGATTCGGACAGGTTGATTCGACGTAGATTCACCGCACCGGCCTGTATCTACCTGTAGGCTTGGCCACCAATGATGCCTATGTGGTCCCCGATTCTTACTCCGGACGTCCACTTACTGAGTGGTCCACGGCCCTTGCTGAGACAGTTTGCCCAAGAAGTGACCCACCGAACATTGCACACCGATGGCCGCACGGTCCTCTGGTGTGACGGCGACCACGGCTTCAATCCGTATCACTTTGCTGAGCTGAATCTTCGCAATGGTTACGCTGCGGGCGAGGGCGCTAACCGTATCCTTGTGAAGCGCTGCATGACTGCCTTTCAATGGGACACCGTGCTGGACCAACAATTAGCCGACAAGCTCGCCGAGACACCTACATCTCTTGTGGTGGCAGCTCCCTACGATGCGCTGTTTCGCCACCCGGAGCTACAAGACTGGGAACAAGAAGATCATTTGACGTACAGCGTAGCCCACCTGAACCACTTGGCCACGCAGTACGCCGTGCCGATTCTGGCCTTCGTGGACATGGACCACTTATGGCGCAGTCACCCAACGTTGGCGGCCATCATCTATCAGGCCTTCCAGGACCGCTGGTTGATTGAACGCCCCGGCGGCCGTTGGCGCCTCGTTCATGAACGGACCCGGGACGTTTTGGACCCGAGCCTCAGGCGCAAGGTCACCTTGTTGGACTTCTTGCCGGAAGACCCCGTGGTAGTTCCACCCACGCCTACTCGACGCTCTAAGCAACCATTGCCCCCCATGTAATTCAGGGAGGAAACCATGGGACAAAGCACACCCACCACAACCATGGCCTTCGGGACCTTCGAGTCCCGTTACGCCGAATTCCGAGCCGAACTACACCCCCATGAACAACGCCACTTCGACCGCCTCATAGAAGCCGCTCGCCGCCACAGTAACGCCATCAACCGGCGACCTCACCTCGACTTTGAACGCCCCGTCATCCTTGCCATGATGATGGAAGCCATGGTCGAATTGGAGGCAACACGCAACGACTTGCAGCAAACCAAACGACAACTCGACGAAGCCTGCCGCGTCTTAGCCGGTGAAGGCCTCATGCGACGACGGCCCCGGGTCGGGCGCGGGCAGCTGCGGTTAGTGGCCAATTGAGGGCCGGGGCAACAGCCCTTTTGCCCCTTGCCGCCGCGCCACTGCTCCCATAAGGCTCACGGCGCACTCACCCTGTGGATACCTTAGCCATCGGCATCGCCGCCGATTTGGCCACCGCCGCCTTGTCCATTTACGTCGCCTTTCGCGTCCGCCAGGCCCAGCGCTGGGGGCTGGAGGGTTGGTGGTCCCAGTGGTTTTGGTATGGCTTAGCCAGTTTCTTGGTCCTAGACGGCGGCTACGCCCTATGGGTCACCATGGCCGAGCCAGGCGCACCTATTCCCATCTTTGTTCTGCTGTTGCGACGCCTCCTTTTCGTCATGGGCGTGGCCGGCCTCGTCATCTTTCTCGCCGATTGCTGCAACGGGCATCAGGCACGTGGTCGGATCATCGCCTGGTACGTCGCTTTGGCAACCGTCGTCGAAGCCACCACACTTTACCAGAATCCCATTGGCCATCAGCAGCTTCCGTGGTCCATTCAATTTGTCCATGCACGGCCGACGCCACCGTTGTTTAACTTGGCAACCGCGCTTGCACTCTTTGGCCCTCTTGTCTGGACCTCAACGGCGGGCCTCATGCGTTACAAGCAACAGCCAGGCCGCGAGCAACGCTTCCGCCTCGTCATTCTCCACGCCAGCATCATCAGCTTCTGCGTCGGCATCACTCTTGGATTCTGGGACAACGACTGGTACTGGTATGGCCTATTCGAAAACCGCCTCGTGGTCACCATTGTCGCGGGCATGCTGTTTGCCCTACGCCCACCATGGCTCGTCCGGCGCATTTGGGGCATCCAAAAAGTTCGCCGCGTCGAGCAGTGGATTGTCTAGATGGCTGCGTCATTAGCTAGCCCACAAGGGTCAGAACCACGAGCGTGAACCACGCCAGGATTCCTACGATTGCTAACGCATTCAATCTCCGTGTGCGAGTGGCGGCCCTCGCCGCACCGGCCGCCACCAAACCCAAGGCACCCACCAAGACGGCGCGGTGGACAATGGACTGCAACGGCAGGCCAACCACGCCCAGAAATCCATAATCCAGTAAACTGGCAATGGCAAGCGCCATTGAGGCAACCACGGCTGCGTCGAGGCGGTGTTCAATGCGCGTCGAAAAACCATAGGCTGCGGCGGGTAAGCCAACAATCAGGATGGGGTAGCCGATGGCTGCAATCGCCCGCATCGGCAAAGCCGTGGCTTGACCTTCCAGAAGAATGCCCATCCAACGGACGCCGAGCACGATGGCGACAATGCTCGCAGCGAGAGCCAAGTGTCCGCCCGTCAACCTTTGTCGTAACTGCCGTAGAACCTCCTGATCCTCAGGCGTCAAGTGGCGCCGCCAAAACGCGTCGCGGCCCGTCGATCGCTCTGCCCGTGCCACGTGCCCTGCAGCGACGGCGGCAACTAGCAGAATCGAGGACAGGGCGACCGTGCTTCCTGTCTCCTCGCCCGTGCCCTCGCGATTGGCCGACGTGGCATTGTCATTCAGTTCAACGACCGTTGCCCAGCCATCCGAATCGGACGGCCCGCCATTGTCAAGAAACAGGCGCCACACGCGGCTAATCGCGGGGTTAGCCATGAGCCCCGCCTCGACCTCCTCTTGAGCGCCAGCAACGCCTTCCACTTGGTGCCGCAGGGTGAACCAATCAAAGTGCTCAGCGTGCGCTTGCATCACCACCCATTCGCCGTCCACCGGAGACTCGTACAAGCGCACATGCACCCGGTGACCAAAGTAGGTGCCATCGTGCACATGCGCATCCTGCTTGACCCAGCGACCTTGCTGACCGTCGTGCAGGTACGCAAGTCGGTCGGCACCCACGGTTTCGCGCCACAACGTGCGGGGCCGTTCGGCGATTGGTTCGACGGAGGCGTTTTCCTCGGGGTTTCGCAAGCCGTACGTCCCACCGTGCGCGTCCACCGCATCAGGGCGAACATCCGTCCACCCGGTGCCACGCAGGATGCCCAACGCCTCCTCGAGGTCTGTGCCGAGCATGACGACATTGATTGGGCTTCGGGGCTCAAACGCTTCACGTGGGCTAAGGTAGGGCCAGAAGCGCCCCGCCGCGCCATCCAATTCGACCATCGCAGGCTCTGCTATGGCACCCCCGCCCGGCCCGCCACCCACAAACGGGGTTCCAATCCAGGATGCCAAGGCGAAAAACAGCAAGGCAACAAACCCTGCCCACAAGGCAATTGCCAGCGGGCGTTTCACCAGCAGGGAGTCGTGGCGGCAGGTATGGACCTTTGGACCGACCAGCTTGCCGGCCACAACCTGCAGGCGTTAGGCTCCCTCGCCACTGCCACTGTTATGTGGTCAACCTAATGAATCCAGCATGGCGACCAAATCATCAGCCATGTTGGGTTTTGGCGGGTGGCTACGAAGCATGTTGGCGGTCGCCTCGGCATCAACGAGCCGGAAGACCGCTGATCGACCTTGCTCTTCACGCTCTACGACGCCAGCGTTCGTCAGGCGACGGACATGGTAACTGACGCTGCTTGGCGCGATGCCGACTTGTTTTGCAAGTTCTGGATTGGTAGCGGCGCCATCCAATAGGGCCAGCACAATCCGCAAGGGTGCGGGGCGGCGCAGAATGACGAGGACACGTTGGTCGCGCCGATCTACGACTGCCTCGCCTTCCGACGGGAAGCACGCCTTGTCCCTGCGGTGGACGAGACCCGCGCGCTCGAGTTGATGCACGTGGTATTCCGCGTGGCTGTACGCGATGCCTAGGTGGCTGGCCACGTCCGCGACTGGAGTGCCAGGGTAGCGCTGGATGAAGCGCCACACCTGGTCGCGCTTAGCGGAGGGCTCCGATGTAGAGACTGGCAAGTGCCGCCGCCTCCATTCCGGCAATCCAAGCCCACACGGTGCCAAGGGGCGTCGTCCACGCTTGAACGACGACCACGCCAGCCAGCGCCAGCAGCGACGCCATGGATGCGGACATCCATGCCGCACGCCGGTCCCTGTGGGCAAACCAAGCCTTTGCGGCTAGTGCCGTTAGGGCGAGGGCGAGGATGGCGTTGGCTCCTGCTAGGGCAGCAATCCATTCCATGCGACACCATTTGCTTCGAGGTGCTTAGGACCTCCGCATGACGCGAGAGCCAGCCACGAAGGCCGTTGCCACGACAGCGCCAATGGCCAAGGCCAACACCGGGGGCTGGTGGAGAACCTCGAAGGCGCTGCCTTGCAATCGAATCTCGTGCACGCTGAAATGCGGCACTTGCACGAGTACCTGCGTCGAGTTTTTCCCGACTAAGATGAGGTACTCAGCCACGCCGTCGGTGACGTTCAGGACGTCCGCGAGGTCGTCAGCGGGTTCAATGCGGTTGCCGTCGAACAGGACAACAAGGTCCTCGATGGGGCCAATCGCCTTGTGTTCGAGGTCGAACAAGAGTGTACGTCCCTCGCCGTGGCCCTCAATGGTCACGATGACCTCGCCGGCCGATTTCTCAGTGGTCAGGTTGTAGGCGCCAAGCGGCGTGGCATCGGCACCGCCGTTAATCTTGACCTCAGCCGCAATTTGGCCCGTGGCAATGGCATCGTCGATTTCTTGGGCGCGGCCTTGGGGCACAACGAGACGGAATTCTTCACCGTAGAGGGTGCCATTTTCCACGTACAGTTCGTCGCCGTTGACGTAGGCGGTAAAGCCGTCACCGGAGAGCAAGAACCGCGTGTTGCCGTGGCCACTCTTGCTACCTGTATCGGTGAAAGACAATCCTGGGCCAGGTACGGCGCGCGTGTCCTCGGATTCAAAGCGCAGGTTGCCTGCGGCGGAATCCACAATCCTGGCTTCTTGGTCGTCAGCTTCCAGTTCGTGACTGGCACCGTGCCACTCGTACTCATCCCAGGCTTCCGGCCCGGTGACCTCCGAGAATACGACACGACCATTCACGGTGTAATTGGCGAGGCCAAACGTGGTGACTTGTGTGGTCACATGGCGCCCGGAGATGCTGGTTGGCGGTGCACCTTCGAACTCCTCGTCCGAGTCATCATCGGAATCATCACGACCATCATCGGAATCATCACGGTCGGCGTCAGCGTCATCACGGCCATCTTCATCCTCGTCTCCGGCCCGGCATTCTTCGCGGTCGGCTTCGGCATCAGCCACATCATCGTCGTACCGCGCGTTCGCTTCCGCGATGGCCTCAGTGTAGTCTTCTTCCGCTTTTGCCCGGTCCTCGGCATCCGAGTCAGGGTCTTCGTAGGTCTCGTTCCGGTCCGCCTCAGCATCGGCGGTTGCGGTATCTCGGCGCTCATTCGCCTCTTGTAAGGCAGCGTCGTATTCCGCGTCGCAAGTCGCTTCGGGGCTGCCAGAGTCCTGGGCAAGAGCCAGTGGCGAAAGCAGCAGCATTCCGGCAAGAATCAAGGTGGGGGCTTTCCAAGCCATGACGGTTGCTTGGCCACCGCGGTATATAGGCGACCTTTGGTTTTTTTCGAATGGTCAGCGTCCGAGCCAAGGGGGCCAAGGCTGCCAGGGCGCTGCCCGGCCTAGCACATGCGGGCTGGCTCGCCGCCGGCAGACGCGACGGAGGGGTTTATCTTCGCCACTAGCCGGTGGCACGCCGTGCAATTCGAGATGACACAACCCACACAAGATGCGCAGGCGACGTGGAATCGCTTGGCAGATTTTGGCAATATCGCGGATTGGAATTCGGGCATCATTTCCAGCCGCATCATTTCAGCCACCACCGGGCAGGTCGGGATGGAGCGCCAATGCGACCTGAAGGGGAATGCGTTCGTCCGCGAGGAAGTCACCGAATGGGACCCTGAACGACGGCGTCTGGGCCTGAAATTCACGCACTTTCCACTCCCGGTACGCATTCGTGCCACGTTCACGGTTGCGGACAGCCACGTTCACATGGCGTACTGGTTTCAAGGCCGAGGCCTGCTCCGTCCGGCTGGACCCCTGCTCAAACCAATCTTCAAGCGCGCTGTGCGAGGCCTCCTGAAGGATCTCGTCAGCCACTAGACCGTTGCCAGGCGCCGCCACCCAGGCCTACGCATGGCGCAACGAGGCACTTGGAGTGGCGGCGAAGCGGACCGGAGGGGCCCCGTAGGTTGCTACGTGGCGGAGCCTTGGCAAACGGGTTTGGCCATGAAAACTCGTACCTCGTCGCGCCCAGTTTCATGCCAACCCAGGTGCTCGTAGGCAGCCTGATTTTCCGTGAACAAAACGTGCGTCGCCAACCGCAGCGTTGTGAAGCCACGGCGTGCCGCTTCCGCCTCGGCAAAGTCCAGCAGTCGCCCACCGAGGCCCGCCCCCTGCCTCCGGTGGTTCCATGCAACCGGCTGGCAGGAGAAGCAGACCTGCTAGGCACAGGAATCGCTTGGACCCGGTCCCATCAAAGAGCCGAACCATCGGCCGAGAAAGGCGAGTCCACTTCTTCGCACCTGTGGGGCTCTGGCCCCGCACGCCCCGGCCCCGGGCGTGCGTGGAAGCGAGTCGGCAGAGCCCGGCGAGGCGCGTGGCAGGCTGGCCAGCGCGCGGTCAGGTTGAGTGACCGGTCATGTGGCGGCCTTTCGCTCACGGCCCTCGTGTCCTCTGCCTACTCTTGCACGCTTCCGACGAGCATCTTGACGCCACCAGTGGCAAAGTTTGCTAGGTCAGCAACCGCCGCCTCGCCAGCGGGTGAGCCGAGCGTCGCAGCCATGTGGGACTGATCGTTGAAGTACATCTCAGCCATGCGATGAAACTCGGGCTTGCTGCCGTCTGGCCCGGGGCCAAACTTGGTGAGTTCGATGCGCGCAACGTCCATCTTGCCGGCAATCGGCATGTGGGTTTCAGCGTAGTATGCCTCGAAGGCAGCTTCATCTTCTGGGTGGTTGTAGAGCACAGTTACTTTTTGCATGTCGATTCCTCGTTGGCGATGGCCGGCGCAACCAAAGCGCCCCAGCAATCAGACGACATAGGACGCGACAGTACTTAGCCGAGTGAAAGCGGTTAACCACTTGCCGGCGGCGTTGGCAGATTGTTGACACCGACAAATTCGTGGCGACCCGTGGCCCGACCACACCTAGATCGCCGCACCCCCCTGCGCGTTGGCTGATTGGGTCCCGTGCCCCAGGGCCTAGGCCACGGCTAGCGCGCCAAGCAGAGCATTGACAAAAGGCATCATGCCCGCCGGCCCAGAAGATCGATCCTTCATGTGGACCGTCGTGTCGTTGCTCGTCTGAAAGATGAATTCGACAATCCGGCAACGCAAGTCCAAGTCAATGCCCGCGCCCATAACGACATGGTCAATCGGATGCTCCTTCATCACGTCTTGCACATCCTGAAGGCTTGTGCCCAAGTGAAGAGAGATGTCGGGCACCGTAATTTGGCGCTCTACCTCATCCAACACGAATCCCTTCCGGCCAAGCAACAAGACATTCACAGCCATGCTGACAACACTGCCGCATGCCCAAAAATAGGCATGCACCGGTGTTAGTTTCCATGGCGTGAACCGGTCGGTTCGTCAGCCTTGTTGGACATTTTCCAGCTCGCTTCGTGTAGACGCATGTCGGCCTAGGTGCTTGCCTTGAGGCTGCTCTTGGTAGCTAGCCAAGGGCGCCGATGACCAATTGTCGCTGCCCCGTGTCTCCGACGGCCCAGGCGGCAATGGCCCCATCTTGCCACGGCGCAAGGCCGTGGTAGTGGCCCATACCGGTCGTACCGGCATTGTGGGTCGAAATGCTCGGCCCATCAACCACGCGGGCATTGTAGTCGTCGTCACTTACAGCGTAGACGAATTCCCACTCATCCGTCAGGCGGTAGGCCGTGACGATGATGCGCCCGTTGTTTTCGATCGCATTCGGCCCGGTCGTGCCTTGACTCGTCAGCGCCCGAAGATGTAGTGGCGGCTTGGACTGATCGGCGAAATACAACACCGGCACTTCATTCAAGCCGTCATACGCTACGGCCACGGTCGCGGGTCCGAACGGCTTCGGCCATGTGAATGGTGCCTTCCCTGTGGAAACCAATCCCACGGATGTCTGGATGCAAACATCATGGATTTCGGTCACACGAATGTTATTCCAACCGACGCCCGCCCACGTCCATGCCCCATCCCAGTAGCCCCTGGCCATCGAGAGAAATTCACATTCGCCAATTTTGAGTACATCCACTAGATTTCGACGGCTGAAACCGTCCTGCAACGATGCCCAGGACCATCCATTTTCCTCGCCGGTGCGTGAATGCCGCCACGTCAAGGCGGGGCCATTCGGACCCGCCGTCAAATGGGCGAAATCGGGGATGCTGTTGCCCTCCAAATCGCATCCCCCCGTGACTACTCGTGGCTCGCTGAAGTTGGTCCCATCAAAGGTAAACCATGCCAACACCCGATCGCCAGTGCTCGAATCCACTCCTGCGATAGTCGTGATGACGGCCCGCCCATCGTGGACGGTCACGCTGGGATCAAAGAATTCTCGGCAACCGGCAAAGGCCGGATATTCGTTGAATCGATCGAGTGGAAAGGGCTCATGAACGGTCCAGTTCGCGCCGTTCGACGTCACTACGTGCAGCGTCCGCAATCCATTCTTGAAGGGTGTATGCACAGCGATAACCCGTTCCCCATCCACCGCAATGGCCGGCTCAAAAGCGTCAGCCGAATCGACGACTTGCGGACATTCCGAACAAGGTGGAGTCCATGCAGACCACGTGGCTGGCTTCACCGGCGGGCGGTCGTCCATCTCCGGTTCTGACTCGGTCGCGCAGCCCGAAAGCGCAGGCACAAGCACCGCGAGCACCAGCCAAAGCCAGCGCAACTTACTCGACCCGCTTACTTGCTGGTCCCGCTGCAGCCCTGCCCAGGTTTCGGCCTCCCGCTTTGCAGTTTTCACGATGCGGGCGAACACGATGACAGCATTAGCGTTCCGGGGCAACCCACGATGCCAAGGCAGGGAAGGGTCGAGGCGACGGGCGAACAGGAAGCGGCTTGAGTGATTTGTTAGGCGGTTGCGCGCTCCGTTCACGTTGACCTGTAGCGCCGGGCAGCCAACAGGATTGCCAGGGCGGCAGATAGGGCGAAGCCAGGGGTGGTCTTGCCCGCCGGCTCGGCCTGCTCAGTGATCTGAACCGAAGTGCAGCCCCTCCATGTCTCCACGATTTGCTGGACATGCGTATGCCATGGCCAGAAGATTGGATCCCGCAGGGTCAATCCCGCGTCCGCCATGTCGCCTCCGATAGCTAAGTGGACGTCAGCGTGGTACCAACTGCCTTCAATTGTTTTGCCGAGCCGATTGAGATCGGGAATTTCACACAGCGCCGTATAACTCCAGAATGGTGACGTATCGTTGCCGCCGGCAATCGTCAGGTAGCTCGGAATCGCAATCCCTGGGGCTTCTGACGTTCGAGCTTTACAGGGCATCTCCACTGGGTACGCGTAGGCAGAAGGAATGGGAGTGATCGGATCCCAGGCAACGATTTC
>JBFJXH010000055.1:0-11403 GCA_041623215.1 Thermoplasmatota archaeon
AGCGGCTCCATTGGTGCCGATGAGGCCGGTGGCCACGTATTCATCGTTCCCCGCTTCGTCCAGCAGAAATCCAGCGCCCGTCGCAAAGCCGCCGCCGTTGACGCCCCAGCGGTTGGCTTCGTAATAGTCGTGGCCGGCCAGGTCGATGAGATGGCCCAAACCGCCGGCCGCTCCGCCGCCATTCCCGCCTTCGTCGGCGTCCAAGTAGCGGTCGTTGCCGGATGTGTCCAACAGCAGGCCGACGGCATGTGTTCGTGCGCCACCGTTGCTGCCATGGCCCTGAGCTTCGTACAGGTCATCGCCGCCACCGTCGTACAGGAAGCCCGTGGCGAAGCGGTACCCGCCGCCGTTGACGCCGCTGGAACCCGCCCGGTAGGTGTCATCGCCTTCCAAATCCATGAGGAAGCCGCGGGATTGCGCATCGCCGCCGCCGATGGCTCCTAGACCGAAGGCTTCGTAGCGGTCGTTGCCCCAAGAGTCAATCAAGAATCCAATGCCTTGTGCTTGGGCCCCTCCAATGACGCCGCCCGTGGTGTAGCCAATGGGGCCCTGGTAGTCGCTGTGGCCGCCGAGGTTGATGAGGTGGCCCATGCCCCCGAGGCGCGCGCCACCCATGGTGCCGCCGTTGCGCGCGGAGAACGTATCGGTTTCCAGGAGGGGGTTGATGGCGGCTAGGAAGCCGACGCCGCCCGTGGTCCCGCCCCCGTTGACGCCGTGGGTGAAGCCATCGAAGCGGTCGTGGCCGCCTACGTCGAGCAGGAATCCAGCCCCCAGATAGGCACCGCCATTCTTGCCACATTTGCCGTAGTTGCCATAGCCGGACTCATGGTAGGTGTCGTCGCCTGCGAGGTCAATGGCCATGCCGGCCCACACGGCGCTGGTGGGGTATTCACCCGTTGGCTCGCAGCCATTGTCGGCCCAGGGGCTGCGGCCGCCCCCGGCACTGTTGAAGTAATGGTCGTGGCCGCCAACGTCGATGGTGAGCAGCGCATGGTGGCGATAAGTGGTGGACCAACCCTCCGGGTCAATAATGAGGGCAGGGGGCAGTTCGATGAGCGGCGCACGCCATTCGTTAGGGTCCGGCTCGGGCCGCTCCGGCAGCAAGGGGTAGGTTTCATCGTCGCCGTTGATGATGCTCATGAGCGTCTTGTAGGCGCGCAAGTTGTACACGTAAGCCTCGATGATGCGGTCCACGTCAACGTCTAGGGCGCCCGGCCCAAGCTCCGGCAACGCCCCGCGTGACTCGGGGGAAAGGCTGGCAAGCTCTTCGATGGAGGCTTCCATGGCGCCTAGCTTGTTGGGCAGGTCGGGCCAGTTGACATTGGCAAACGCGTCCTGCGTGGCTTGGTGGTAGTAGATGTAGGCGTCGAGGGCGCCGGTCAAGGCGCTTGCCAGGCGGGGTCGTAAGGAGTCCAGTTGCTCCAGTTCAGCGCGGTGCTCGGATGCATCCATGTCGGCAAGCGCCAAGACAGCGGCTGCGGCCGCGCTGGGGGATGCGTGGCCGTCAAATCGATCGGGCACCTGCAAGTTGGGGTGAATTGCCTCCAGTACGTCTGTTGCTGCCTCAATGCTGGGGAGTGCGTCGCGAAGGATTTCGCTAACTGCGGCGGAGAGTTGCAAGTCTTGGTGGGACGTCAAAGCCAGCGTGCCTGGGGTGGCGTCGTCGGTTAGGCGGTCTTCCAGGATTGCCAGGGCGTCCCGTGTGTGGCCGAGGCCCTGGCTTTGGCTTCCTGTGAGCCACGCGGGCAACGTCGGGGTGGAATCGTGTGACGGCGCAGCGGCCGCTGCTAGCCCTGCCGTCGACAGTAAGAGCACCATGCTGCCTGCGATTAGGGTGGTCCACCGTGTCCTGAGGACACCAACACCGGCCCGCACCATGCTCGCTCCGTGGGTCTGTTGGTACTTACCTGTTTGGGCGGTCCACGCGCTGCCATACCCTCGGGCGCCTGTGAATATTACGCAATGATAGTAACAATTCCTGCAAATTCATGGCCTCCATAGGTTGTTTACCCCGATACTTTATTGGCGTAGATGATTAGCCGGGGCGCGGGGTCCGTTAGGATTACCACCTACCACCACAGGATCGGCTAAGCCGGTCCCGCCTCGCCGGCCGCGCCTTCAGCAGGCCGGCGGGGCCCTTCGGGGGGAGGGGGGTCGCTTGGATTTAGCGAACGAGGTCTGCGAACGCAATCTTGCCATTGATGCGGTGCACCTTGACCTTGACCTTTTGGCCAACGCCAACATTGGGGATGAAGAACGTGAATCCCTCGTAGGATGCGACGCCGTCACCGCGCTGCCCCTTCGACTTGATCATGACGTCGTAGGTTTCGCCTTCCTTGACGGCCGCCTCGGGGCGGCGCGCCTTGCGAGCCTTCACAGGCTGGTGGGCGCCGCACGCCTCGCATTTGAGCAATTGGACGCGGCCGTCCTTCTCGAGGTGCGTGTCGGGGCTACCGCAGGCGTTGCATTGGACGTAGGTGGCTACGTAATCATCAAGGCGCCCCTGGAGGTTGCCCTGCTGGAGGCGACCCGTGAAGACAATGCGGTCGCCGTCGGCCGATCCGGGCATGCCTAGCTGGCCCACGAGGAACTTGGTGACGTGCGCTTCATCGCGCCGCAGGGCGGCCAAGATGTCGCGGTAGTTGCGGAAAATCGTCATGCGTCCCTCGGCGATTAGCTCCGGCTTGGGCAAGCTCCAACGTTCCTTGTTGCCGGCATTCTCCGGCAGGCTGCTCCGGGCCTTCGCCAGGAGAGCTTCGTAGTCATTCAGGTCTGTCATGGCGGCGGCCAAGGTGGACTCCTATTTGAGGGCCGTTAGCGCGGTTGGGTGGCACGACCCTGCCCCTCCGCAAACATCCGCCCGTCCCGCGCAGCGGCCACGCCTCAATTCAGGCGATGACCGTGGCGGTCTTGCGCTTGTGAACGAGGGCGGCCTTGACGAGCCCGAGGAACAATGGGCCGGGCGCATCGGGCCGCGAATTGAACTCTGGGTGGAACTGACTACTGATGAAGAAGGGATGGCCGTGAGGGCCGTCGCGCGGCAACTCCATCATTTCCATAATTGGTCGATCCAGCATCCGGCCTCCGAAGACCAAGCCGCCGGCTTGCAACTGCTCGATGTAATCCGGGTTCATCTCGTACCGGTGTCGGTGCCGCTCGGACACGTCCGCTTGTCCGTACAGCTCGCGCGCCAGGCTCCCGTCCGTCGTGTGGCACGTGTAGCTGCCCAGTCGCATGGTTCCCCCTAAATCCTCGATGGCGTGCTGCTCGGGCAGGATGCAAATAATCGGGTGGGGCGTAGATTCGTCCAATTCCTCGGAGTTGGCACCCCGAAGGCCACACACGTTGCGAGCAAATTCGATGCAAGCTACCTGGAAGCCGAGGCAGATGCCCAAGAACGGGACTTTGTTTTCGCGCGCATGGCGAATGGCGTTAATCTTGCCTTCCGTGCCGCGGCTCCCGAACCCAGGCCCAACGATGAGGCCATCACAGGTGCGAATACTCCGCATGGCGGCTTCGGTCTGGGCCTCTAGGTCTTCGCCTTCGACCCAATCAATCACGACCCGCGTATCCTGATGGGCGCCTGCGTGTCGAAGCGCTTCCGTGATGCTGAGGTAGCTGTCGGCCAGGTCCGTGTATTTGCCCACGAAGGCAATTCGGACTTCGTTGCTGGGATTCACCAGGTGCTCAACGAGGTCCCGCCAGCCGGCCAGGTCGGCCGTCCCGTTGCTGAGTCCAAGGCGGTCCATGACGATGCGGTCAACGCCCTGGTCAGCGAGAATCAACGGCACTTCGTAGATGCTGCGGGCGTCGTGCGCACTCACGATGGCTTCTTCATCGACGTCGCAAAACAAGGCCAATTTCTCGCGGATGTCCGCTTCGATGGGTGCCTCCGACCGGCAAACGACCATGTCTGGGTCAATGCCGACTGCCTTCAGATCGCGTACGGTATGCTGGGTCGGCTTGGTCTTTTGTTCGCCGACGCTGCCCATGACGGGAACCAGGGAACAGTGGACAAACATGCAGTTGGCATCGCCCACCTCGCGGTGCAGTTGTCGCATGGCCTCAAGGAACGGGGCGGACTCAATGTCGCCAACCGTCCCGCCGACTTCAACGAGGCATACTTGCGCATCGCTTCCTTCGCCGACACGCTGGACCCACTCCTTGATTTCATTCGTCACATGAGGGACGATTTGAACGGTCTTGCCAAGGTAATCTCCGCGCCGCTCCTTCTCGATGACGTTGCGGTAGGCCTTGCCGGTCGTGATGTTGTTATCTCGGCCCAGGTGGATGCCGAGGAAGCGCTCGTAGTTGCCGAGGTCCAGGTCCACTTCACCGCCGTCGTCCAGCACGTATACTTCACCGTGCTCGAAGGGGTTCATCGTCCCGGCATCGATATTCAGGTAGGGGTCAATCTTGACGGCTGTGACCGAAATGCCGTGCGCAATCAGGAGCCGCCCGATGCTGCTCGTGGTAATCCCCTTTCCAAGGCCGCTGAGGACGCCGCCGGTCACGACGACGTATTTTGTAGTGCTCAACGGGGACCCGACCAGGCGGCTTCACCATTTAGCCGTTGATGATGCGGCAGGTCGAACCGGCGCCGTGGTTCGCAGGGTGATGCATGGGCAATCGGCGCGTAGGCACCATCCCTTGGGGCCCAAATGCCAAAAGGCAACGCCGCGTCGCCTGCGCGTGGCCATTACCCGCCTGACCTTCCGCACCTTGGAAGCTCGCCGCTTCCAAGACGCCCAGCCTGCCAAGGCACAGCAACTACGCGTTGACCACAACTCGAACCTGTCCATGGTGCGGGCGCGTGGCGACGAGGACATGGAGGTCGAGTTCGCCTACACTACGGGCTACGGCAGCATTGGCTTGGTGAAGATTGAGGGAAGCCTTGCCTTCCGTGGCGAAGGGGCCGGCGAGGCCGCCGAAGAATGGAACAAAACCCACAACCTGCCGCCGGCCATGGCGCAGGAAGTTCATGGAGCCATCATGGCAGCTTGCGTGCCGCAAGCAGTCGGCCTTGCTAAGGATCTGCGTCTTCCCCCACCCATCCCTCTGCCGCAGGTGCGCTTCCAGGAAGCCAAGAAGGGCGGAACTGCGGCTGCTGCGGCCGCGGCCGGGCCGGATGCTGCCTAACTAGCACCAGCGCCACCAGAATCCGCCCCCTAACGGATAAGAGGACTTATCAGGGTCCCAGGAATCGAATCCAAAGGGACGCCCATGGCTGAGACTGTAGAGCGCCGCACGGTTACGACGCGCACCATTCGGAGCGCGAACACGCAAGAGCTGAAAGACAACATCAGCGGCATCGCCTCGGAAATCGAGCGAGTCCGGGACCGCGCCGAGCAAGAAGCCCGCGCCCTGCAAGAGATTCGGGGTATGCTCAACGTTGACACGCTCAATGATTTGCTGCGTGCAATTGACGCCTTGGAAGCCCGCATCGAGGAAATTGAAACTGAAGGCATGCGGGCGCGTGAAGAGAGCACCGGCCTACAGGAGAACCTCGAGCAAGAGCAGGACCGCCTGCGCAAGCTGTGGGACGCGTACAAGACGCAGGAGGATGAACTGCAGCGCCTCAAGCGGGACTACCCGCTCATGGAGGAGAAACTGTTCGAGCGCGAGCGCACCATTGACGCGCTTCGTCGCGACGTGGACGAAATGGCCGGCCTCAAGCGGGTCCAGGCGGATTACGACTCCTTGCTAACAGAACACCAGGCCCTGCAAACCGAGGCGGCGCGCATGGACGAGGAACTGGACCTTGCGACCAACGCCTTGAAGGAAATGGAAGCGGAAATCGCCGAGCATCAAGCGATGGGCGACGTTCGCCTCCAAAACAAGGAACTGGAAGCTACCTTGGACGAGGAGCGCGAGCGCCTTGCCAAGTTATACCGCGTCTACGAGGACCAGAAGCAAGAGATGGAAGACCTCTCCGCGCGCCTGGGAGACTGGGAAGCGTGGTTCCAGAAGCTACAGCCCCATTTCCAAGGCATTTGCGAAGGCAAAGACGCCGTCCCCCGTTAGATTGCAGGCCCGCCTTTCTGGCGGAACCTTGGCTTGGTGGCGCCGGGCGGTGCGCGTCAGGCTCAGCGCCGGAGAATCCTGCGGCTACGCACAGTTACCGGCGGAGCGAACGCCACGCTAGACGAAACGGAACCGAGGCGCTGTGGCGCCACACGGGTGGTCGGGGGATTGGTTCGCCGCCGGCCTGCACATGTCCCTGACCTAGCGCCTGCAGGACATCCTCGTTGGCGTCTGCGTCGATGGCGGTCCAGCACGAGCCGATGTCCGTAACCCAGTGGGCATCGCTGCCCCCAGTGGCGGCAAGTCCAAGCTCGCGCAGGGTGGCCTCGGTGTTCCTCTGGGCGAGCTGGCGTTCGCGGCCGTTTCTTCCTTCCGCCACACGACCTCCTGCGGCGGCGTGGTCCGCAAGGACTGCTGGGCCAACACCGCTTAGGGGCTTGAGGGGGTGACTGGGTATGGCAATGCCGCCCGCTGCCTCGATGGCCGCGACGGTTTCCAGTGCGGGGCACCGAGAAGCAATCGGCTCAGTGACGCCAATTCCTAGAATATGTCCCTGGCTGCTGCTGACTTCGATGCCGGGAAGGATGGTAAGGTCGAATTGCCTAGCGGCGGCGGCAACATCGCGGTGCGATGCGGTGGTGTTGTGGTCTGTGACGGCAAAGCCGGTTAGGCCGGCGGCTTTTGCGGCTTTGGCTAACTCTTCAATGGTTCCGATAGCATCCTTGGAGTAGCAACTATGGACGTGTAAGTCGAAACGAGGCACATTCGGACCCATGGTTCACCGAATCGTAGCGCCGGGTGGCAGCTCACGTTGAGGGTTAAGGACCGACACGGTTCCGTCATGGTCGCCAGCGAGAATCATGCCCTGGGACTCGACCCCTCGGAGCTTGACGGGAGCCAGGTTGGCCACGAATGCGACCGTCTGGCCAACGAGCTCTTCTGGTCGGTAGTATGCCTTGAGTCCGGCCACGACTTGTCGTTCGCCTAGGTCGCCTGCGTCTAGGCGCAGCACATACAATTTGTCGGCGTTCGGA
Organism: Thermoplasmatota archaeon; assembly: GCA_041623215.1. Lineage (GTDB taxonomy): Archaea > Thermoplasmatota > E2 > JACPAO01 > JAHFTW01 > JBFJXH01. Next base: position 7,059 of record JBFJXH010000055.1, read on the forward strand.
TGGTCTTCCACCGAGGTTACGCGGGCTATACGGAGTTGGACGCGGGCAAAGTCATCGAAGGCGACAATGGCGTCATTGGCAGGCGCCTCGGCTGAGCTTTGGGAGTTGCCCTGTGCCTTGCTGCTGCCGGAGGACTTGCTTGCTCCTTTGCCCTCTTGCGCTGAGGATGCACCGGTGGCCGCGGGCGACTCCGTGGCCGCTTCGGCCGCCGAGGCACCTGGGATGTCTTTGGGGTCAAGTTTGCGAAACAGGGCTTCGGGCTGTGCAAGGGCTGTGCCTTCGGCCAGGGGGCTTGCAGCGTCTGCCCAAGCGGCGGCGTGGACGCTACCTTTCTCACCAAGCATCTGCCAGAGGCGCTCGGCTGCATGAGGCATGAAGGGTGCCATGTAGATGGCGAGGGCCTTGTCGAGTCGTAGCAGGGCATTGAGGGCGGCTTCCCCGGCGGCGCGGTCTTCCTTCAACAGCTTCCATGGGGCCGCCTCCTGCATGAGCTGATTGCATGACCCCGCGAATTCCAATAGGCGTCGAGCAGCTTTCTTGAGTTCGACGCGGTCCAGGTGCGCCGCCATGTCGCGCCCTGTCAGTTCAATCAACGCTTCGGCCCGCTCAGCCCAATGCGACGCGCTTGCGCCTGGGCCGGGAACGGCGTCGAGGTTCTTGTGGGTGAAGCTCAAGGTTCGATGCACGTAGTTGCCGATGGTTCCGACCAACTCGTCATTGACTTTGGCCAGGAAATCATCCCACGTCCAGTCGGCGTCCCTCTGCTCGGGCATGTTGATGGCAAGATAGTACCGAATGGCATCCGCTTGGAAGCGGTCAAGGACCTCGTGCACCCAGATGCCGATGCCCCTACTCTTGCTGAACTGTTCGCCGCCGAGGTTCAGGAATTCATTGGCGGGGACATCGTAGGGCAACGTCAAGGCGGGTTCGCCTGCTGCTTGGCGGGCCTTGTTGTAGGCAGTGAGGATGCCTGGCCAAATGATGGTGTGGAATGGAATATTGTCCTTGCCGAGGAAGTAGAAGGATCGAACATCGGGATGGGTCCACCATCGTTGCCAGGCGTCAGCACCGCCCAACTGTTTTGCCCGCGTGTCCTGCGGCCAATGGCTGCCCGGCTCTAGGCCCTCCCAGTTGCCTTCGCTGCTGCGCTTGGCCCATTCGATAGCGGCCGTGAGGTAGCCGCAAACCGCCTCAAACCATACGTAGATGCGCTTGTCGCCGTGGTCCGGCAGGGGAATCGGAATGCCCCACTGCAAGTCTCGGGTAATCGCTCGGTCCTGCAGGCCTTCCCGGAGCCAATTTTGGGTGAAGTTGATGGTATTGGCGCGCCAGTGGTCGCGGTGGTTCGAGACGTATCCCTCCAATTCCCCCTGTAGCTTGGACAGGAGGAAGAAGTAATGGTCCGTGTCGCGAAATTCGATGGTGGAATCGGGGTTGAGCTTGCTACGGGGATTGCGTAGCTCCTGCGGGTCCAAGGTCTTCCCGCAGCTGTCACATTGGTCGCCACGGGCATCGGCAAAGTCACAGTGGGGGCAGGTTCCTTCGACGTAGCGGTCGGGCAGGAATCGCTTGGCAACCACGTCGTAGGGAGCCTGTTGCGTCCGCTTCTCGATCAGGCCTTGGTCCAACAAGGCCGTAAAGATGGTTTGGACGTGATCGCGGTGATTGTCGGTCGTGGTGGTCGTGAAGCAATCAAACCGGATGCCAAGGCGCTCCATGGCACGGACGTGCTCAGCATGGAATCGGCCCACCACCTGGGCTGGTTCGAGCCCTTCCTTTTCGGCCTGCAGCATGATGGGTGTGCCATGACAATCGCTGCCTGATACCATAAGGACGTCATTTCCTGCCAGCCGGTTGTAGCGAGCAAAGATGTCGGGGGGTAACAGGCTCCCCGCGATGTGTCCTAGGTGCAGGGGTCCATTGGCGTACGGCCAGGCGACCCCGATGAAGACGGGGTGGCGGTCCGAGCGGCTCATGGCGTCGGCCACGGCGCGCGCGGTATTTGGTGCCTACCAGTAGCCGCGCCGGTAGCCACGAATTACCAGGAATGCTCCAATGGCGGCCACGGCGCCTACGGCCAGCCACCAGGCAGGGAAGGGCAACGCGATACCGCCGTCAGAACCACTCGATGGTGCGCCTCGCACATCAACCACGTCGTTACTGGTGTGGACCTGGCCATACTGGTCCATCACGGTGAGCGAGATGCGCTTGCTTCCCTCTGTTTCATACGAATGGCTTGCCACGGGGCCTTCTGCGGGCAGCGAGCCATCACCCCAAACCCACCGGTAGAGTAGTGGTCCCCCGTCGCCACTAGCACTGGCCCGGCCGTCCACCGTGATGGTGAAGCCGTCCAAGATGAAGCTAAACCGCGACAACGGCCGGTCCGGAAGGTCGAGTTGTTCACCGCCGCCGTCCGGACCTTCGTCCTGGCCAATGTCAATGCGCCGCTGGAAGGAGTTGCTGAGGCCTTGGTCGTCGGTGACCGTGACGCTGACATTGTAGGCTCCAGCAGCCTCGTACTGGTGGTCGTCGCTGGCGCCTTCGCCGAACGAGTCGTCGCCCCAGTCCCAGCTGAAGTGCGTCAGGTTGCCATCGGGGTCAATGCTGGCCGATGCATCCACACTTAGATTGAGGCCATTGCGATTGTAAGCAAACCAGGCGGCGGGGGGTCGGTCGCCCGTTGGCCCGGCGCGACTTTCATCGTCGGTGGTATTCAGGCCGGCATTGGGGTCGGTTGTGCGGTTCAGCGGAACGCCATCAGGGTCGAAGCGCAGAATTTGGTCTGTAATGTAGAACCAGCCCGGGTCCACAAAGCCTCCGAACAAATACGCCCGGTTGTCGCCCCATACCGAGATTCCTTCCCAGCGCGTGCTGGGCAGAATGCTGGGCGACTTCTCCACCGTCTGGGTCCATGTGTCAAAGCGGTCAATCGAGTCTAGCGTATCGGTGTCCGTCGCACCACCCATGATGTAGGCGTAGCGTTCCCCATCGTAGGAAACCCCGGGACTGCTACGTGCGTCGGTTAGGCGCGAGGGAACAACCTGCATGGTTTGCTGCGCCGGATTGTAGGCGAGAATCTGGTTCAGGCGGCCCGTATCGTCGCGGCCGCCTACGACGTAGGCCGTGTCATTGGCCCAGAACGCCATGCTGCCGCACCGCGGAGTGGGCAAGCGGTCCGGCATCTCAATCAGGGCACCTGTGGCTGGCGTGAAGCGATACACGACGTTGCTTCGAGCCAGGTTGCATCCGCCAAAGATGTACGCGTTTTCGCCGTCCCAGGCGGCCGCCGCATAGCCAAGTGGTGGAAGCCGTGCTTGCAACGTGCGGAAGCGGTCCGTGGCCGGGTCATAGCGGACAATGTCGCCCAGGTAGGTTTCATTGTTGAGGCCGCCAAACAGGTAGCCGTGCTGGCCATCCCAAATCGCAGCGGTGTACGAGCGGGCAGTTGGCAATCGCCCACTGGTTTTTTCGACCGTCTCAGCCAGTGGGTCAAAGCGAAGCACGTCATCGCAGAAGTTCTGACAGCCGGTGCCGCCAATGACGTAGGCGAACCGGCCATCGTAGATGACAGCCGGGTTGCTGCGGGGGGATGGCAGGAAGGTTTCCGGTGAATCGAGGCGCTGCGCCTGGGAGGGGACCATCAGGCCGGCGGCAAGGAGCACTACGAGAATGGCGACGGCTGGCAGACGTTGCACACGTGGCCCAGCCTAGATTGCGTTAAGGAAGGTTCTGGTAGCGGTCGCAAGCCGGCACGGCACCGTAGGTCTCAATGCTGCTGGTCCTCAAGCCACCGTTCGGCATCAATGGCCGCCTTGCAGCCGGACCCTGCGGCGGTGATGGCTTGCTTGTACCGATGGTCGAACACGTCCCCTGCCACGAAGACGCCGGGGATGCTGGTGTGGGTGTCATGTGTTCCCTCGGGAACAATGTAGCCACTTTCGTCGAGGTGCAGTTGGCCCCGGAATAGATCCGTGTTCGGCTTGTGGCCAATGGCCATGAAGAAGCCGTCACAAGACAGGTCGAGTTCCTCTTCCCCGACCGTACTGGCTAGGCGGACGCCCTCGACTTTTTCCTCGCCAAGGACCTCAGTCACGGTGCGGTTCCACAAAATGTCAATCTTGGGGTGCTCGAGCGCCCGGGTCGCCATGATTTTGCTGGCCCGGAACTCTTCGCGCCTATGCACAATGGTGACCTTGGTGGCGTACTTGGTCAGGAAGGTTGCTTCTTCCATGGCCGTGTCGCCGCCGCCCACCACCACGACTTCCTTGTCCTTGAAGAAGAATCCATCGCAGGTGGCGCACGCCGAAACACCGCGCCCCATCAACCGCTTCTCTGATTCCAGGCC
>JBFJXH010000056.1:0-11064 GCA_041623215.1 Thermoplasmatota archaeon
AATCCGTGGCGGAGCGACCAACAAATGGTAAAACCAAGGTCCCCCGTCGATTGACCGTGCAGGGCCACCCTCACCCCCGTCGCCACCTTTACTGGTTAGCCTGCGGCTTCACCGTTGCCGCGCTGGTGGCGGTTGGCCCCGTCGGCGGCCTTGTGGGCTGGGCCGGTGATGCCTGGCGCTGGGATGGATTGACGGCAGGCACCGCCTTCAACGCCACCTACGCGGGAGCCACTTACGTGGACGAGGGCGGCTTCATTGACCTTGATGGCGACGGCGTGGAGGAATTGTTGGTTCCCGGTGAGGACCCGCGCGTCTTGCATGCCTTCCGCGATGGTGAGTTGCTGTGGAACCATACGGCCTTTGGTGAGTGGCACATTTACAACCCGCACGCCGGCATGCTGCCCGTTGTTGCAGACCTGGACGAGGATGGCTTGACGGAGTTGGTTGTGCCCAACCGTGACGGCTTTCTGCGCGTCTTAGACCCGCTTGATGGCAGTGAATGGTGGGCCATTGACCTAGTCCAAGTGCCGCTGTTTGCGCCGCTGGCTGTGGCGGACCTAGACGGCACCAAGGATGGCCTGGAGATTCTAACCTATCATGAGCCAACGGCCGCTCAGCCGTACCTAGATGCCTGGGATGCCAAGGGCCGCCTCATCTGGCGGATTGACTGGACCGAGTATGCCAGCGCCGGTCAAAATGACCATCCCATGACGCTGGTGGATGTGGATGGCGACGGCGCTCTCGATTTGTTTGTCAGTGCCCAGCGTCCCTACCGAATCGATGCAGCCACCGGGGAAGTGGTCTGGTCGCGCGACGCTTGCGGCATTGAAGCGGCTGTGGGCAAGGACCGCCGCGGCCACTGGCACGTTTGCATGACGCCCGAGGGCGATCTCGTTGTGGCCGACGCCATCACGGGCGTTGACGTGTGGAGCATCGAAGATCTGGGTATTCAGCCCGTGGCGCTTCGCGTAGCAGATGTCAACGGCGACCGCACCGCTGATATTGTGGCCGTATCGCCCGAGTGTAGCGTAGTGCTGGTTGATGGAAGCCAGCGGCGCGTGGCCTGGGAAACCAAGCTGGACCACAAGGGATGCCAGCAGGTTCCGCTGCTTCTGGAAGATGCTGGCGAAACGTTCCTCGCGTTAGGGCGCCATGTCGTGGATGCTGCCAGCGGCCGCGTCCTTGCGGACCTGGCCGAAGATGGCAACATGCCTGCCAGTTCCATCCGCGACACGGGCAGGATGGATGCGATTCAGGCCGATGGTGACGCCGCGGTAGAGCTGTTCACGACGGCCATCCGGGGAGGATTGTGGGCTGGCCGGGACTCGGACTATGTTCCCCCGGCGCCCTTTGGAGGTGTGTGTGCTGCGGACTGCGAACCGCGGGAACGGCCCAAGGTTGGCAATACCAGCAAGGAACTTCGCGACGATCCGCCGACGCAAGAGGACCCTTGCATCGATAACTGCGATGCGACGGACCCTGCGGGGGGAGGCGGCTCGGGCGGCGCGGGGGGCGGCACGGGTGGCGATACGGGCAACCCAGGAGGCGGCGACGAGGGAAGTGGTTCTGGCGATGGACGCAGTACGCGTCGCGTTGGGCGGGATACGACGGGCAACGCAGTTACCTGTCCGGAGGAATTGACGCTGGAGGAGTGTGACGCTCTCTTTGGCGAGGGATGGAATGAGCCGGAGCCCCGCACGGCTTGGCAGGTCACAATCGACACGGTATTGGCCCATCCCTGGTTCTTTGGCTTGTTTGTCATTGTGGCGGTCGGAGCCATTGTGCAGTGGCGCCGGCGGTATTACTAGCGCTGCTGCTAGCCGCCTGGCCCGCATTGCTTCTGGAAAGGCAACCGTTATGACCGGCGTCGGGGTCGCTTTGTCAGGGTGCACAAATGAAGGTCTTCGAATCCCAATTGCGAGGAAAGACCGTGATGAGCGATGAAGGCGGCTACCTCGGCGTCCTTCGCAACATCACCGCCAACGTCCAGACCGGCGACTTGACCGATATCCACGTCGAGCCAGCCATGGAAGTCGATGCACGGCTTTACCGCCGCGACGACCAAGGTCGTATCACATTCCCATTCCAATCGATTCGCAGCGTGCGCGACGTGATTGTCGTCGCCGCCAACTAAGTTCTAGCTGGTTCGCTGTACCCGGCGGGCGCGTAGGCCCGCTTCCATACCCACGGTAGCGCACGCTGGACTTACCTAGCGCTTGGGGGTAGTGTCGGGCGGTTTCCGTGCCCCCGCACCGCGCGGCCCGGAGGCACCCGGTACCAGACATAGACAGCCAGAACTCGAACCCGTTCGACTTCGGCGACCTGAAGGGCACATCGGGGTCGTCACCGTTAAACCCGGAATCCGGCATCCCGCGCCCCGTCGCTCGGCTTGCCGGGCACGCTCACATACATGGAGTCACAGTCATGGTTCTCTTCGTCGACAAAGCAGCCGTCCTCGGGGCCGGCGTCATGGGCGCCCGCATCGCGGAAATTCTAGCCCTCAATGGAACGCGCGTCATTCTCAAAGACATCGACCAGGCCGCCCTGGACCGTGGTATGGCCGTCATCGAAAAGGATCTGGATGAATTGGTCGCTTTCCATGCCGCCAAGGCAGACAAGGCCATCAAGGACTTCGAGAAGAAGACCGGCGTAGAACTGACGGACGACCAGAAGGCCAAGGTGGCCGAGACGCTCAAGCCGACCTACACAGAGGAGCGGAAGGAGAAGATTCTCGCCAATATCACGCCAACCACGTCGTATGATGGCTTCGACCAACTGGATTTAGTCATCGAAGCCGTAGTCGAAAAACTCCCGATTAAGCACGCCGTGTACAAGGAGCTTCTAGAACACATTAGTGACCACTGCGTCTTGGCCAGCAATACGTCCACGCTGCCCATCACGGAGCTTGCTGCTGGCCTGCCGCAAGAACGGCGGGGGCGCTTCATCGGCGTCCACTTCTTCAATCCCCCAACGCAGTTGCCGCTCGTGGAGATTATCCCTGGGTTCGAAACGCGCTACGACCTGGCGGATGACATCATCAATTTCTTCGCTCCCATGCGCAACTTCCGCTTCCCCATGCTGCCCATCCAAGTCAAGGAAGGGCCTGGGTTCTTGGTGAACCGCTTGCTCATCCCGTATCTCCAGGAAGCGCTGGCCTGCTATGAGGAGGGTGTGGCCAGCCCGAAGGACATTGACCTAGCACTGCAAGCGGGCGCGGGCATGCCCATGGGTCCGCTTGCGCTCATGGACCTCATTGGCATCGACGTGCTTCATGATGTTTGCAATTCCGTCATGGAACAATACGGCACTCATGGCACCGACCCGGTCAAGGCTGCTCAGGTGCTGCGGCGCTTGACCCTCGCCGGCCGCCTGGGCCAGAAGTCAGGCCAAGGATTCCACTCGTACAACGACTAACCGAACCAATCGACGAACCACTCCACGAAACATAGGTGACAACATGCCAGAATACCTCAACGTCAAGACCGAAAACAACACCGCCATCATTACCCTCGACAACGCCCCCGTTAACAGCCTGAACCCGCAAATGCTGGACGAAATCAAGGCGACCATGGAGGAACTAGCCGGCAGCAACGATGTCCGCGCCATCATCATTACGGGCGCTGGAAACCACGCTTTCTGCGCTGGGGCGGACCTGAAGACCTTCCAGGACTTTGACCCGCAAAACCCCAAGGAAGAGGCCGAGGCGCTCGTTGCCAAGGGCCATGCTGCCTTCAATGCCATCGAGGATTGCCCGAAGCCCGTCATTGCGGCCATCAACAATTTGGCGCTTGGTGGCGGCTGTGAGCTTTCCATGAGCTGCGACATTCGCATTTCCTCTGACCGTGCCCGCTTTGGCCAGCCCGAAGTGTGGCTTGGGCTCCTGCCGGCCTGGGGCGGCTGCACCCGTCTGCCACAAATCGTCGGTGCCGCGAAGGCAAAGGAACTCATCTTCACTGGCCAAATGATCAACGCGCAAGAAGCGCAGCGCATCGGCCTGGTCAACAAGATCGTCCCCGACGGCGAAGAGCTTCGTGCGGCCATTGACATTGCTCGCATGATTATCCGCAAGTCGGCGCCGCTGGCCGTTGCCGAGAGCAAGGCCGCCGTCAACTTCGGCCTGCGCGCCGACACCCGCGACGCCAGCCTTGCCAATGAGCTCGCGGCGGCGGGTAAGTTGTCCACCACCGAAGACCTAGTGGAAGGTCTCACGGCCTTCGTCGAAAAGCGGCCGGCCGAATTCGCTGGCAAATAGGCGCTCGCAGCGGTCGATACCTTACGGCCAGCGTGTTGCCTTTGGCTCCTTTTCCCCTTCCTCTTCTCGCTCCGTCTTCTCCATTTCCAACCGCCTGCCCCGAATCAGGAATTCATTATGGGACTCGAATTCTCCTTCACGCCCGCCCAGCGCCTTCTGCAACGCAGTGCCCGCTCGTTCATGCGAAACGAGATTGAACCCTACCTACCGGCCGATGATTGGACCGGGCATGGTGGCCATACGCCCATGGATTTGGTCAAGAAATTGCAGAACCAGGGCTACTTTGGCTTGCCCGTTCCGACAGACCTTGGCGGCCCAGGTATGGGGGAAGTAGAGTATTGCCTGGTCTTCGAAGAATTGGCGGCTGTCGACTCATCCCTTGCGACCGTATTTGGCGCCCACACGGGCATCGGTCTGATGCCAATCTATCTGTTTGGTAACGATGAGCAGCGAGAGCGGTATGTGCGGCCCATCGGTGAAGGGAAGCACGTGGCCGCTTTTGCGCTGACCGAGCCAACGGCCGGCAGCGACGCCGCCCACATCAAGACCACCGCCGTCAAGGAAGGCGGAGATTACGTCATCAATGGAACCAAGATTTGGTGCTCCAATGGCAACTTTGCCGACACGCTCGTCGTTTTTGCCGTGACGGATGAAATGCTGGGTGCTCATGGGGGCGTCACGGCATTTATCGTCGAAAAAGACGCTGGCTTCGAAGTTGGAACCATCGAGGACAAGCTCGGCATTCGGCAATCCAACACGGCCGAACTGATCTTTGACAACGTCCATGTGCCAAAGGAAAACGTGCTTGGAAAAGTGGGTGAGGGCTTCATCGCCGCGCTTACTGCCCTTGATGGCGGTCGCGTGGGCCTTGGTGCTGCGACGCTCGGGGCGACCAAGCGGCTACTTGAGCAAATGATTGACCATAGTTTGCGCCGGGAACGGTTTGGCAAATCCATCGGCGAGAACCAAGCCCTCCAATGGGCGATGGCAGACATTGCCTCGGATATTCATTTGGCCCAGTACGCAACGTACCATGCGGCAAGCCTCACGAATGACTACTACCACCGCATTGCAGCCGGGGAACCTGTGCCACGAAGCTTGCGTGAACAAGTCAGTCGAGCGGCGGCCGTGGTCAAGATTCATTGCTCCGAGATGGCCGGTCGGGCCGGCGAGAAAGCCATCCAGGTCTTCGGGGCCGAAGGCCTTCGGATGCGGAACCGCGTTGAGCGGGCCTTCCGCGATCAACCCATCACTGAGATTTACGAGGGCACGAACGAAATCCAGCGTCTCATCATTGCACGCGAACTCTTGCAGCGGGGGGGTGTGTGATGGGGCTTCGTATTCTGGTACCTGTGACCGGTGCCTTCCACGGGCGGCTGCGGGTTCGCCGCAGTTCCGGCCGATTGGACACGGAAGGACTGGACCGTGTCCTCTCCGAGCCAAGTACGCGCGCCCTGAACTTGGCCCTGCAACTGCGCGAGCACGACGCGGAGTTGGTGGCCGTGCACGTGGACAAGGGTGGCGGCGAAGCAATCCTTCGCGAAGCCATGGCTTACGGCCTTGACCAGGGCGTTCTGGTGGAAAATGCCCCCAAGCCGAGCGACGCCGGGACGCGGGCGGCCACCATGGCCGAAGTGGTCAAGCAAAACGGACCGTTTGACGCCGTCATCGGTCCGGCGCGAAGCGAATTTGGAGGCTTTTCAGGGACCTTGGCCGCGCTGGCGGGCAATCTCGAACTACCGTGCGTTGTGGGTGTGCGCCGCATTGCCCCCGACGATGGCGGATTTGCCGTTGGCTACACCAGCATCTTCGGAGATTACGACCTGCACATCCCGCGCCCATGCGTGGTTCTGGCGGGTGACTTGCCGCCTGCCTACCCCACCAGTTGGGGCATTACGGCGAGCCATGAAGAGAAGGGGCTCCTTCGCGTCGACGCCACCACGTTTGGCCTCGCCGGGCCGTCCACCGACCGCGCGCGCGTGGAGGGTGTGCCGCGTGCCGAGCAAAGCCTAGAGGAAGTGGATGGCGCAACCTTGGTGCGAAGGCTTCGCAGTCGGAGCCTGATTGCGGAGGGTAATCCATGAGCGATGATTGGGGCTTTGCCGACGTCTATGCGATGGACGATGAACCGGTGGAGAAAACCGGACAACTGACCGACGTCGTAGGCGAAGATTGGCGCAACATCCTGGTGCTCGGTCGTGCGACAGCCGATGGCGTTTACCCTGAAACGCTGAGTCTGGTAGGCCGTGCTCGCCACATGGCGGACGAACTAGGTTGCCGGGTCGAAGTGTTGCTCATTGGCGAGAATCTTGACGCAGCAACCGAGGCACTCAAGCGATATCCGATTGACACCGTCTACCGAGTATCAGCGCCCGATTACGCGCCCATCGATCACACGGCAAGAATCATTCAGCAGGTGGTTCGCAAGCGCCGTCCTGAACTGGTCATGGTTTTCCAGTCCCGCACGGGTGACGCGCTGACCGCCTACGCCGCAAGTCGCTCGGGCGCGGGCTTCGTCGTCGGGGCTATTGATGTGCAAATGGACACCATGGAGCGCAAGGCGATTGTGCGCCACCAGGCCGTGAATGCGGGCTTCATCATCAACACGCACTTCACCAGCCAGCCACAATTCGTTAGTGTCCAGCGCGGCCTGTTTCGCTCGCCGATGGAGGACCCCTATGCCAATGTCACTGTGCATGACCTTGACATTGATGCCGGGCAACTGGCTGATATTCGGGTCACGGAGCGCCGGGAACCGAAGGCTCCTGATCTTGCCACGGCCGAAACGGTAGTCATTGCCGGCAGTCGCGTTGCCACGTCCGAAGCATTGGCCGCAGCGGAGGCCCTAGCCAAGCGGCTAGGAGCTGCTTTTGGCGTGACGCGGGCGGTCGTTGAGCGAGGCCTAGCGGACGAGACTGCGTACAGCGTGGTTGGGTGGTGGGATGTCCACGTCGCTCCTCGTCTGCTGGTCACTGTTGGGTGCCGTGGCGCCCTCGACTTCCAGAATGGCATCGAAGGGACGCCGGTCATTGCCGCGCTAGGAAATGATGCTGGAGATGCCATTGCCGGCCTCGCAGCCTACCTGGTACCTGGCGACCCGGCTGAAGCTATGGCGGCGTTTGAAGCCGGCTTGTAGGGCCCCTACGCCTTTTCGAACATCATGCCCGGCTTGTAGGACGGGATGTATTCGACTTTCGAGCCCATGGGCAGCTCGGAAGGCCGTCCAATCCAGGGAATCCATCCGCTGACTTTGGGCCCGTCGTCCAATTGAATGACAGCAAAGGCGAAGGGCGTCTCATTCAGGAATTCCTCCGCAGCTACCGATTGAATCGTGTAAGAAACCACGGTGCCGGTAGTGGAAAACTGGCGTCGGCTAATGTCGGTGCTGCGGCACTTTGAGCAGCGCATCATGGGGCTGAATTGGTCGTAGGAACACGCATTGCAATGGAAGCCCGTGATGTTGCCATCGCGAAGCAACTCGGCTTGCTCCTTCATGGTGATGGCCGGGGCCGAGGTGGCCTCCTGGACGGTCTCGCTCATGTCAGGACCTCCGTGCCAGGATGTGGGTCGCAACGGTGCCGCCGGTGGCGCCGACGTTGTGCGTCATGCCGCGCGTGGCACCATCCACTTGTCGGCCGCCTGCCTCGCCACGAAGTTGGATTACGGTCTCCACAATCTGGCCGACTCCCGTCGCTCCTACTGGGTGACCTTTCGCCTTCAGGCCGCCACTCGGGTTGATGGGACGGTCGCCGTCCGGGTACGTCCGCCCTTCGTTCTCGGCGATGTAGCCCTTGCCTCGCTCGAAGATTCCTAGGTCTTCGCTCGCCACGATTTCGGCAATCGTGAAGCAATCGTGAACCTCGAAGAAGTCGATGTCCTTGGGCTTGACCTTGGCCTGCTGGTAGGCCTTTTGGCCGGCGCTGACCGTCCCGGGAATGGTCGTCAAGTCATCGCGGTCATGTAGCGCGGCAATGGAGCCGCTGCGGGCACTTGCCTCGACGTAGATGGGCGTGTCCGTGAGCTTCTTGGCCACTTCTTCCGAGCAAAGGATTGCTGCGGCTGCGCCGTCACTGAACGGGCAAGCATCGTAGAGTTTCAGGGGGTCAGCGACTTTCATGGAGCTCATGACGTCCTCCATGGTGATTTCCTTGCGCAAATGCGCTTTTGGATTGTGGACCGCGTTCTTGTGGTTCTTGATGGCCACGTTGCCGAGGTCCTCCTCTCCGGCGCCGTATTGATCGAAGTAGCCACGCGCCATGGTGGCATACAAGCCGGGGAACGAGCAGCCATTGCCGCCTTCGAACGTGTAATCAGAGCCATAAGAGAAGTAGGTCGTAGCTGTGAGCGTATCCAACATGCTCACACGCTCTACGCCGCCGGCGATGACCATGTCCGAGAAGCCGCCCGCCACATCACGGTAGGCATGGTGGAAGGCGGTGCCGGCGCTGGCGCAGGCGGTTTCCATCATGGTCGCGGGCGTCTCCGGGATGCCAAGGGCGGTCATAATGAGCGGGCCCAGGTGGCCTTGTTTTTCCGCCACGCCGAAGGCATTGCCAAAGAAGCCGCCCTCAATGTCCGTGGCGGCAACGCCAGCCTCTTCAATCGCATCGTTGGCGGCGACCGTCATCAATTCGTGAGCTTTCAGATCTAGTCGGCCGTACTTGGTAGAGCCGATACCGACAACGCATACGTCACGCATGATATGTTCAAGGCTAGGTTGAACGTGAAAAGGGGAAAAGGGTGGTGGTGAGTGGGGTCGAACGGGTTCGATGCCACGTGCCTTTGGGCCAATTCTAGGCAAGCCCTGCGATGGCGGCCTGCTCCAACCCATCGCCTTGCGCCGCTGCTTTCACGGTGCCTGCGCCATCCAGAACGACGACCGCCGCCTGGCTATTGGCATCATCGATGCCAAAAGCGCCACCCACGGCATTGTCAAAATCAGCGCAAATGACGACGTAGTCCGGTGCCTTGTCCTCGCCTAGCTTCTCAGCCAGGCGATTGTATTGCTGGCCAATTTGCGCACTGGCCAGCTTCTTGAACATGCCAGCCATGGCTCGTAGGTCTACGATGTTCGCCACCACGACGTCCGGATTTGGGTGCTCGGCTCGCACCGCCTTGCCAATGGCTTTGGGAGCATCCGTAGTTTTGGGTCCGTGGAACACGAGAACGGCTTGCTTGCCCGCCAACGATTCCTTACTGATGGTGCGGCCACTGACCGCGGCGGCAATCGTGAAGTCGGGCGCGTCGGTGCCAGGTGAGGGTAGGCTCATCGACCGGCTAGAGGCGTTGCCCGTTTTAGGACCGGCGGCCTGGCAGCCATTGCTTGGCAAGAACAAGGCCAATCAATCCCGCAGCCAAGATTACCGGCGAAATCCCAGGTGAGAAGAAGCCGTTTGATTCGCGCGGGGGGTCATTGGGGACGAATGTCACGATGTAGGCTGTGCCCGAAGCGAAGGTATGGGTTTGTTGGGGACCTTCCGCGGTGGCCACGGACCACTCGGCTGGGGCCGTGGCTACTACGGTTTCAATGACGGAGACGCCGCCGTCGGGATTGGGTGTCGCAGCCGGGCCCCAGTGCAGGCTAATGCTGCGCGCATGCTGGGCCACGTTCCAATCTTCGCCGTAGTCGCGAATAGGATCCGTGAACCAGTAGGTCCAGGTCTCGCGCACAATCTTGCCTGCGCGTTGGGTCACGGGCCCTTCGAAGTTCACGAGTTTCGTACGGTTTTCGGCAGCAACCAGATCGGCTGCGGCATCGCCGGAATAAGCGCCTTGGTTGAATTCAGCAAACAGGTTGACAATGCGATGATCCGGAACGTCTCTGCCGGAAACATTCTGCCAGCTACGCAACTCATACGCAGCCACCTCGGCCGTTGTCACGGTGCCGTCGCCATCGCTGTCAACGTTGGAGGTTAGGTTCTCCCACTGGCGGTCGTCGAACAACAGGTCGTAAGCAACGCTGGCTGCTGTGAGACGGTCGTGCAACGTGATCTGGATGATGCATTCGTCCCCGGGGCTGTTTTGGGCGGCAGCCGGCGGCATCGCCATCATGGCAACCACAAGCGCCAGGGCGGGAACCAGAGGCAAGCCGAAAAGGCGATTCACGGCAGTCCACCGCCAGGGCGGCACTTCAAGCTTGGCGGTGCCGTGTCTGGCTATGGTGAATTGTTGGCCACATGTCGGCCGCCATCCACGTGCAGGGTTTCACCGGTGACATAGTCGGCCTTCAGTAGGTAGCAAACGGCGGAGGCCACTTCCTGGGGCGTCCCCGCACGGCCAATCAGCGTGGCGTCCACGGCCCGTGCCATGTCTGCCTTGGCATCCGGCGAACCGTCCGTTGGGGCAAGAATGGGACCGGGTGCAACGGCATTGACGCGAACCGGAGCAAGCTCCCGCGCAAGCGTCCGCGTCATTCGTGCCAAGGCCTGTTTGGAAAGATGGTAGGCCACATGGTCCGGGTCATGCGAGTCGACGCGTGTGTCGGTGATATTGACCACAGCCGTACCGCCGTTCTTGGCCAGCCGGCGCGCCAGGACCAATGGCGACCAGGCATGCAGACGCATCATGGTCTCGAGGTGGTCCAGTTGGACCTCGTGTAGCGACCCGCGCAAAAATTGGCTGGCATTGTTCACGACGTAATCGAGCTTGGTGCCGGCCTGGGCGCATGCCTCGTCGAATAACGCGTCTGCCCCGTCGGGCGTCGCCAGGTCTGCCTGGACCAGCCAGGCCTGCTGGCCAAGTTCGGTGACGGCCGCGAGGGTGCCGTTGGCCGGCGCCCGGTTGTAATGCACGACAATGTCGTGGCCATCGGC
>JBFJXH010000057.1:0-10921 GCA_041623215.1 Thermoplasmatota archaeon
CAGGTGAGCGTGATGCGGTCGAGCTTCCCGTTATCATCCGTGTCCGCCGTCTGGGCGGCTGTCAGGACCGGTTCTTGGATGTCCGCGACCGTTAGGCTGAACGAATCTGTGCTAGTCCCAGGGTTGCCTGCCGGCGAAGTGTCAATCTCGGTGGCCGTTACGGCGAAGGAAACGGAACCTTGGGCGTCATCAGCGGCATCCACGCGGAAGGTAATGGAAACCGCCTCGCCAGCGTCCAAGGAGGTGCCGGTCCAGGTAACCTTGTTGCCCGATTTGGTGACTGAGCCTTGGTCTGCACTGTGGCCGCTGGCCGAAAAGTCGAGCAGGCCGCTTGATTCGGTGATCTCAATTTTTGAAATCTTGTTTTGGTCATTGACGCCGGCAATAACGTTGGGCTCTGGGGGGTTCGTGATGGTCACGATAACCTGCTTGGCGGCGACGCCACTGTCCAACGTGGTGGGCGTCGGCCCGGAGGAAACGAGGTCATTCGCGCCATGTGCCGCAGAGGCGGCAGGGGCCCCGGCCATGAGGACGGCAAATTGGGCCAGCAGGAGCATGGCGACGACGCCAGTGCGGGCGAGACGATTCCCCAATTTGGGAGTGCGCGACGGAGGCATGATGGACTTCATTGTGGACACCTGTAAGCGGTCCGCAGAGGGGGGGCATCCCATCCTGGCTGCGGCTCGGTTATTGACTACTGTGACGACTTCTTGCACGGTATAAAGCCGTTGACGATTACCCCAGGAGGGGGCAACGCGTGTTCTAGGGGGCCCAAACGGCCGTTTTTCCCATGGTCCCTGCGGCGTCTGGCGACGATGGCGGTGGCGTCGGTGGCGGTTTTCAAGGGCCCCGGTGTGGCGCGCCGCGTGGCAGTACATCGCATTGGCGTCGTTGGCGCAGGTCAGATGGGGGCGGGGATTGCACAAGTGGCGGCCGTGGCCGGTTACGATGTCGTTCTCGTCGATATCGAGGAGGCGTTCGTGGCGCGGGGGGTCGCCGGTATTGAAGCGAGTTTGGGGAAATTCGTCGAAAAAGGCAAGCTGGACCAGCCTGCCGCCGATGCGGCGCGTGGCCGCATTGCGACCGCAACCCAGAATGCAGCCCTAGGGGGTTGCGACCTGGTTATTGAGGCCATCATCGAGGATGTGGACATCAAGACCGCTTTCTGGAAGGAAGTCGATGCCGTTTGCGGACCGGAGACGATTTTTGCCAGCAACACGAGCAGCATTCCCATTACGCAGTTGGCGGCGGCGACCAGCAGGCCGGATCGCTTCATTGGGATGCATTTCATGAACCCGGTGCCGCTGATGAAATTGATTGAAATTATCAATGGTGCCGATACGTCGGAGGCGACGACGACCGCCGTTGTTGGCGTGGGCAAAGCCATGGGCAAAGAGTGTCATGCCTGCAACGATTTTCCTGGCTTCATCAGCAATCGTGTGCTGATGCCAATGCTCAACGAGGCGATCTTTTGCTTGCATGAAGGCGTCGCTGCTCCCGAGGACATTGATGCCATCATGAAGCTGGGCATGAATCACCCCATGGGGCCGTTGGCGCTGGCGGACTTTATCGGTCTCGACACCTGCTTGGCCATCTTGCATGTCCTGTACGACGGCTTCAAGGATTCCAAGTACCGCCCCTGCCCGTTGCTCGTGCAGAAGGTTCAGGCAGGTCACTTGGGGCGCAAGTCAGGCCGTGGATTCTACGACTACGCCTAGTGTCGGGAAACGATTGGGCACAGCTAGGCGCTCCCTGTTGGCCCTCTGCGGCCTTCAGGTGTAGGCGGCGGCTTGCTGAATTTCCCTTAGTGGTGGCAACGGGAAGTAGGCCACGGTGCGGCCTTGGCGAACGCCGTCCACGAGGCCCGCTTCCTGCAGGCGCCGCAGGTGCCAGTGCGCGACGCTCGCGTCCAATCCAAGGGCATCGCAGAGCTCCTTCTGGATGACGCCGGGGGTCTTGGCGACGCAATGGGCCAGAGCGTGGCTGCGGTCGTTTTGCAGCACCGCATACGCTTCCTTCTGGTGGTTAGCGTAGCGGCCGCCGTTTTGGAAGAAATGGCGGCTACGACCGTGCCGTTCGCTGACAATGATATGCTGCTTCTCCAGAAGACGCAAGTGGTGCGTCGCGGCTGTTCGCGACAGGCCGGTGGCTTCGCAAAGTTCTGGCAAGCAAATACCAGGTGTGGATGCAACTAATTCGTACAGTTCACGGCGACGGTCATGTGCCAGCACGGTTTCGTGATTGAATCGGGTGAACAGGGGGGCGGCTAGGCCCGGTATGCGACGCAGGTCGCCTGCACGGGTGGCGGCGTGGCCTGCGCCGGAGGCGGCCGATGTCGAACTGAGTGTTGCACCGGCGCCAACAACGCCCGACTTGATGAGCCATGCAACGGCCAGCCCGGAGGCGGCCACCATGGCGGTGCCCACGATGAGGTGCGTGGGGCCTTCCTCGACGACGGCCTGTCCTTGGGTTTCTACTGGCTCGGGCCCGGATTCAGGTTCCTCGTCGGGGACCAGCATGGTGGCCTCCATTTGCACTTCTTCCACGTGCTTCCAGGCGGTCTGGCGTGCCTCTGCGGCCGCCCGCATCAGGGACGAGGACTGGTCGTGCAAGGCCTGCTCGACCGCTGCTTGCGCATCGGCCACTTGCTGTTGTGCCTGTTGGCTGGCGGCGTCTGCCGCCGCGTGGATGCTGTCGGCCTGGTCATCCACCTCCATGGTTGTGGATGAGCCGGTGTCCGTTAACTCGTCAAGCGTACTGGTGACGAGGCCGTACGTGGTGCCTAGCGCGTCGCGAACCGGCACATCCGGCCCGGACAGGTCCGGCAAGCCGGTGGGTGCCTGCGCGGTGGCCGCCGGCGTGGCAGCCAGGATGGCCAAGAGCAGGAGGGCGGCGGTCGCAGTCCGAATCATATCCTTTCAGCGGCTTTGTGGGTCTTAAAGGTTGTAGGCGCAGTGTCCAATTGTTTAGGAGTCAAGGACCTCGTCGACTTTCGACAATAGCCCGTCTGTGCCGGGCAAATCTTGCACGGTATCCAGGGTGCCATCCGCGTAGGTGGCCTCCGTTGGGCTGCTGCCGTTGAACAGCGAACCCCACGCGTCCGTGATGGCCGATGCGGCATCGGCAAAGGCTTCGCCGACGGCGAAGAAGCCGCTGCCAATCGCGGTTGCTACGGTGCCAGCGCCTTCAGCCACGGTCTTGAATCCAGCACCGATGGCGTCACCGGTTGCCGTAGCGCCCGTGGCAATGCTGGTGCCGGTTGCGTGCGTGGCCTGCAAGGGAATATCAGCCAAAGCCACGACGCCGTCGCCAAGCGATGTCAGGCCGGTGCCGGTTGCGCGGACGCCTAGTCCAACGCCGTCCACGAGGCCCTGCGCTGTTCCCACGACGACGCCTTGCAGGGCACCGACCAGCTTGGCGGCGGTCCCGGCCATCGCCCTGGCAAAGGAAACCGCGGCCGCGCCCAAGCGCTCAAGGACGGATGGTGCCGATGTGGGGTCATCCAGGAGTTGATTGACGCTCCCGCTCACTTCGGCTGCCAGTTCGTCCGTGGCTTGGGCGGTTTCTTCGGCGGCCGTGGTCACGGGCTCCTCTACCGGCTGCACGGCGCCGTCGGCGGGCGGTTCGTCCGCGTTGTCGGATTGGTTTGCGGGCGAGGCCTCGACGGGGGCCTGATAGTAATTGGCGCAGGCACCAGTTGGCTCACCTTCTAGGTACTCGTCGGCGGTCCAGCAGGCTAACCAGGCGGCGTGGTTGACCTCCGACTTGGCGTCCATCCCCGTGGCATAACCTGCGGGGTCGGCGGTAGCCTCGGTTGTCTGGTTAAGCGCGTAGTCGCCGCCGTACAGGAGAGGATCCTCGTAACCGGGCGCGGGCCCCGATTGCGCCGCGGCGCCGGGGGTTGCGAGCAGGATGAGGGCAAGGGCTAGCAAGCAAACGAAGGGGGTGTGGATGCGAGACATCGAAGGGAAACGCGGCTGGCCCGGTACTAAAGCAGCGCGGGTGAGCGGTTTGATTCACGGCGCGATTTGTGCACGGGGTTCCGCCGCGCGCCTTATCAAAGCCGCCTGGGTGGGCGGCGCCCATGGCCCACAAAGTGGTGCACGTTGTTGGCACCGGCACCATCGGAGAACCCCTAATTGCCCTCTTTGCCGACAAGAAGGACCAATTGGGAATCGATGAAGTGACGTTCAACAAGAACACGCCACAATTCACCGACCGTTCCAAGATTAAGGACCTCATCAAGAAAGGAGCCAAGCTTGCTTGCGGGGATGAAAAGCGCGCCGACTTTGAGGCCCTCGAAATGCCGGTCACCTATGAAACGGAGGAGGCCATTGAGCGCGCCACCGTGGTCATCGATTGTACGCCCAGCGGCATTGGTGTTGCGAACAAGGCCGCATTCTACGAAAAATACGATGCGCCGGGCCGTGGCTTCATGGCCCAAGGAAGCGAATTCGGCTTCGGCAAGCAATACTGTCGCTGGGTTAACGAAGACGCCATCGACCCGGCCGAAGACCGGTTTGTGCAAATTGTCAGTTGCAACACGCACAACATGTCAGCCATCATCAACGCCATTGCACTCCGGCACGGCGAGGACAACCTCGTCGAAGGAAACTTCTCCTGCATCCGCCGCGGCAGCGACGTCTACGAGGACAAGAACATCGGCGCGCCGGAAGTGGGCGCCCACAAGGACGGCGACTTTGGAACTCACCACGCTCGCGACGTTTGGCACCTGTACCAAACCAAGGGCCTAGACCTGAAACTGTTCAGCACGGCCCTCAAGGTGCCAACGCAGTACATGCACACACTCTACTTCGACATGCGGCTCAAGAAGGCCACCACGGAGGAAGAAATCGTTGCCCACTTCCACGACCACCCCGGGCTCTCCACCACCTACAAGAAATCGGCTAACAGTGTGTTTGCCTTCGGCCGCGACCACGGCTACATGGGCCGCATCCTCAACCAAACCGTGCTGGCACACAACACGTTGAAGGTGCTGGAGGACGGCCACCGGGTTGTCGGCTATTGTTTCACGCCACAGGATGGCAACTCGTTGCTCTCGTCGGTGGCGATGGCGGTACGCTTCATGTATCCCAATGACTGGCAGGAGCGCATGGCGCACTTTGACCAGTACCTATTCGACGAAGTGTAAGGGCTCCATCCGCACCGCTGCTGTGGTCACAACAGCGTGCCCGTGCTCTGCGTGATGATGGCCACTGCCAAGACAGCGACAAGCGCGCCCAAGGCGAGCGCGGGCCACGCCTTGTGGCGCGGCAGACCAAACACATAGGCTGCCACCGTTGCGGTCCACAAGCCCGAGCCTGGCAACGGAACGGCTACCAGGAGAATCAAGGCCGCTTCCTCGTAGCGGTCGATGCGCGTTGAATGGCGGTTATGAACACGAGCCCACAGCCATGTCAAGCCACGGTCCAACCGCTGGCTTCGCCGCAAGCCGCGTTCGATGTGAGGCAACAGGACCCAAAGGATTGGCAAGACCAGTAGGTTGCCCAGCAGGCTGAGTGCGACAACCCACCAAATTGGCATGTTGAACACCAGGGCCCCCACGGGGATGCTCCCTCGCACTTCCAGCACGGGAAAGCCTGCCAGCACGAAGACGAGCAGCCAGTCGGGCAGGAAATCAATGGCGTCAGCGACGGCTAGCACCAGGTCGTGCGTCCAGCCCATGCGTCACCGCGGCGGGGCGCTGGCGTCCTGGTCGGGGACGTCAATGAGGCTGCGGCCGTTGCCTGGTTTGGCCACTAGTTCGCGGTCCGCTACGACCGCTTGACCCCGCAGGTAGGTGTGTTCCGGCAGCACGGCGGGGTGGTCTTCGTAGGGGGTCCATTTGCACTTGCTGTGCAGGTTGGCTGCGGTCACCGGTTCCACAGCGTTTAGGTCAACGACTGTGAAGTTGGCCTGATGCCCCGGTTCCAGGTGGCCCCTGTCACCGAGTCCAAGGAGTTTCGCAGGTGCTGCGCAAAGCGAATCCACGACCGTTTGTAGGGGCACGTCGTCTGCCGCCGCCTTGGCGAGCATCAACGGCAGCATGGTTTCTACGCCGGGCACGCCGGCCGGAGCGGTATGGAAATCCTCGCTCTTTTCGGCGGCCGTGTGGGGGGCGTGGTCCGACTCGACAATGGGAATGTCGCCCCGCGTGTACGCGTCCCACAGCGCCTGGCGAGCGTGAGCGGAGCGCAGGGGCGGATTCATTTTTCCCAGGCTCGGTGGCTCAATCTTGAGCGCAGTGTCGAGCAGAATATGGTGGGGACAAACGCCGATGCTGAAGCCTGCCTGTTTGGCTGCTGCTGCTGCATCGGCACTCGCGCAATGAGCCACGTGGACGGTTGGCTTGGTCTTGACCTTGGCCAGCGCCTTCATGACATCGTAGATGGATTCCACTTCAGCCATGGGCGGGCGGGCCGAGTCGTGGTCCTCGAGCCGGTGCTCGGTCATCCGGTGCCGGTCGAGCACGCGCTGAGCCTCACAATGGAGAATGATGGGCTTGCCGGCCTTGCCCGTGATGCCTAGAATCTCAGGAAATGGCCCGGCGTCGTCCAACAGGAGGTCGCCCGTAGTGGCCCCTAGGTAGGTCTTGACGCCGACCGCCCAAGGAAGCATGTCGGCAAGGCCGCCGGTGTACCAGATGCCGCCGGCCCAGAAACCGTAGTCAATGACCGCTTTGGCTGCCGCTTCCCGGTGCTTGTTCTGAATTGCCGCGAGGCTGGTCGTGGGCGGTGCGGTGTTGGGCATGTCCACGAAGCCAGTTACGCCGCCGAACGCCGCCGAAACACTTCCTGATTGAAGGTCTTCTTTGTGGGTTTGGCCCGGGTCGCGGAAGTGGACGTGAATGTCGATGGCGCCCGGTAGGATGGCGCGGTCGCCGAAATCGATATGGTCGTCGGCCGTCGCGGTCCGGGCAACTTTGACGATGCGGCCGTCAGCATCAACATGCAAGATTCCTGGGGTGAGGCGGCCATTGCGGTAGATTTGGCCGGCAAAACTCCGCACTGCTGGAGCCGCCGTTGCCACCTAAATCACGCCCCAAACGCCCAGTTCCCCCGCCTCCACAAGGTCGGTTACGGAGCGATCCAATTCCCGGTACCAGCGAGCGGCCCACCAGTGGTAGCCTAAGATGAATCCCACCAGGGCACCGTTGGCTGCAATCACGGGGAAGTCGAAGGCGTTGGTGATGGGGTCGCGAAAAGCGAGTACGAAGAGTGCCAGTTCGGCGACCCAAAGAATGGTTAGGCCGGCTGCGTAGAGAAACGGACGATTTGCAGTTGAGCGCCCGGTGACCTTCTGATGAATCTCCGGCACCGACGCGCAACTGACCGCGTAGCGCATCCAGCGGTTCCAGTTGTTCATGAGACTAGTTTGGTAGCGCTTGGCGTGAACGTGCTTGGACCATTGGCGGCCAATGAACGTGCTCACTAGGGCTGCCACGCCATGGACCGCGAGCGCCCACCACCCCGCCATAAACCAAGCGGGCACGAAGAGGACCAGCGCCACGGCCAGCGTGACCCAGGTGCGTTGTTGGCCGGTTCGGTGGTCGCCCTGGATGATGTGCAGCAGATTGCTTGCGACACCTTTGGGCACAAGAGAGCGAAACGGCCTCCCCACTTAAGGGGCGCCAAATCGCCGCGCGCAGGATGGCCGATTTGGCCTAGGTCAGGGCAAGGCCTGGCTTGAAGGGTTCAGCGACTGCGCGCTTCGGGTGGTCGTCTTGGTCGTCGTCAGCTGAGCGAATGGTGACCTTGGGGACGCCCAATTCCTTGGCGATGAACGCGGCTGCCCCAGACAGCGATGAAGCTTCATCCGCGTCCAGCAGCGGACGCTGCCATGGTGCCAGTTGTTTGACGGCGCCGGGCAATTTCCCGGCGTACTTTTGCACCGCCTTGCCGAGCGTCCGCATGCTGTCATCTGCCATGACGTCACCCATGAATTTGCCCATGGGGAATTTGCCAGTTGCTTATCCGTCCAAGGTCACGGCCCGGCGGAGCAATTCCGCCTTCCACTCGGACGTTGTAAAGACCATGAGCTCGGAAGGCTGCTCCAGGTCAGCTAGTTTTACGACTGTTTTGGCGTCGTCAAGGAATGCCTTGAGGTACTCTTCCCGGGCCAAAACCGCCGCCGCGCCGTCGGGTTCCTTCAGCGTGGGATAGTCCGCGGTCGCGCAGAGGCCCTGGCCGCCGGCTCGTGCCCACATTTCTTCGGCGGTGTGTGGCAAGACCGGACACAGGGCCGCGGCCCACGATTGCACGAGCTGTGCAAGGAGCGCGCCGTTGTTGCCGCCGCGCCGTTCGTACCACCGCAGCAGATCGGGAATTGTGTAGACAAGCTCGGTGGTAGCGGTTCGCAGGTCCATGGATTCCAGGGCGTCGCGGGCGTTGCCGATGGCGCTTCCCATCGCGGCTTCCAGCCAAGCATCCATCTGAGACGCCTCGCCGTCCGCTGCCAGCACATGGTCCACCATGCGTTGGATGCGGCCCACAGCATCGCGGTAGCCGCGCACCACGTCGGGGTCCCACTCAATATCTACGTGCGGACTTCCCACGTGGCAATAGTACAGCCGCATGGCGTCAATGCCGTATGCAGCGATGGCCCCGGGAATCGGTTCGGCCCCGCCCTTGGATTTGCTAATTTTGGCACCGGCTTGCTGCGTCACCCACCAATTGACGAAGATGCCACGGGGCCATTGCGCCGGGTCGTCCATCAAGCCCACCATGTTCATGATGTACACGGGGAAGTGGACCGTTTGGTGCTCCTTGCCGCCGAGGTTGATGTCCACCGGACCCCAATACTGGACGTCGGCCCGGACCGCTTCCCAGACGTCCGCCTTCGCACCCGCCGATGCTGGCGGTGAGCCGTCGGCCGCGGCGCCTCGCCCATTGAAGACATAGTCGAAGAACGCGTCCGTCAGGTCCTCGGGTGCGAGGTCCCCCTTGGCGACGTAGAGGCTCACCAAGTAATACCAAGGATAGAACGTGGAATCGGCAATCGGCTCAATAATCCAATCGGGCTTGAAGGGGAAGGGCGTGCCCAGCCATGCACCACGGCGCACACAAGCGCGGTCGCCAAACCAATCGAGGGTATCTGCGATGGTGTCCGCGTAACGCTGCGGCTGGATGGTCATGGAGGCCGCGTGCTCCTTGGCTCGTGCGGTCCACTCCTCGTCGGCGTAGTGAATGAAATCTTGGTCAGGGATGCGGCGCACATCAACCACTTCACCCGCACGACTCACCACGGGCTCGCTGAATTGCCGAATGATGCGACCGTCGTCGGCGTCGATGAAGCGTGTCCGCAGGTCGTCCTTGGCAGCCTTGACACGCTCGCCGGCAAGGTTGCCGCAGGCGTCGTTGAAGATGCCCTTGTTGAATTCGTCGCGGTAGATTTGGTCCGTGGCAGCTTCCAGGGCTTCGCGGTCGCCTTGGCTCTTGACGCCGTGCTGGTCGCAGGCGACGCGGGCGGGAAGGTCGTCGTAGCCCTCGATGCTGATGATTTGCGGCGGGGTGCCCAGTTCTTCCAGCAGGCCCGCGTCCCGGTAGGCGGCGTAGTCAAAGGGTGCGTGCGCTGGGACCGACATGACAATCCCGGTGGCAATCATCGGGTCCACGAAGGTGCCCTGGACGACACGGACTTGGTGGCCGGTCACCGGTGCGGTGGCGACGAGATCAAGGAGTTGCTTGCCGTTCACGACGGTGCCTGTGGCCTCGGCGCGCTCCATTTGCCATTCTAGTTTGATGCGTCCTTGCTGGCTGACGACCCACAGTTCTGACGGGTCGTCGTCGGCTACGGCGCCATCACGCCAGACGCGGACCAATTCGTAGTCGTGGTCTGGGTGCGCCCACAGGTTGGTGACGCCGTAGATGGTCTCGGGGCGAAGCGTCGCACAGGGCAGGATGACGGGGGTGCCGTCGGTGAGCATGGCCGTGAACCGTAGTGCGATGAATTCGTTAATTTCGGCCGCGCCGCCGCTCTTGATGTCGGTCTCCGACTTGTCCACCGCCACGGGTCCGGCGACCGGGCAAAACGGTGCATAGTGAGGCTTCTGGATGAGCCAGCCGTGGTCATTGAGACGCCGGAATTGCCACTGGATGAACGCCTGGTAACCGGGGTCAATGGTGGTTGCGTTACGCCGGTCGTCAATGAGGAACCCAAAGCGCTTCCAATAGTCGTGCGTGTAGACGTGGGCGAAGTAATCGACGACCGCCTGTGGGTCTTTGAGGCGCGCGATCGGGCCGTCGCGCCCCTCGTCGTAGCCATTGGCGAGCAGGTAATCCGTCTTCTCGCCCCGTTCCACTTCTTTGGCGAAGGCAACGGCCGGGATGCCGGATGCGTGGAAGCCAGCTGGGAACAGGACATTGTAGCCGGTTTGCCGCTTGAATCGGGTCAACACATCGGCGTAGGTGAAGCCGCGCATGTGTCCCACGTGCAGGTAGCCGCTGATGCCCGGGTAGGCGAAGTGAAGGAAGTAGGTGGGTTTGGACCGGTCCCCTGCTTCGGCATGGTGCAGGCGCTGCTCCCACCAGGCGGCTTGCCACTTGGCGGCGATGGCATCGTTGTCCCACTCGGGCATGATGACGGGCCGACCCTGGAGGGTCGTTTGAAGGGTTCGACCAGCCCTGCCGTGCCGCATGGCGCCGGGTTGGCCCCGTTTGGCGCGTTTGCGGGCAGAAGAACACTTCAAGACAAGGCCCGGGCTAGCCTTGCTCGTGGACGCCGCGCCCATCATCGAGCATTACCAAGCACGAGGCTACAAGGTGCTGGAAAACGAGCGTGTGCGCGACGACGATGGCACCATCCACCACGTGGATTTGCTGGTGCAGGGTCGACTTGGAACGTTGGTGGTTGCCTTGGAGGACGAGGGGGGCTTCGAGGGCCCGGAAATGGGTAGCATCAAGCGCATTGGCCGCGCCTTGGG
>JBFJXH010000058.1:0-10771 GCA_041623215.1 Thermoplasmatota archaeon
GCAATGTAATCGGCGACGGCGCGAAGCGTCGGGTAGTCCTTGATTTGCAAGCCATCCTGAAGCGGCACCTCATACGCCTCGCGAATCAAACCAAACAACTCCGCCTGCTTCACCGTATCAATCCCCAAATCCGCCTCCATGTCCAAATCAGGCTCCAGCAACTCTACCGGGTAGCCGGTCTTTTCGGCGACCAGTTTTGTCAATTGGGCGAGGACCGCGTCCGAATCCACGGCAGCGGCTGGCTCGGCGGTTGGTGCAGCTACGGGCGGCGAGGCGACAGCTTCCTCAATCGGAGATGGCGTTAGCGCTGAGTCAGACTCGACTTGGGCGACGGCGGGCGGCGGCTCGACATCGATCGTTTCAGCGCGGGCCCGCAGTTGGCGGTTTTCGACGAACAGGGCGGCTCGATTGGCGTTGACGGTGCTTCCAAGCCAAGCCTCGTATTGCATAGCATCGGCGACGCGTTCATTCTCACGGGCAACCAACTGCGTTAGCGTCATGGCGACTTGACTTCCGAAGCCCGCTGCCAAACGAACGGCATAACGAACATCCACCTCACCGCCATCGCTCAGACGGAGATTGCCAAGCTCAGGGTCGGCATCACGGAAGTTGGCAATCGGGGGCGCCCGTCCACGTTGCAGACACTTGAGGGCGATGGCGTCCTCAACCCCGGCACCTTGCGGGTGTCCCGTGAAACCCTTGGTGTTGGCAATCGTTACCTGGTCAGCTGCGTCTCCAAATGCCTGGCGCAAGGCAGCGATTTCAGCCGAGGCACTTCCGCCTCGAGCCGGCGTGTAGGTTTCATGGCTCATGAAGAGGGTTTCACCGGCAATGGCGGCCGGGTCAAGTCCACTGGCTTGCACAAGCGCTCGCATCTCGGCCGCAATGTGAGCCACATCCAAACGGCTACCGTGGAAGGCAGAATTACTGATGCGTGTGGCCAACAGCCGTGCGATGGGCCGCATGCCCCGACTCGTGATGCTTGCCTCATCCTCAACGACCAAGCCGACGGCCCCCATCCCCACAATCATTCCGTGGCGGCGTCGGTCAAACGGCAACGCTGCTTCGGCCACATCTTCCTTGGTCGTTGCAGCGCCAGCGGCTAGGAAACCTGCACCAATCCACTCAAAGAGGGCGTCGCTCGTTACATCGTCGGCGCCAATGACCACCACGCGGCGAGCTCGCCCGGTACGAATCCAATCCTCGGCGATGCCGATGGCTTGCGTCGTGCTAGCGCAGGCAGCGTTAACCTGCGTGTTAGGGCCACGCGCGCCAATGAATTGCGCAAATTGCGAATGGCCCATGCTGAGAATGTGGAACAAGAAGCGGCGGTCAAACTCGCCGCCTGCCCGAATACGTTCGACCTCACGTAGAAGAGCGTCGTGGCCGGGAAACGCACTGGCAAAGATAATCCCCGTGTCATCCCGCATCGATGCAGGAAGCATCCAAGGACCTGGAAGGCGACTTCCCGTGCTGGTTGTCTTCCAAGTCTGAACTAGGGGAATCCCGGCGTCGCGGAGCGCTTCCAGACCGGCCGCCATGGCGTACTGGGTCGTTCGATCGAGCGTTTCAGTCAAGCCGGATGGAATACCAAACTCGGCTGCGTCAAACGAGCCGGCTTGCCCGGCCAGCCGGATTACTTGATCCGTTGCCGTAATTGCCTCAAAGTCTGCTGAACCGTCGTCGCCCTTGCGAAGCCGCGTGATTTTCTTGCCGACAAGTCGCGCGCGCGTGCTCTCGTCAACCGCATCGATAAGGTTCTCACCCGCCAAAATTCGGTCGAAGTTGTCGGGGTCAAATACTGACTTGTTGCGGCCGGGAAGCCCCACACTCACGCCACTCACAGCGACCGAAACGCGCTCCGGTACAGCCGCCTCAAGTGGCCGCCCTCCGGCATGGGCCGGCATGGAAATCGGGCGCGAATTGCCTGCTCCCGGACGGTTATCCGGCCGCATGAACGCCGCTCTGGGATCCAGATGTTCAGCAGTATAAACGGCCCCGTCTTGCAGGCTTGGCAATTGGGGCTCATAGCCCCATGCTCCCAGGAAAGCAAACAATTCGTTGACGTGTGTGATGCCACCCTTTTTGGGATGATTGCTGGCGATGGCTACGCTGCCGCCTTTGCCCTGCAGGATGTCGTTGGCAAATCCGGTAAGGGCCTTCTTGGGACCAACTTCAATGAAGGTTCGAACACCATCCTCGAACATTTTCTCCACGATGCCAATCCATTCAACGGGCGAGGCCACCTGCTTCGCTAAGTTGTCGCGAATCGCTTCCGGGTCATCGGGATAATCTGCGGCACCCACATTGCTGATTACCCGAACACTGGGAGGTTGGACGTTCAAGCGGCCTAGAACACGGCGCAGCGGTTCACTGGCGGGAGCGACGATGCTTGAATGGAATGCCGCTGAAACGGGCAGTTCAACAACCGAGAGGCCGCGCGACTCACAAGCTGACATCGCCTTGATGACGGCTTCGCTGGCGCCGGCAATGACGGTCTGGCTGGGGCAATTCTTGTTGGCGGGAATAACGTAGCCATCCACGTTGGCAATGGCGTCTTGCACCGTTTGCCAATCCGCAGAGACGCTTGCCATCTTGCCGAGATCGGGTACGTCCACGCCAGCCATCTCGCGGCCCCGCGCCGCCACCGCATGCAGCGCGTCTTCGAAGCTGAGGACCTCCGCCGCCACGAGCGCACCGTATTCACCCAGGCTGTGCCCAGCGACCACATCAGGCTGGATGCCCCATTGGCGGAGCAACCGAAGCAGGGCAACATCCGCCGCCAACACGGCCGGCTGCGTAAATTCTGTCAGTCGCAATTTTTCTTCCGCGGCCTTGCGCGTGTCGGGTGTGTCCGGCGTTGGCCAGATGACATCCGTCAATTTGCAGCCAATTTCGGATTCCAAGACGCGATCGGCCTCGCGGAAGGTTTCCGCAACCACCCGGTATTTGGCCGCCAAATCCCGGCACATGCCAACATACTGAGTGCCTTGGCCGGGGAAGAGAAACGCCACCTTGCCCTTGGGCTTACCTTGGCCCAAGAAGACACCCTGATTGAACGCGAGGCGCCCCGCTCCCTTGGGGTCCGCCATGGCACGTTCGGCAAGTGCCAGGCGCTTGGGCACGTCTGCAGGATCGGCGACTTCGAAGCCCACCCGCTGCTCGGCAAGAACGCCGTGGGCAGTGACACCGTGCAGACGGTCACGAAGGCGGGGTCCTTCGCCATTGGCTGCAAAGGATACGGCCCCAAGTTCCGCGCCTACACCGGGCGCATCGAGCGCCGAAGCCACCAGTGGCTCTGCTTCCAGCATGGCGCCACCGGCGGCCATGTGTGCGGCAAACGCTCCTTGGTCAAACGTAGCAGCGCCTGCTTCTACCGGGATAGCGGCCGCTTCGACTTCGCCTGCCAAAGCAAGGTCATCCGGCATGGCATTGGTGGCTTCCTCCAGCACTACGTGGAAGTTTGTGCCGCCAAATCCGAAGGACGATACGGCTGCACGGCGCGGGTGATGGGGCGGGCGGGGGAACTCTTGCACTTCCCGGGCGACGGTGAAGGGCGCTGTATCCCATTGGATGCGTGGATTGAGCGTTTCGACGTTCAGGCTCGGGGGAATTCGTCCATGCTTCAAGCAAAGGGCGGTCTTCAGGACGCCGGCCGCACCTGCGGCAGCCTTGAGGTGGCCAATGTTGCTCTTGACGGAACCGACCGCAATGCTACCCGGTGCAGCGCTTGCTTGTGCATCGACAAAAGCGGCCGCCACCGACTCCAGTTCTGTTGGGTCCCCAACCGGGGTGCTTGTTCCATGCGCTTCGAGGTAACCGATGGTTGCCGGGTCAATGCCGGCTGCTTCGTACGCGCGACGCACGGCCTTGACCTGCCCCGCCGGATTGGGCGCTGTAATTCCCTTGCCCTTGCCATCACTGCTGGCGCCGATGCCGCGAATCGTGGCATACACTTGGTCACCGTTGGCTAGGGCATCCGACAAGCGCTTGAGGACGAACATGGCACAGCCTTCGCCCATGACAAAACCATTGGCGGCCGCATCAAAGGGCCGCGAGCCGTCCGGGGACAACGCTCCAATCTTGCTGAATTGGATGTAAGCCGTTACGTCCATGGAACGGTCACTACCGCCCCAGACGACCACATCGTTTTCGCCCCGGCGCAAGGTATCCACGGCAGCATCAAGGGCGGCCAAGCTGCTAGCGCAAGCTGCGTCGGTCGTGAAGTTCTTGCCGCCGAGGTCGAACGCGTTGGCAATGCGCCCGGCGGCCACATTGCTCAGATGCCCAGGCATGGTGTCTTCGGTGACTGGATTTGTGTTTGCCTTGAACGTCGTCTCCACGCGTTCGAGAACGGCGTCCCGACGCGAGTCCGGCAGGGCCTGGAAATCGGGGTCCGCCCGCAAGGCGGCTGCGACTTCGGGCCAGTAGAGACGCTTGCTCACGGCTTTTTGGATTTCTCCACCCATCGCGTTTCCGAGGATGACGGCGCAGCGATCACGGTCGAAGGCCGCGCCATCGTCGCCCCGTAGTCCTGTTGCCAGCCCCGCGTCCAGCAATGCCTGCCGGGTGGCCGATAGCGCCCAGCGCTGGCTAGCATCCACCTGATTGACCACGTTGGGTGGCATGCGATAGGCCAAGCCGTCGAAGGCATCATCCATGACGAAAGCCCCAATCTTGGCGTACGTCTTGTCGGCTGCCTTACGGTCGTCCGACCAAAACAAGTCGGGGTCCCAGCGGTCCTTGGGCACCTCGCGGATGCTCGAGCGGCCGGCGAGCAGGTTGTTCCAAAAGGTGGCAACATCGGGTGCATCAGGCAAGACACAGCCGGCGCCGACGATGGCAATGGGTTCGTTCGGATGCGAGCGGGGGGACGGAGTCATAGTGGACATGGTATCCAGGGTGCGGTTGGCGGAATCGGAAAGAGGCAGGGGAAGGTGGAACAGGTAAGGGCAGTCTGGCGACGGCCAGCGAGACCAGCTTGATGCGGCTACAGGGGCGTGAGCCCGTGCTTTTTCTCCGGACGTGTCTCCCGCTTGTTGAGAGCGGGAAGCAGCGCGGCGATGAGGCGCGGGCGGGTTTCGCGAGGCTCGATGATATCGTCAATCCACCCTCGTTCTGCTGCCACGTAGGGGTTGTTGAAGGCCTCCTGGTATTCCTGCGTGAACGCCTCCTTGAGGCGAGCCGCTTCTTCGGGGTCGTCCTCCGCCAGGGCCGCCAGCTTGCGCTTGTGAATGATTTCCACGGCGCCACTTGCACCCATGACGGCGATTTCGGCGGCAGGCCAGCTGAGATTGCAGTCGGTGCCCACGTGCTTCGAGCCCATGACGATGTAGGCGCCGCCGTAGGACTTGCGTAGCACGACGCTCAGTTTGGGCACGGTCGCCTCGCAATAGGCATACAGCAATTTGGCGCCGTTGCGGATGATGCCGCCATGTTCTTGGCCAAGTCCCGGCAGGAATCCAGGCACGTCTACGAAGCTGATGATGGGGATGTTGAAGGCATCACAGAAGCGAATGAATTTGGCGCCCTTGATGCTGGCTTCGATGTCCAAGGCGCCGGCGAGGACGGCGGGTTGGTTGGCGACAATTCCAACTGGGACACCGGCCATGCGGCCAAAGCCCACGACGAGGTTTTGGGCCCAGCGCGGTTGCACCTCGAAGAAGCTTCCCACATCCACCACGTGATCCACGACGTCCCGAACATCGTACGGCTTTCCTGGGTCGGATGGAACCAGGGTGTCCAATTCGGGGTCGCGGCGGTCAGCCGGGTCTTCGGCCTCGACGATTGGCAATTCGCCGAGATTGTTGCTGGGCAAGTAGCTCAGCAATTTCCGAATAAGGGCGATGGAGCCATCCTCATCCAGACCACTGAAACTTGCCACGCCAGACTTGATTTCATGCACCGTTGCCCCGCCCAGCTCTTCCTGGGTTGCCTCTTCCCCGGTGACCGTTTTGACCACGTCGGGGCCAGTGACGAACATGTGGCTCGTCTTGTCTGTCATGATGACGAAGTCGGTCAGCGCAGGCGAATAGACGGCGCCGCCGGCGCTGGGGCCGACAATGACGGAGATTTGCGGAACTACGCCGCTTGCTTCGACATTCTTGAAGAAAATGTCCCCATACCCGGCAAGACTGGCAACGCCCTCTTGGATCCGCGCGCCGCCCGAGTCATTGAAGCCTATGACGGGGGCCCCCATTTGCATGGCCTGCTTGAGTGTCTTGGCAATCTTTTGGCCGGTTGCGTGGCCCAGGCTGCCACCAAGCACCGTGAAGTCTTGCGAATAAACGAACACGAGGCGACCGTCAATGGTGCCGTGGCCGCATACCACGCCGTCGCCGTCAAACCGATTCTTGTCGAGTCCAAACGTGGTCGCTTGGGTCCGCACGAACGGGTCCATCTCAACGAAGGTCCCTGCATCTAGGAGAAGTTCGATGCGTTCTCGTGCCGTGTACTTGCCTTTGGCATGTTGGGATTCGATGCGCTTGGCGCCACCGCCTTGCAGGGCCTTGGCCTTGCGCTCGCGAAGCGCGTCGATGGCACTCGCGCTCCCACTTGCCCCTGCATCGTGGTTTGGCTGCGTGTCGTCCGCTCTACCGCGCAGGCTGTCAGGTTGGAGGACCACTGGTTCAGAGGCCCCGTTACTGGCCGCCGATTCGTCCGCGCTGGGCGAGGCGGGCGTGGTTGGACTCATGGGTTTGGCCCGGCTAAGGCGCTACTTGAACCTTATCTTGACAAGGGGGGCGCAGCGTCGGCTCACCGCGAGATAGATTTCGGCGTTTGACGAGGGTTTGCCTTGACGTATCAGATTGACTCGAACATGTCAAGGGTCGATGGTGGGCCGGGGTGACGCCAGAAGGCGGCCCGGTCAGCGAGCCAACAGCACAACGCCCAGGACAATCAGGGCCGCCCCGGCAAGTTTGGGCGCCGTCATTGCCTCGCCGAACCACAAGGCGCTGGCAACGAAGACCAGCACCAGCCCCAAGCTCGTCATGGTGGGATAGGCCACTGATAGTTGGATGCGCGTCAGGGCGAAGCTGTAGAACGCGAGGGCCAGCGCGAAGCTGACGATGCCCGCTACTAGCCACCCGTCCGTGTAAAGCCGGGCGAGGCTACGGGCCGTGGCTACGCCATCGCCGTTTCTGGCAGCGACCTTGAGCAGGATGTTGGCCGTGGCGTTCAGGACTAAGCCAACGCCCAAGCTCCCCCAATGGAGGACCCCCGCCTGCATCAAGTGACCTCCCTCTGCAGCCACCACGGCAGCCCCACATTGCCTCGCTTGGTCTTGGCATCCACGAGGCCAGTCCGGCGACCCAATTCGCTCGTGAACTGGCCCTCCGGGTCCAAGCGGTCGCGGATCTTCCGCCAACGGTCCAGCTGCGGGTACATCGCGGCGACCGTGTCCACATCCATGCACGCATCCTTGGCCAGATAATTTCGCCCCCCATGCGCCAATACTATGGCATCAAGATCTTTGCAAAATGCGTGAACGCCCGGTTTGGCTGGCATGTCGAGAGCGAGCGTTGCGCCTGGCATGGGGAAGCTGAGCGGCGCCTGCGGCTCGCCGTTACCAAAGCGCTTGAGGACCGCTAACGGGCTACTTCGTCCGGCCCGGGCCACCTTGGCCAAGATCGCCCGCAAACCTTCCCGCTCTGCATCTGGTGGCAGGACACATTGGTATTGGATGAAGCCACGACGCCCATACAAACGGTTCCACTTACCAATGGCATCCAACGGATAGAAATAGGGCAGCATAGGCACCACATGCTTGCCTTCCTTGGCACGCCCGTAGTAGGCAGCATTGAAGCCTCGGACGGTCCAACGATTCAGGCCCCACCCCGGTGCGTTAAGCGGTATGCCCGGCCGCCGCGGGGGGCGGAGGGCCAGCGGCTCGTCGGTGGCGGGCACATCATCGGGCGCAGCGTGGTCCGCTTGCATGAGAACCGACCGACCTAGCTGGTCGCCCTTCGCGGCGCAATCAATCCAAGCCATGGAGCATTGGAAATCTTGGTCGGTCGCGTGAAAAGCGTCGAGAGCCGCATCGAGATTGGGCGCCTTTGTTGTGGTGGAAGACATCCACGCAGACCCAATTGGTTGCAATGCCAGCGTCACATCTAGGATGACACCGGTAAGGCCCATGCCCCCAAGAGTCGCAAAGTAAGCCTCCTTGTTACGGTGGCGCGTGCAGCGTAGGAGGCGCCCACGGCCATCAAGCAGAGTAAAGGCCAGAACATGCCGACCAAAGGAACCAGCCTCGTGGTGATTCTTGCCGTGCACATCCGCGGCGACCGCCCCGCCAAGCGTCACAAACCAGGTGCCAGGGGTTACGGGCAAGAACCAACCGCGCGGCCCGAACGTGGTCACGATTGCCTGCAGGCTAAGGCCCGCCTCAGCCCGAAGGACTCCTGTTTCCTCGTTCCAGTCAAGGACACCGTCAAGCGCCGTCAAATCCACCACGCCCCCGTTGCCGACGCTGTTGAGTGCGGCGTCCCCATACGACCGGCCGAGCCCACGGGGAATCATGGGCGCCGCGTGCCGGGTCGCATACGGGACGTCGTCGCGACTCGGTGGCCGCATGACGTCGCAGTCCAAGCGGGGATGATTACCCCAGCCCGATAGTCGCTCGCGTGACGCCATGCCAGGTGGCGCCTCCTCATCGAGCGTTGTACGTCCTGCGGACCGGCTCATGCCACGCTTCCTGCCTGGAGAACGAGCCACATGCTCAGTAGGCCATACGCCAGCACCGTGGCCAACAGTGGCCAGTCGCGCACCAGCGCTTCCGTGGGTGATTCCCCAGCCGCCGTGTGCTCAACAATGAACCAGTAGCGAAACACGCCGAGTAGAACAAGCGGCAGCGTCGGCGTAAGCTCGGGGCGCACGGTCGCAACAAAGAAGCCATAGAACACCACCGTGCTGGTGGCTGCTACTACGGCGTAGCGGTCGAGAAGAGGCAAGGTGTAGGACCCGAGGACGGAGCGTGCCTCTGGGCCCTGATGCTCCAACTCGGCTCGTCGTTTCATGACCACCAAGAAGAGACTCAGGGAAAGCGTCGCCACGAGCATCCAGTTGCTGACGGCGACGGCGATGGCCGCAGCTCCGCCGTAAACCCGGAGCACAAAACCCGCGCTCACAGCAAACAAGTCCAGGACGGGCACTTGCTTCAATCCGATGCTGTAAGCAACGTTGAGGACAATGTAGCCCGCTGCGAAGGCAGCCACCTTGGGCATGAACCATGCACCGATGGCGCCGGCCGCAATGAGGGCCACGAGCACGGCCAAGGCGACCTGCGGACTAACGGCACCACTTGCCAGCGGGCGGTGGCGCTTGTCTGGATGCCGCGCGTCTGCCTCGCGGTCACGAAGATCATTGACCACGTACACCGCACTTGCCGCCACCGTGAACAGAGCCACCGCGGCCAGCGCCGACAGCGTCGAAGGCACATCGCTAAAGCGGCCGCTGAAGATCAACGGGGCCAATACGAAGGCGTTCTTGATCCACTGCTGGGGCCGCAGCAGGCGGATGACGGCGGGCATGCCTCCGTCGCTCACGAACCTCCACTTGGAGCCCTGCTTGAAAACACGGCGGTCCGTTCACAGACCCCTTTGGGCAACGCGCGTGGGCCGTCAGCACGCCAAGCGTAGCGTGCGCCGTAGTCATCATCAGCCCCGGCGCTACGGAGTCCAGCCAAGGGGGCGAAGCTCGTAGGCATGCATCAGACCGTACGGCCGCGTGGCATTGACACGCCAGCCCTCAGCTTCCAGGAGGTCAATGACCGCGTCGCCGTCAATGACGTGGTCAATCACCAACCAAGCCTGCGTTTCGTTGGCTAGCCAGTTGCGCACATAGGGCCCCGACTCATCCATGTCCCTGGTGCGATGCAACCCGATGACACTGCGCAGGTTCAGATCATCTCTCGTTTGATAGTATTCGAAGACGCAGAACCAATCATCGTCGCGACGGTCATCACAAAGCCCCTCGTGGAACAATACGTAGGCCCCGGGGTACGCGTGCGTTTCAATGTCGGCCGTCATGCCACGCCAATCCCAGCGAGCAGGATGCCTTGTTTCGCCTACGCCATCCAGACTTCCGACCAACAAAAGGACAAGAAACACCGGCGCGACCAGACGCGCGGGGACGCGCATGGCACCGCGAACCACCAGCAGAATAAGCGCGGGGAGCGCCAGGACCGCGTAGCGAGGGGTGAAGATCGGTGGCCCCACCAATGAAAAAAGAAGGGGCAGTAACACGCCTGCCGTCCACCAAATAACCGGTAAGGCAGCCCCCTTGCGCCAGCGCCAAAGACCCCAAGTAACCAGGATGGCCCACAGGGGCGCAATGAGGTAACTACCGGCTTGCCACCGCACGGTTGCCATCAGGTCGTCGATGCTTGGCGGGGGAATCCAGAACCCCTGGGACACCCGATTGGCGCGGTCCAAGAAGACGAGGCCATACCAAGGCAAGGCAGCAATGGCTAGGGCCACATGCGCCCACCACCAATGTCGCGGGAGGCCGGGAAGCCAAGCAAGGACGGGGGAACGCCACCCCGATGTGGCCGGCGCCGGCTCACCTTCCTTGGGAATTTCGGGAGGTGCGCGATTGCTTGCAGGTCCAGTTTCGACGTGCTCAGCCGGCGAGAATTGGCTCGCCAAGGTGGCTGTCGGCGGCGGGTCAAGGCCGTCATGCCAGGCCCACCAGGCGGCAGTCAACACGTGCGCCAGGGCGATGAAGAGGCCAAACACGTGCGTATGAATGAGCAGGAACAGTAGCGCCA
>JBFJXH010000059.1:0-10587 GCA_041623215.1 Thermoplasmatota archaeon
AGTTTTCCATCCTGCTTCCAGGCGCAGGTCAAACGCGTCCGTTGCCTCTACAGGTTCAGGCAATGGACGGCCGCCGTCGCTTTCCTCAATGGCGTCGTTGGTGAATCGGATGGTGGCGTCGCAGGGCCCACTGATGATGACATGCTCGGCAGCGCAGTCAAGGTAGCCCTCGAAGCTCAAGCTCTGGGTCGAAGGCTCAAGGCTTGCAAGGTCTGGGCTTAGCACCAGGATGGCCGTGGCGGTTTCCCGGTCGCCGGGTAGAACGGTGACGGTGGCATTTTGGAAGGTGGCGGCTTGGGCTGTAACGA
This sequence comes from Thermoplasmatota archaeon, assembly GCA_041623215.1. Classification (GTDB taxonomy): domain Archaea; phylum Thermoplasmatota; class E2; order JACPAO01; family JAHFTW01; genus JBFJXH01. The sequence continues at coordinate 309 of JBFJXH010000059.1, forward strand.
GGGTGGTGCCACGCGGGAGGTCCCGAATGATGAAGCTCCCATCGCGATTGGAAACCGCCTGCGCCGTGGCGGGTGCAGTGGTAATGGTGGCTTCGCCAATGGGTCGTCCGGTGTCGTCCGTAACGACGCCCGTCAACGTGTAGGTCGTTGCCGAGCCACTTGCCGATGACTGTGCCCGTCCACCGGGGGCCTCCTGGGGTGGGGCCTCCGTGTTGCCGGGCCCTGGGGCGTTGACCGGCTGGCTGGGGGCGTCGTCTCCCAGACATCCCGCCAACGCGATGGTAACAAGCGCCAACGCGGCGGCCAGGGTGATGGGCAGTCGCTTCATGTGCCGTCCCACCGAGCCGGTTTGTAAATGGCTTGGTCGCGTCAGGGCGGACACGTCAACCATGGGCGTACGCTCGGGCAGCAAAATGCTGGACTTGTCAATAGATTGGGCGTCCAAATCCACTATATGTGACCTTGGCTGGCCCTGCCTGTGACCTCTCCGCTCATGGAGTACGTGTTCAAGATTCGAAGCGCCGACAATCTGCTTTGTGCCTTCACTACGGAACACCCCACGGTGCGAATTGTTCTCAACCTGCTGCGCTCGGGAGCCGAAGCACCGGTGGAAAAGGCGATTGTGACCATTCTCGCCGACCCCACGACACGCAAGCGGTTCCTGACCGGCCGCTTTGCCAAGCGCTACGGAACCTATGACGTTCTTTCTGAGAATGACGAGTATGCCAGCGTCGAAATCAGCACAGCAGTGCTCAGCTATTACCAGCAGCATGACCCGATTCAACTCACCATCGGCATGCTCGGTCCTGAAACCGTGTTCCAGCCGGTCATCGTCCAAGGTGGTTACATCCACATCAGTGTCATGAGCCCCAATCCTGATGGTGTAGCCGTGTTCAATCGCTTCACGGGGCATATGCGGCAAGTGGTGCCCGCTGACGATTTCAAGCTCCTGCACGTTGGACCTTACACGCCCGATTTTGGTGCCAAGGGTAAAGGGGTTCGCCTGACGCCGCGGCAGGAGGAGGTGCTTCGAATGGCCATTGCCATGGGCTACTATTCTGACCCGCGCGGTTGCAACCTGGATGACCTGGCGCGGGCGTTTGGGATCAGCAAGGCCGCCGTGCACAAGCGCCTGCAAACCGCAGAAAACCAACTCATCACGGCCCATGTTGAGGCGCCATGACTGGCCTCCGACTCGACGACATCCACAAGGCCCTGGGCGGGCGAAGGGTCCTCAGGGGCGCAACGCTTCGCGTTGAGCCAGCGCAAGTGCTGGCGATTCTCGGAGACAACGGCGTTGGCAAGACCACTTTGCTTCGCATTGCTGCAGGCCTGCTACGGGCGGACCAGGGCACCCGCGATGCGCCGAATCGCGTTGGCTTTGCTGGCCACGAACCGGCCTTGTACGGGCACCTGACAGCGGCCGAACAGCTGGTGTGGTGGGCAAGCGTGCACCAGATGCCGGTGCCCGCCGACGGCGCCGAGAAAGCCCTTGCAACAGCCGGCTTGGCGACGGTGGCGGACACCCGCTGCAGCAAGCTGAGCCGTGGCCAGCGCCAACGCCTTGCTCTGGCCCAGGCGATGCTGCCGGAGCCCGACCTCCTGGTCTTGGATGAGCCGTGGACTGGCCTTGATCAAGCTGGGCGAGGGTGGCTGGAAGATCGACTTGGAGCATCCGCTGCGCCGGTATTGCTTACCAGCCACGATGCCGCTACTGCCAACCGGGTCGCCACGACCGTTCTCAGGCTAACCCCTGATGGTCGGCTTGCCGAGGTGGTGACATGAGCCTAGCGGCCCTGCTGGCCAAGGACCTCCGTCGCGACGCACGGCGATTGGAAGGCGTCGGAACGGCCCTCATTCTCACTGGCCTCCTGTATTTCCTTGCCTTGTTCGCCTTACCGGCAACGCGGCAGTCGCCAGGCACAATGACGTTGCTACTTTGGGTTCCTGTGGTGGTGGGGGCCAGCCTCGCCGCTACCCGCGGCTTGGCCCGGGAGGCGCAGGATGGCACGTTGGACCTGCTTCGCTTGGCCCCGGTTGCACCGGTCCTACATGGCCTCAGTCGCACCTTGGCCGACGGCGTAACGACCACGCTCATGGCCGCCGCTAGCGTAACCCTCCTGGCGGGTCTCTACGGCGCATCACTGTCCGTCGCCCTACTCCTGACAATCGCGCTAGGCGTCATCGGGATTACCGTTGTAACGAGCTTGGCGGGAGGCATCGCCGGCCTCGCAGACGACCGCGGCCTACTTGCTCCCGTCCTGGCGGTGCCTGCGCTGGCGCCCCATCTAAACGCGCTGATGGACGCTACGACGGTGGCTCTAGCCGAGGGCCAGATGCACACAGATGCGCTCGTGGTGCTGGTAGGTTTGAATCTCGTTGCTGCCGCATTGGCGTGGTTTTTGTGGCCAAGCCTGATAGGGGGCGACGCGTCGTGAGCGCTGTGACCCAACTGGCTCCTGAGCGCCCCTGGGAAGCCCCACTACGGCGCTGGAGCCTCTGGGGAGCCCTGGCGGCGTGGCCAGTCCTCATCTATCTTACGTGGTTCGTGGCTCCTGACTGGAGCTACGCCGCCGACGTGACGGCGCCACTCACGCGAAAGATGCTGTTCTTCCACCCCGCCAGTGCCTGGACAACGGGCATTGCCTATGCGGTCGTGTTCGCCTATTCGGTGGCCGTGCTCAACGAGCGCAACCTTGCCTACGATGCGCCGGCAGCTGCTGCTGCCGAAGTGGGATGGGTCTTCAACACCATTGCGCTGGCGACCGGCACCATCTGGGGCAGCGTCGAATGGAGTCGCACGGGCCAGCATCCACTGGCAACCGTGTACACGGAGCCCAAGGTCCTCGTGGTTCTTGTCATGTGGTTTACCATGAGTGCCTATCTCTTGCTACGGCGCAGCCTGGATGACCCCCACAAGCGCGCACGCCTCGCCGCCATCTTCGGTATTCTGGGCTTCGCCGGTGCCCCGCTGAGCTTCATCACCAGCCGGGTGCTGACCCGTAGCCTGCATCCGGACATTGCTGGGCCCGGCGCGAACCCGGACGCCGCCGTCGATGGCACGGTTGGCGCGATTCTCGGCTTCAGCCTCCTCGCCTTTGTGCTCCTCTTCACCCACCTGTGGTTGCAACGCCTCCGGCTGCAACGCCTCGAAACCGCCCTTGCCGTCGGCTGCGCGAGCCAGGACTCTCCATGAACGAACCAACCTTCTTTGCTGCCTTTGCTGCTCTCTTTGGTATCTTGGCGCTCTACCTGCTGCGCATCGACCGCCGCGCCGCCCGCCTAGAGCAACAGCTTAGCAACGCGGCCGCAACCGTCAAAAATCCGGACGAGACCGAATCCTCGTGAAGCGCGCCACCCAAGCCATCATCGGCACCACCATGCTGCTGCTGGGCGCGGCCTTCGTTCTATGGGGCCTGCTAGACGAGGAATCCAATGTCAGGCAGGTCGAAGCGGTCCTTGCGGACCCGCAGGCGCACACGAATGGGGCCTACACTGTCATGGGAATCCCCCAAGTCAATGGAACCGCCGAGCGCCATCACCGGTGGACGACCCAAGACGGAGTGGATGTCGTTACCACCCTCACGTTGCATGCCGTGCGACAGGCAACGGGGCCGGGGCCCGAAACGTCGGCCGAACACACGACGTGGACGCTGCGCAATCGAACCTTAGCCACGGGGACGGGCACTGTCCTGGCCGATGCCAATACCACCTGGACGTTGGCCGGGCCGCACCAGGTTTTCTTGGTGGAAAATTTCCACACGGACAGCAACCCGCGCCAAGCCTTGTGGGCCATTTACGCTGGAACCCTGCGGGAGCCGCTGCAACCCAAACCGAGCCAATTCACCGGCCAAGTTTCCATGCAGCACGGCGTGCCGCTTCTAATGGTCGAGGAGGTCACCGTTGGCTGCAGTAGCAAGTTCCTCCCGGAAGAATACCAGGAAGGCCAAGCTGAGTCATCGGCGGCCTAGGCTGCATGCTGGCCGCCTGCTGGTTGCCGTGGGCCGCCCCGCGCCGCTTATCAAACCCCCCTAGGTCGCGCGCCCCATGCGTTTCCTGCCTGTTCTCTTGACGCTGACCTTGCTGGTCGCCGCCTCTGCTGCCGTCGCCCAAGGCGAAGGCCACGATGCCACTGCCTACACCTACCGAGGTGCCATTGGCGACATTCCCGGAACGTCGGCCCGCGAAGCGGCCAACGCGTGGAACGTCCAAGAGACCCTGGTGTTCGACGCGGCAACCACCGCCGCTCGGGCGGTTACCTTGCCAAGCGGACACACCTTTGGGGACCTGACTTGCACCTGCAACGGCTCCCACGAGCCGCAGCCCAACGGGCGCTATCTCTTCACACTGGATGCCAACCAGACGGGTGAGCACACCCTGACGTTCACGCATGTTCGCCCCATCACCTCCCCGGTGCTGTTGGTTGACATCGCCGTACCTGCCGGCGAGAAGGACGATGCGACGATTGTGCTGTTTGTAGGTCCTGGCGAAAGCATCGAGGCGAGCAGCGGTGGACAACAGCTGCCGGCGGCGGGCCGCGACGGGATGCTGTATGTGTACACGGGTAGCCCGGAGTCAGAACTGTCCGGCCTAACGGCTGCGGTGGCCCCGAAGCCGGTCCTGCCTACACCCGATGCGGGCGTTTCGCCGCTCCTGATGCTGCTTGTCGGTTTGGTGGCCGGTGCCATCGCTTGGGCGGTGCTGGTCAAGATGGGCGTAGTCCAGAAGCGCAGTCGCAAGCAAGTGGCGGCCAAGGCGGTCCACGAAGAGGTTGCCAAAGTGGAAGCCAAGAGCACGTTGGAGGCTCGCAAGCGCGTCCTCATGGCTGGCCTGAAGGAGTTGGAGTTGGCCAAGGCTGGTAAGGGCATCGAGGACGCCGATTATGACGCGCTGAAGGCGGAGTACAAACGCAAGACCGTGACGGTCATGCGGGCGCTTGAATCGGCGGAGTAACTCGTCCCAGGCGTGTTGCTGTAGCAGAGACTGGCGCGGCGCGCCGGCGATAGGAGCCTTGAAAGGCGGCGATGCCCGATGCCGGCGCAGGTGCCCGCTTGCTTGACCTGACCGACCCGACCTTGGTGTTTGGCGCGATTGCCGCGCTCATCTTCCTCGGTTTTCTCGGCAATGTCATCTTCACTCGATTCCGCCTCAATGACACCTTGATTCTCATCGCGGTCGGCGTCGTTCTTGGCCCGGTCACCAAAACCGTTGACCCTGCGGCCGTGAGCGTGCTGACACCCATCGTGGGCTCATTGGCCCTGATTCTCATCCTGTTTGACGGCGGGCTAGCCATGAAGTTCAAGGACCTCCTGTCGGGGGTCGCTGGCGCCTCCGTTCTGGGCCTCATCGGCTTCACCTTGACAACAGCCGCCATTGGTTGGCTGACCGCCTTCTTCTACGACCTGCCACTCTTGGTGGGTTTCATCCTTGGCGCCATCCTCGGCGGCACTTCCGCCTTGGTCGTCATGCCAAGCCTGGATAACATGGAGACGACGCCCCGGACACGGAGCATTCTCAACCTGGAATCGGCCCTCACGGACGTGCTCGTGGTCGTGGTGGCAAGCACCCTGATTGCTGTCGCGGCCCTCGGAACGGGCCCCGACGCAGGCGGCATCGCCGGCGGCTTGGTCAACACCTTCATTGTGGCGATTGTTGTGGGTGCCGCCACGGGCCTCCTCTGGCTTGCGGTTAGTCGGCCGGTGAATGCCAAGGCGTTTGGCTACATGGTCACGCTGGGCGTCATGTTCGTGCTCTACATCGTGGTCAACGACATCCTCGTGGATGGCGGCGGCCCCCTCGCGGTGTTAGCCTTCGGTTTGGTCATCGGTAACGGTGAATCATTGGGTGCGTGGTTCAAGGACCGGGTGGACGAGAGCTTCAGCAAAGGCATGAAGAAATTCCAGGGCGAAATTGCCTTCATTGTCCGCACCTTCTTCTTCGTCTACCTCGGCGTCTTGGTAGATCCAAAATTGCTGGCGGACCCAGCCACCATCACCTATGGCATCATTCTGTTTGCAGCCCTATTGGGTGCGCGCTACGTCGCTGTTGCGGCAGCCACCCGAAGCTTCAGCCTAGACCAAGAAGGCAAGGTGATTTGGGTCATGATGCCTCGGGGTCTGGCCGCCGCAGTATTGGCGGCTGTGCCAGCGTCCGTGGGCATCCCCGGCACCGAGGCCTTCGTCGCTTTGTCCTTCCTCCTCTTGGTGCTAACCAACCTCACCACGACCGTTGGGACACTGCTGCTGGAGGGCAGCAACGGCGGCGGAAACGGTGCGGCAGTGGCTAAGCCAGGGGCAACGAGTAGCGGCACCGCTTCCAAGACGGCCACGCGGCCAGGCGCCACGACCGTCCGCCGTACAACGAGTGGTGGAAGGGTCGTCAGGGAGGAAACGGTTACAACCGTCACGCGCCGGAAACGCTGAACGGGTTTCGGTGGAATGGTCTCCTTGCGCCATGGCGGGGCACCGACTGCACCGCATGTGCGTCAGCCCAGCGTGGCGTTCGTCGAGGTTCAAACGCGCGCAGCTAGGCCGTTAGGTCACGGTGCATGGTCGTGGCGGCCCGGCGCGCTACAGCAATCGCTTCGATGATGCTGCTGGGTCCGAGGGTAATATCGCCCGCGGCAAAGATGCGCGGATGGCTGGTGCGGCCTTCCGCGTCCACTTCCACGTCGCGCCACTTGGTTAGCTCCACTGTGCCTTCGCAAGCATCCACGATGTCACTCGGATTTTGGCCCACGGCGAGCACGACTAGGTCTGCCTTGAGGAGCATTTCACTGCCGGGAATGGGACTTGGGCGTTGGCGGCCGGATTCGTCTGGCTCGCCCAGTTCCATTTGGGCGCACTCCACCCAGTCGACGTAGCCGGCGTCGTTGCCGATGATGCGGGTTGGATTGACCAGCATGAGGAACTTGACGCGCTCGTCGCGTGCTTGCACCACTTCTTCGGGGGCCGCCGTCATCTGCCGGCGGCCGCGGCGGTACACAATGTGGACCGACTTGGCCCCGCAGCGCAGGGCGTTTCTGGACACATCCATGGCGGTGGAGCCGCCCCCGATTACCACGATGCGCTTGTCGGTCAAATCGGGCTTTTCCTTGATTTCAAGGTCACGTAACCAATCAACGGCGTGAATGACCCCGTCGAGGTCTTCGCCGGGTGTGCGGATGGACTTTGGTCCATGGCAACCGACACCGAGGAAGACTTGGTCGTGGCGCGCCAGCAACGACTCCAGCGTATGTTCAGAGTCGCTGCCCAGGCGCCAGTTTGTGACGAATTCAACGCCCCATTCCCGCAACTTGTCGCATTCTTGCTCAATGACGTCGCGGGGCAAGCGGTAGCTCGGAATGCCCACGTGGAGCATGCCGCCTAAGACCGGCAGCGCTTCGTAAACAGTCACGGCGTGACCGTTTCGAATCAGGTCGTACGCTGCTTGCAGGCCGGCAGGGCCTCCACCAACCACGCCGACAGATTTGCCGGTCGGCTCGGGACGTTGAATCTCGGGCCACTGTCCGTGGTCGTAGGCGGCGCGCTTGAGGCTACAGATGGCGACCGGTTCGCCTTTGATGCCAACCACGCAACTATCCTCGCACGGGTGGAAGCAGGTCCGGCCCAGCGTTCCCGGTAGGGGGTAGGTTTCGAGGGCAATGGCGAGGGACTTGTCGAAGTCTTCCTCGGCGATGGCCTGGATGTACTCCGGGGCTCTGGTCAGCGCCGGGCAGGCATACGTGCAGGGCTTGGTTTTGCAGTCAATGCAGCGTTGCGCCTCGGCCACGGCGAGCTTCTTGGTGTAGCCAAGAATGGCCTCGTCGTAGGAGCGGACCCGCGTTTTGGGGTCCCGTTCGGGCATCGGTGTACGATCTAGGACCATTGCCATGGGCCGACCTGATACCTGGGGAACGGTGCAACCTGAAAAGCCCGCCCATCGAGGCGGTGCCTCGCTTGGTCACCTATTGCACGATTCGGGGCGCGAAAACCTGAATCAAGAAGGCGGCAAGGATGACGATGCTGATGGCTCCGGCTGCCCGTCCCACCAGGCGGTCTCGGCGTTCGGCGTCCATGCGCGGCCGGACCCGCTCGGCAATGCTGCCGACGACATCGCGGAAGATATGCCCGCCGTCGAGGGGCAGCATGGGAAGGATGTTGGTGAGGCCCACCATGAGGTTGATCCAGAACACCCAGTACAGCAGCGTAGTAACAATCCAGAATCCATCGAAGGGCCCGGAAAAGAACGCGGGCAACAACACGGATAGGTACGGCGTGTCGTATAATTCGCCAAAGGGCAAGGCAACGACCGCGCCAAACGCCGCGAGGCTCGTCGGCTTGCTCAGGGTCTGCTGGACCGCTTCGCCCTGGAAGATGCTTACACCAATGACCGAGTCGCTCACCGCAGCTTCGGCAAACGCGGGGTCCTGCTCCATCCAGTAGGCTTGCTCCTCTGCCGACCAACTGTCCCAGCGGCTCACGGTCACGAGCTCGGCTTCCCGGCCGTCGTGGGTTACCACGTGGACGGTATCACCCGGCCGAACCGTGTCCATATAGTCTCCGAATGCGGCATTGTTGGCCATGGCTTGGCCGTCTGCCATGACAAGCCGGTCGCCCGGCAGAATGCCGGCGTCAGCGGCCGGCATGCCGGTCGTGACGGCCAGCACGTGGAGGCCCGGCTCTGGTTCGGCACTGGCCATCAGGCCGGCGAAGGCGAAGAAGACCGCTGCGGCGACCACGATGTTGACCATGGGTCCGGCGGCAAACACGCGCAACCGCTTTCGCCGCGAAGCTGTATTCAGGTCTTCTTCTTCCGGTTCGACGAAGGCGCCAATGGGTACAATGGCGAACAAAAGGCCCAGGCTCTTGACGCGCAGGTCATTGGCGCGGGCAAGAATTCCGTGGCCGCCTTCGTGGACCACGAGCGTGATGATGAGCGCGGCAATACCGTACCACAGCGGCACCAGGGGATTGACGCCCGGGATTACCAGCACTTCGCTGGCCGTCGCTGGCCGGATGCCCGAGTCCGGCCGCAAACTGACCAGCATGGAAAACAGCATCAGCGCTGTCATGGCCAACATGCCCAGAATTGTGGTGGCCACGCCAAGATCTCCGAAGAAATTCCACGCACGGCGCGGCCGACTCAGTGCGTCGATGGTCGCACGACCCTTCTGCGTGCGCACCATGAGGATGACGCCCAGCATGAGACTCAGGTTCCAGCGTTCCATGCGTCCGCTGCTAATGAGCCAGTAAAGGAATCCCATGTACGCCGCTAGGAGGGCGAGGAAAATGATCCAGCCGTTTGCCACGAGGCGACGGGGTCCTCGCACCGCCATAAGGTTTCTTGTGGTGCCCCAGGTCCCCTTGGCCATGGACGAATGTGCCGGGAACAGTGGGTGGGCGCTGGTTCGAACGACCGTTTCGAAGGCAGCCCACGCGCAAGAGCTGGCCCAGCGCCTCGTGGCTTCGGGACTGGCCTGCTGCGTGCATCAGAGCGCCATTCAATCCACGTACCGGTGGGCGGGACAAATGCAGCAGGACGAGGAGTGGCTCGTGGAGGCGCGGACGCAAATTCGTTTGGCGCGCCAGGTTGGTGATGCCCTTCGGGAAGGCCACCCGTATGAGGTTCCCCTGGTGGAGGTGGTGCCCATTGGCCAACTGGATGGCCGCTACGCTGTCTGGGCCGAACAACTGCTCCAGGGCAATTTACCGTAGGTCGGCCGGGACGCCATTATGGGGGGGCATGGTTGGCAATGGCAATCCGGCGCCGGGCGGCCACCTCACCTAGGATGCGCTCAGCCCAGGCAAGCTTGCGTCGTTTGGTTTCTGGCACCGTGCGATGCGAGTAGCGGGATGGCGCTTGCTTGGTTTCGAAGCCGACTAACTGCACATTCAAGCCGAGGGCCTCCGCCAGGAGAACGGCCCGGTCGCCGTCCGTGAATCCCCCTGCGAGGGCTGTGCCGGGCACCGGGCTCAGCGATTGCCGCGTCGCTACAATCCGCTCGCCCAGGTGCGGGACTAGTTCCCGGATGGCCGGGACATTGTCTGCGTGGCCGTGCACCACCATCCAGGCGCCGCGCTCGGCAGCCCACTGCAGCGACTCCGGTTCGCCGTCCAAATCCGTCACGACGATGTGAGGCGTTAGTTGCAACTCTTGGCAGCGGCTTGCGGCCCCGTCCGCGGCAATCACGATGGTGCCCCGAAGCGCGTCGGAGGTTGGGTTCCAGGCCGCAAGACCCGGCCCACAGCCAAGCACGGTGGCGTTGGTTGGCGCGTGGTCTTCGACGACTGCTTGCCGG
>JBFJXH010000060.1:0-10458 GCA_041623215.1 Thermoplasmatota archaeon
ACGACGTCATCGGCCCGCAAAGAGTCGTATTTTCCACCCCAGGCATCGAATTGGAAGCGAAGGGCGCGGCGGCCCTGCGGCCCGACCAGCGTTAAGGGACCGTAGTCGCGAATCCAACTATCCACGTGTTCAACGCGATGCACCCTGACGCCGGGCTTGCTAGCCACCAGCGGAAGCTCTAGCTCGGGGTGGACAATGAGGTCGACGGGTTGACCGGAAGCGGCGATGGCCGCCGCCGCTTCACCGTACGCTTGGCGTGCCCACTCCAAGTGCTCCCCGGGCCAGGTGGTCTGGTCTCGAGGCCACACCATCCAGATTGACTCTTGCTCCTCCCACTCAGCAGGCAGGCGAAAGCCGCGTTCGGCCAGGGTCGGTCGGATGGCCACGAGGCGCCGACGCCCGGTGGCCGGTTTGAGGATGCCGGGCATCGCGCGTGCGCTGGGCAGGGGGCATCAAGCGATTGTGGAGTCGGGCGGATCTTGTTCCACGCGCTCGTCCACGCGGCGGCGAAACAGGAAAGCAAGCGGTACGGCGAGGGCCAGCATCCCAGCGCCCACCACATACCCGGCGCCGTACCCGCGGTCTTCAGCAACTTTGGCCAGACCCAATTGGCTTCCAACGCCGCCCGCCGAGGCGAGCAGGCCATCGAAGCTCACAATGGTGGCTCGCTCGCCACTGGGAATGAGGCGGTGAAGAGCGGCTTGCTTGGCAGGGCCGATGACGCCAAAGCAGAGCATCCCGACCAAGAAGGCGGCGACGGCGGGCCAAAAAGACTGGGCTAGGCCCACCAAGAGCATGGACGCCGCCAGGCCAATGCTGCCACCGATCAGAATGCCAGTTCGGGTGAGTCGGCCATGCAGCCACCGGACCGCTTGATTGCCCACAATCATGGTTAGCGAGACGGCCGCGGCGATGACGCCCGCCACCCACACGGCATCCCGACCCAGCAGCGCGAGGAAGTGGGGTTGCCATGCATACCATCCCCAGACGAGGAAGCCCATTTGCACGAGGCTCATGAGCATGAGCAGGCGGACAGCGGGTTTCTTCCAGCCGTGTTGCCAACTGTTCTTGGCCACGCGCTCCACTTCTTCGGGAAGATGCGACAGGCGGAAGGCGCGTGTCGTGAATCCATCGTCATGCATGAACAAATACACCAGCACCAGCAATCCCAGAAGGAGCGCTGCCCTGGCCACGTAGGGCAACGACAGGTCGAGCTGCCCCAGCAAGCCTCCAGACACCGTGCCAAGCAGCATGGACGCGGCAAACACCTGACTATTGCGAGCAAAAATGGGGTCCAAGTCCTCGGGGCCTCCGACCGCTTGCAAGGCATCCACAAACCAGGCATCCACCGCCCCCGAGTAGAAGGTGAACCCAAGGCCCAGAATAATGGACGCACCCGCCCACCACACAAAGGTCGTGACGCCGAGTTCGGCGAGGCCGACATAGGCCAGCGTCCCCACGAACAGGGTGGCCACGCTCAGAAGGACACTAATGCGGCGGCCGCGCGTATCGGCAACCACGCCGGTTGGGATTTCGAACAAGACTTGCGCGGCCGTGAAGGCGGCGTTAGCTGCAAACACCTGGAAAATGGGCAGTCCGGCGTCGAGGAGAAACAGGGTGTTGACGCCCCAAATGAGACTGGCACTCAGGTTGTACAGGCCGGTCAACGCGTAGAAGGCGCCAATGACGCGGCGTGGGGTCACGGGATGGCAAGGCACACGCCCATCTTGGACGTGCCCCTGTCCCAGCCAGTGCCCCATGCCCGCGTCCAGACCTCCCTAGGACCGCCACGTTGTCCGTTGGGAGGGCCGATGATTGTCCGCGTGAGCGGGGCTCACGGGCGGCGCGACCGCATCATGCGGTGATTGTGGCGCCGGCGATGCGGTTGAAGCCGCCAATGCGGCCGGCAACCATACTGGGATGCCAGTCGGCCAGGCCGACGCGCAGTTCTTCGTCCACGTTGCCAAAGACCTGAAGGCCTGCCAGTTCAGAACACTCCAGCAGCTTGGGAACATACTCGTTGGGTGCTACTCCGTTCAGGTGGGCCTTGGCTCCTTCGTTGCCGGCGAACCATTCGTGAATGACGGCGGTCTTGCCATCGTCATTCATGAACCATTCATACACGATGGCTCCTGGTTCACTGCCCTCAACGGCCCGGCTGGTTTCGTTGCAAATGGTCCGGAACGCCGCAGCGTCCTTGACATTCCAGGTGGTCGTCCATCCAATCAATTCATTGTCCATTGTTGTCATCTCCAAGTTGCTCACCTGGCCACAACAGGTCCGTGGCCAAGGTTGAGGCGGACGACCCGCGTCTCCTACTAAACAAGACGACCAAGGGGACACGGCGCTACAATCAAGAAGGGGAAGGTTCAGTTCTAGGGAAGAAATTTCATTCGCCGCGCGTCCATACAGCGCCTGTGGCATATGACGAAGGGCTTGCCGAGCGGATGGCCGACTGTGTCCCGCCCCACGCCACGCAGAAGAAGATGTTTGGCGGCATCTGTTACCTCGACCGAGGGAACATGGCGTGCGGCATCGTTGCCGACAAGCTGATGCTTCGTCTGACTAAGGAGTTGGTCGCCGAGTACCGCCGCGAGCCCCACACAGCGGACATGGACTTCACGAAGCGGCCCATGCCGAGCATGATGTATGTGGACGCAGAAGGCATCGCTGATGACGACCAGCTGCGGTTGTGGGTGGACCGGGCATTTTCGTTTACGGCTGGACTGCCCAGCAAGTGAGCAATCGTCCCTCGCCCTTTGACCCGGTCGGCTCGAGTCGTCGTGGTAGGGCACGTGCTCTGTCAGCCAGAGAAAGGTGGCTGCCTAAGCCACATCCCGGTGTGTGGGTGTCATGAGCCAAGACTCACACCGCTTGGTCGCGCATGGTATCCTCATGGCGGCCTGCCTGCTTGCCGCCGGCCTCGCCGGCTGTGTCACCAATCATTCGGGAGGGACGTCGTCACCCGCTCCGTCGGAGAGCACCCCTATCGATGCGCTTGAGACTTCCAGGAGCAACCCGGCCGCCGACCGCCCGTGGACCCTTACATGCCCCCACCAGGGAAAGGCCCCCCTCTGCGCAACGACATTTGGCCTTCCGGGGACAAGGCAACTGGAACCATTCCTCGCCATCGACCCCTTTGACGATCGCCGGATGGCCTTGGCATTCATGGAGACCCAAGCGGTCGCTGACCAAGGCGGAGTCGCCCCCCTGGCGCTGACGCTCCATACCTCGGACGACGGCGGGCAAACGTGGACACAAGCAAATCACCCTGGCGAACCGGAAGTGGGGGACGAAACCGGCATCCGTCTGGAGAACGATCCTACCCTGGCCTTCGGGCCCAGTGGGCGCCTCCACATGGCCTGGCTGGCCTCACCCTCCCTCACCCTCAATGGTGATTCCTCCAGCGCCATTGCCTACGCGTTCTCCGACGATTTCGGCCTGCGATGGAGCGCGACGCATGTGTTTCGAGCCGACGGTGGCAGTGACCGGCCCTGGCTCGGCGTTGATTCCTCCGGTGACGTGACCCTGGTTTGGCAGCAACCAACCTTGTCGCCGCAGACGACCAAGCCGCCGCTGCGCCTTGCCTCAAGCCACGACCGGGGGGAAACTTGGTCCGTTGCAACAAGGGCCATGCCCGCATGCAACGTGCCATCCGAACCGGTCATGGTTGACGGACAGATGCTCCTCACCTGCACGTCCTGGGCCAACGATGAGGCTGACACGCTTGTGCTCCACGTAGGCCAGGACCTTCTCCTTGACGTCCGGGCCCAGGTGCTGCCAGGCATTGGTTGCGGCACAGGTCAGCTGTCGTCGGGAGGGGGCATACTCGCCTTTGCCTGCAGGGGTGGAGCCGTGGCCATTAGCGCCGACAATGGCCATACATGGACGCCGCCCACTTGGCTGTACGAGGCCTTCCCACCAGACGGGCCCTGGTACCGCATCTATTGGATGGAAGTCGATTCCACCGGTCATGTTCACATCCTGCGCGGTAACAAGGGCGGCGACGGCACGCAAGGACTGGAGCACCTGGTATTGAATCGCACCCTGAACAAGGTTGCGCCATCCACCACGCTCGCCCAAAGCCCCGTTGCCCCTCCCTTCGCTGGCCACTTTGACGCACTCGCCACGGGCCAACTTCATGGCGCACTCGCGTGGGAGGACCCCGACAATCGCATTCGTATACTGCACCTTCACCCACCCCAGGCGGAACCGATTGTCCCGCCTGCTGGCAATAGTTCGGGGTCGCTTCCGCCCCTTTACCCTCTCAAGGTCGGAGCCCGGGCATGACCCAGCAACTCCATCAATTGCGACAAAGGTCACCCAGCATGGCCGATGCCTCCTTAGACGCCCTTACTGCATCGAAGCTCGTAGGCGAAGCGGCTCGGTACGAGGAGGGACTTACGGCACGGGTAGCTGGCTTGACATTGATGATGTGGGGGTGTGTCACCTTTGGCCTGTTCTTTATTTCCTACGCGCTGGCTGCTGGCGGCTCCGCCTTCTCGCCGTGGGCCGGGGTCGGGGTCCTAGCGGTCGTATTGGCCGCCTGCATCATCGCCACCAATTTGCTCTGGCAATGGCGGGCCCTGGGGGCCAACGTCGGGTTTCACCCCTGGCGCATATGGAGCCAAGGCGCCCTCTTGCTGGTAGCAGGCTTTGCCATCATGATCACCCTCGACCCCCTGGTACCAACCGACTCCAGTGTATCGCTGGCATTTGTGGCCGCATTCATCCTGCTATACCTTGGCATCCGCCTGCGGCGCCGGTGGGCTGGCCCGCCACGGATGCTCGCTGCGGCCATCATGCTGCTCGTGGTCAACCTTGCCTTGCTGGCTTGGGCCCCCCATTCCCTGCCTGAGCCGGATGCACGAACGCATACCATGGCAGCACTTGCTACCAGCGCGGCCATCTTCCTGCCAGGTTACTTCACATTCACGCGCGCATGACGTTCGTGCTGGATGATGACCTGTCGCCGATTCACCAGCCCGTGCGCCTACGACTCATGGCGCTCTTGTTTCGCGAGCGCGACGTTGGCTTTGCCCAGGCGCGAGACGCACTTGGCCTCACCGACGGTAACTTGGGGGCCCACGCGAAAGTGCTCGAATCGCTTGGATGGCTGACCTCCCGGCGCGCCTTGGAACCGACCGGGTTCCAGACTCGCTACCTGCTCACGGCTGCCGGCTCCCAGGCGTTCCGCCGCTACACCACAGCATTACAGGGCTTCTTGGATACGGTAGATGGCGGGTAGGACCTTGGCGGAGCCAGGACGCTCAGCGCGCCTCTATTCAACGACCAAGTGCTGCCACGATTGTCGCAACTTGGCAAGCTTGGGCGAAATGACGGCGGCACAATAGCCATTGCCAGGATTGTTGGCATAGTAATTCTGGTGATAGTCCTCGGCGAGCCAGAATTGTTCGAGTGGCCGAACTTGGGTGACGATGTCATCGTCCCACGCCGCTTGGGCCCGGCGAATGGCGGCTTGCGCCTGCGCCTCTTGGCCGTCGTTGTGGAGGAAGATCGCGCTGCGGTATTGCGTGCCAACGTCGGCACCTTGCCGGTTGAGCGTCGTCGGGTCATGGATGGAAAAGAAGACATCCAACACTGTTTCCAAAGGCAGCTTAGACGCGTCGAAGGTTACCTGCACCACTTCGGCATGGCCCGTGGTCCCGGCGCAGACCTGTTCGTACGTCGGATGGCTCGTCGTGCCACCAGCGTAGCCACATTGTACGGTCGTTACGCCCCGGATACCCCGGTAGGCCGCATCCAGGCACCAAAAGCAGCCGCCCGCAAGTATGATGGTTTCAGGCATCGGCGAACCTCCGCTGCAGCACATCGTAGGCATCGACGCGCCGGTCGCGCAGGAAGGGCCAGCCTCGCCTTTGGGTTTCGATTCGGTCCAGGTCAATGGTCACGACGGCCACTTCTTCTTGTTCGCCGCATTCGTGGACGGTTTCTCCAGCTGGGCCAAAAACGAAGGAATGTCCCCAAAACGCCAGTTCCTCTTCCGTGCCAACCCGGTTCACCGCGACCGTGTAGACCCCGTTCGCGATGGCATGGCCGCGCTGGACGCCTTGCCACGCAGCCAATTGTTCGTCCTTGAGGTCCATCTCGCCGTGCCACGTGCCAATGGCCGTTGGATAGAACAGGATGTCTGCGCCCAGCAACGCGGTGGCTCGAGCGGCCTCAGGATACCACTGGTCCCAGCAAACCAGTGTTCCAATGCGGCCAACCGCCGTGTCCCACGCCGCAAATCCGGCGGCGGAGTGGACGCGTCCTTCGGCACCGGGCGCGGCGCTGATTTGGGCAGCATCTCCTGGGGTAAAGTAGAATTTCTCGTAAAACCGGGGGTCGTCGGGAATGTGCATCTTGCGGTACTTGCCAAGATAGGCGCCATCTGCGTCAATCACGGCCAGAGAATTGTGGTACAATCCCTTGGCTCGCTGTTCGAAGAGACTGGCTAGGATGACGACGCCGTGCTGCTTGGCCTTGGCTGTCAGTCGATCAGTGGTCGGCCCAGGGACCGTCTCGGCTCGGTCGAATTCCGCGTGGTCCTCTTCTTGGCAAAAATAAGGGCCAAGAAACAGTTCCTGGAGGCAGATAATCTGTGCGCCCTTGGCGGCAGCGTCATCAATGAGCTGCAAGGTTCGCTCGAGGTTGGCCTCGGCGTCCGATCCGGCGTGGGTTTGAATGAGGCCGACCTTGATGGCTGCCACATGGCGTTGTCTGCGAAGCGCCGTTTAGGCTTATTCCTCTTCGAGAGTCATCACGCGGGCCCCAGCGTCCGCGTCGGATGACATCACCGGGCCGGCAGCGGCGGCCACCTGGCCAGCATCAGCCGTGGAACCCGGCTCTTCGCCAGTTGCAACGGGGCGCCCGTCCGCAGGCCGACACCATTGGCTCCAGCCGCCCGGGTAGAGGCGGGGCGTTGGTAGGCCGGCTAATTCCATGGCGAGAATGTTGTTGGCCGCCGTGACGCCGCTGCCACAATAAGCAACCGTCCCTGGGCCCGCCACGGCCGCGAAGCGGGCCGCAAGTTCGTCGGGGGACAGCCAAAGGCCATCGGGCCCGACATTGCCCGCAAACGGAAGGTTCACCGCGCCCGGAATGTGGCCTGCCACTGGGTCAATCGGTTCGGTTTCACCGCGGTAACGCTCGGGAGCACGAGCATCCACGACCGACGATGCAACTAGGACCTCGTCGGCCTCCGCCACGGGCATGGTTCCGGGCTTGCCGTCGAAGTCACCGTCGGGCAAGCGGTGATGGGTATTGTCGATGGGAAGGCCGAGCGCGCGCCACCGTTGCAGGCCACCATCGAGGACCGCGACCGCATCGTGGCCATAATGACGAAGCAGCCACCAGAGGCGGGCGGCCCACGCGCCACCCACGTCGTCATAGCACACAACTTGCGAGTTTTGGTTGACTCCGGCTTGCCTCAGGAATCGCACGAAGGCCCCTGGAATGGGCAGGGGGTGTCGTCCCTTGCCCCCCGCCCCGACCGGCCCAGCGAGGTCCCGGTCAATGTGGGCGTGAATCGCTCCCGGAATTCTTCGCTTGCCAAATTCGCGGGGCCCCCATTCGGGGTCCCCAAGGTCATGGCGGCAGTCGAAGATGACCCAGCGCGAGTCCTTCAGGTGCTCAAACGTCGTCTCACAACTGACCAGGGGGGCGTGGACTTCCTGCACGCCCGGGAATTGCCTGAGCCCTTCAAGGCTTGGCCCAGGGGCCTGGCAACCCTGTGGGCCACCTGCAAGCCTCACGACGAGGCGGGCGGCGCAACCGTGACAGTGCCGGTAACCGGCTGCAAGTCGTCGCTCTCGTAAGTGTAGGTCCCCGGCACGAGGAGGAGAAGCGGTTCCGTCGCTGCGCCGCCAGCCACGGTGAAAGCAGGTAGGTCCACGGGGCCGGCAGTCCATGCGAACGTATGGTCGGCTAGGTCGTCGTTTTGGAAGACCAAGGCATCGCCCAGCACCGCCTCGGCGTCCGTTGGCTCCGTGGCCGCGAGAAGCGGACCGCCCGCCGAGATTGTTACGGTGACCGTGTTTCCCGTGGCTTCCACCGGGTCCACGACAACGGCGTGTTCGGCGCTCCAAACATGTCGGCCAAACACTTCGGCGTACGCCCGAAGGAAGTAGGTGCCCGGTTCGGTTGGGCGCCATTCGCCGTCATAGCCGGTGCCATCCTCGAAATTCTGGTGCTCCTTCTTGGCAAGGGACACACCGAACGTTTCGGGGCCCTCGAGTAGGTCGTCGGCAATGGAAACTCGGTTGGCGCGGACCTCGGTCAGCATCGCATGGGCATTGGCTTCGTCCGTTTGCAATACCCATCGAAAGCTCACGGGGGAATAGGCGAGACTGGCACCCGGCAGACCTTCAATCCGGACGGTGGCCGGCAGGGGCTCTTCGGCCGGTGCAGGACATTCGCTTGCCGGGTCGAAGCTTTCGTTGTGATGGCTCGTGAAGTTTCCCGGATTGATGATGGTGCCATCGTCGCACGCGAAGGCTTCGCCGTGACTATGGTCGTCTGCGCCGGTGCAGCCGGCCAGCGCAATGGCGCCGGCCAACACAACAGCCGTCAGTAGTCGCATGGGCTGCGTCTCCGGTGGTTTCGACTTAGGCGTTGTGCCAGTTCAGGGCCTGGGCCGCTGCGCGACGAGGTCATGTCGCCCCTACTGAGGCGTCTGCCAGAAGGCCCGGTGTTCAACAACGTCAACGGTGTTTGCACCAATCTCCAACAGCACACTGGCTGTGTTGTCGGATTCATCGGTTTCCAGTAGTTGGTCAAAGGGGTCAACCGTGCTAACCAGCTCATAGAGCCCGGGGGAGGCGCCGCTAGCTTCGACATATTGGTCGGTGAGGCTGGGAGAGTAGTAGTCGTACCAACCAACGCTGACGCCCATCGTCCACCCGGCGGCTCCCGGCACGAGGCAGGCATTCTCAGCGTTCCCGCCATTGCCGTGCGGCGGCGTGTCCTTGGCATCCATTTCGCCCCAATCAACCAGGCAGAAGCCGGACTTGGTGCCTTGGCCAATTGCCTCGCCACGAAGGCCATGTTCATCCACAGGATGCAACGTGAAGAGGGCAAAACCGTCGTAGTGGAAATGGCTGTGTGCCATGTGCCAATCGGCGGCGCCAACTGGCTCCTCTCGAACCGTACCGTCCACTTGGTGGATGCGCTGGACGAAGGTCCCCTCCAGAAGACCAACTTCACTGGCAACGGTGGCCGCCGCTTGGTCAAACGTGAGCCGCACTTCCATGGGGCCGTAGCCGACGTTTCCTCCGGCGTTGCCAAGGCGTAGGCACCGCTTGGCGCCTTGTTCGACCTCCTCAACTTGTTGGCAGGAGCCAAAATGGGGATCACGGATACTAAGCGTCACCAAGTTTGGCAGCAGGTCGCTGGCCGCCGGCGAGCCGGGACCCACCGTGGAGGTTACGTGGTAGGTTGTTGCCGGCAGCCCTTCCCCGGCTTGCCAAAAACTGACGTGCCAGGTGCCCTCCTCCCACGCGACCAAACGCAGGGAATCGAAACCGCGCGCAAGCTGCTCTACCTCGCCCGAAGGCGAGGTTGCCTCGCCCGCAAGCGGCGGCGACGTGGTACCATCCCACAGGATGCGGACGTCTCCCCACTCGCCTGCTTGCAGCGGCGCAATTTCAATCGGGAACGACGTGCAAGAACCCACGCAGGTTGACGCCTCGGTTCCGGCCGCGGGGATTGTGGCGCTGTCCACTGGAGCATCCGATGTCAAGCAGCCTGCCAGCGCGGCCACGCTGAGGACCAATCCTGCTAGCCACGCTTGTTCCAGTGCTGCCACGAGTTTCATTAGCCTGGCATGCAAGCCACCCTTCAAAGGATGATGCTGGGCAATGTCGGCCTATCCGCCCCATTCTTCTTCTTCGCTGCGGCGCCGCATCCAGACAAGGAGACCAACTAGACCGCCGACCACGAGGAGAACCAATAGGGCGGCCAGCCAAGCGAAGGGACTTCGCCCGCCTCCATCGCCATCTTCCTGCGTCGGCTGCGGCTCGCCATCGGCATCCAGCACGGTTGCCGTGGCGGAAGCTGTGAGGCCCATCCAATCGTGGGCAACCACCTCAACGACGTCCCCCGGTTCGGCAGCTATGGTGACCTGTCGCTCGGTGCCATTCCATTCCTCATCCAGGACCTCTTGCCCGTCGACCGCGATGATGAGACGGTCAATGCGCAGGTTGTCGGAGGCATTCGCGGCCACAATCACGCGGCCGTCAACAATCCGCCAATCTGTGCGGCTGCCACCCTCGCCGTCGCCCGGCCACACGTTCAGGAGTGGAGACTGGTCATCTTGACCCAATACGAAAACGCCGCAACAAGGGAGCATGATGTCCACCGTCGCTTGGTCGCCATCCCATACAATGCCCGCCAAGGCGGCCTGCGCGGGAACCCAGGAGCCATCCATGAGGCGAAGGGCACCAAGGTGCGTGAAGT
>JBFJXH010000061.1:0-10383 GCA_041623215.1 Thermoplasmatota archaeon
CCGCTGTTGGCTTGCTGGCCACAATCACGTTCCTGGTATGGTATCCGGCAGCCTGGAATGGAGCGGCTAGCTCGGCAACGGCCCGAAGCGTGATTGTCAACCTGCACGCCGGCGCGGCCCTGGCTGCTGCGGCCTTGCTGGCCGTCGGCAATGTCATGGCCATCCGTGGTCGTCGCATCCAGGCGCGCGCCGTGCTTCGCCATGCCAAGGCCGCTACTGCTAGCGATGTCGCGGGCGCGATGAATGCATCCCCGGCCCTTGCGCAGGCCGACCAGCACGCAGGGCCCCGCCTGACAAAGCCACCCGCCGCCGACGTTGCCATTTCCTGGAAGAATCCGGACCGGGACGCCCAGCAGTGGCTTGAAGAGACTCCGACGAAGCAGGGGTAGACGGGTGGCCGGCGGGGAGGTCCGCGGCATTCTGCGAGAATCTCTCCCGCTGCTATTGGCCATGGCCGTCTTGGAAATCGTAGCAGGCAGCTTCTTTGGCCGCATGGAGCATAGCTTGGCGGCCCTCCCGGGCTTGCTTGCCTTGACCCCCGCAGTCCTAGCCATGCGGGGCAACATTAGCACCAGTTTAGGCAGCCGCCTTGGCACGGCGGCTCGTTTTGGTCTCGTGCCCCGCGACCAATGGTCGGTGCCGGTTGTCTGGCACAACCTTGTGGCAAGTCTCGTACTCGGAGTCTTGGTGGCCTTTGCTGCCGCGCTTGCGGCTCATTTCTCAACTCTTGCCGTAGGATTTCCTAGTGCGGGCATCGTTCCCCTAGCAAGCATTGCCATCGTGGCCGGCCTCGCCAGTGGGCTCGTCATGGCGGTCATGGCGGTCGTAACGATGCGCGTGGCCTTTCGACGCGGCCTAGACCTAGACAACGTGGCGGGTCCCGTGCTGATGACGAGTAGCGACGTTTTCACGCTGCTGTTCCTGTGGGTGGCGGCGCGCGCGTGGGGGGTGATTGGGTGACCGTTAGCTGGCAACGTGGACCGGCCGCGACGGTATCGCAAGCGAGGCGTGGTCGCCCGGGTGCGGAGGGGTCGCCGTGAGTATGGGAGGGGCGGCAGCGGGCCGCACGCAAACCGCACCGGTGTACCATTGGCGTCGAATCACGATTCAATCACTCCCGGTGCTCCTAGGCGCGGTCGTCATTGGAGTGCTGGCGGGCCAAATTCTAGCCCTTTACCAGGACCGCCTGTTCTCCGTTCCCATCCTGCTCGCCCTGGTCCCCGCGGTGAATGGCATCGGTGGCAACGTGGGCAGCATTCTGGGCGCCCGCGTAGCAAGCGGCTTGCACTTTGGCGGCCTGTGGTCCAATCAGGCCCGCGGTTTCCGACGCGATGTCGCTGCAAGCGTCATTCTCGCTGCCGCAACCTTCCTGTTTCTTGGCGTGGCCGCTAGCCTCTCGGCGCCGATTCTTGGCATTAGCGGCCCCACACCCCTTCTGCGCCTTGCGGCCACCACCCTGCTTGCAGGCGTGGCTCTGGTCGTGGCCATGATTATTCTTGTTATCGTCGTGGGCATGCTTGCTCATCGACGCGGATGGGACCCGGATGCCGTTGTGGTGCCGGTCCTGACAACTGCCGGCGATACGCTCGGCATCCTCTTCCTTCTTGCCTCTGGAGCCCTGATCGGCCTATGAAACGACGAACCCGACGCATCAAAGACTACGAAGCGGTTGCCTACGAGCCGGTGACCGTTCTCGAATTGCTCACCGAAATGAAAGATGTCTCAGAATTGATGACTGACCTAGCATACTCGGCACTGATTCTGGATTCAGACCCAATCGGCGAGCAAGTAGATGATTTGGCCGCCCGCATGGACTGGCTGAAGTATCACCTCAGGTTGCAAGCTAGCCTCGCGGTAAGAAATCCGGATGAAGCTGAACAAGTGGCCGGTATCCTGCAGGTGGCCGATGCCAGTGAGCACATTGCCAATGCCGCGGCGGATCTGGTGGATCTTCTGGACCAAAGCGTCAACTTGCGCCCGTTTCTGGGCCGCGTCCTCGACGAGGCGGACGACCGCATCAGCACGGCAACGATTCCGGACGGGTCGCCGGCCATTGGCCAGAACCTTGGCGAACTTGACCTCGAGGCCGAGATGGGCCTGAGAGTGCTCGCCGTTCGGCGGGCCCAGAAGGGATGGCGCTATGCACCGGGCAAGTCCACGCAGTTGCACGCCGGCGACACCTTGCTGGTCCGAGGACAGCAGGAAAGCGCCGCCAATTTCAGGGACTTCCTTCGCGGCGCGGAGGTGGCTCCATGACCTCCGCCGAAGCACCCGTCCCGGCCGATGACGACGTGACGGACGAGAGCGCGCCGAAAGTTCGCCAAGTCGAAGACCTGCTGCTCGAATTGAGGGATGACTCTGCGATTATGGTTGACTTGGCCTACTCAGCTCTGCTCTACGATAGTCGCGCCATCGCGGAAGAGGTAGTGGCCATGGAGGAGGAGGCCGACCGCGACTTTGACACCATCCTGCGCCTGGCGCTGCAAGCGGTCCAAGACGGTGACCTCAGCACGGGCCACGCTCAAATCATCATCCAAGTGGCGCAAGCTGCGGAGACCATTGCGGACAGTGCGCTAGAGATTGCCGACGTGGTGCTGCGCGATGTGGAACCCCACCCGGTCATCGCGGCAACCATTCGGCAAAGTGACTCGGTAATCAGCAAGGTCGTCCTGGCCGCCGACAGTGACTTTGCCGGCGAGCGCCTACGAGACCTCGAACTGGAATCGGGATGGGGCATGCGCATCGTGGCGGTCAAGCGGAAAGGCCGCTGGCGCACCGCCGTCGATGGTGCCTTCAGGCTCCAGGCGGATGACTTGCTAATTGCGTCTGGACCGCTGGATGGAGAAGCCGATTTCCTCGCCGCTGCGACCGCCGGTTCAACCGTGGATGCCACCTAGCGCTGCGGTGAAACGGGCGCGATGAGCTTGCAGCTCGACATGGCACCTTAGCCGCCGCGTGTCTTCGCGTAGCAGTTACGATTCGGCAGGCGGGCGGAACTTCGAGGCCAACCAGAGAACTAGAATGCCGATGCCGCTGACGCCAATGATGCGCATGCGCATTGCGGTGCGGTCGGGCGGCGGGGGCGTGTAGTTTTCCGGGATGGGCGGTGCGTTTGCCTGTAGTAGCGCGATGGTGGCGTCGTCTTGGTTGCCGTACACGAAGAGGATGCGTTCACCGTTGGCAGACTGCCGCGACAAAATTTCATCCAAGTCAACCTCCGTCCAGCCATCAGCGCCCCACGGCTGGTGGAATGCGCGCACGCGGTGGGTATCGTTGATGGGGTATTCGCCCGCGTCCCCGAAGTGCTGGGGGCCCAGGGTCATGGCGGAATCGGAGAACTCAACCGCGAGGTGTTTCATGAAGTCTCCAAGTTCCGTGCAACGCAACGTGCCAGGGTGGAAGTGCATCACGCCACTGTCGTCGTGGATGTGGGTGCCGGGGGCGTTGGGGTTTTGCGAGTCCTGGAAGCCGGGGTGGGCGAAGGCTACGCGCTCTTCACCGTTGTATACTTGCACAATGCTGTGCCAGTGGCCGGGGCAGCTGGGGCCATCGTCCGCCGTGGCAACGATGCCGCCAACGGCGAGACCCCAAAGGGCCACGACGATGAGGGGGTATTTCCAGGCGGCCAAGCTGAACTTGGGTTTCGCAGTCTTGGCCTTCTGAAACTGTTCCCGGCGTCGTTCCCGCGCGTCGCTCATTGAAGTGGCCGATTGAAGCTGCTTCAAAAGACCTAGCCATATGGCCGTCAGGGTTCGGCGCGGCCGGCCACGCCGCGGCGGGGGCCGGTTTGGCACGCTCTTGGTGGGTTGCGCCTACTTGAGCAAGTGGTTGCTGATGACCAATCGCTGGATTTCGCTGGTACCCTCGTAGATTTCCGTAATCTTTGCGTCGCGGAAATTACGTTCTACGGGGTAGTCCTTGGTGTAGCCGTTGCCGCCGTGAATCTGAATCGCCTCCGTAGCGGCCCACATGGCGGTCTCGCTCGCGTACACTTTGGCCATGCTAGCCTCCTTGGAGTAGGCAGCTTTTTGGTCCTTCAACTGGGCAGCGCGCCAGATGAGGAGGCGGGCTGCGTCGATGCGGGTTGCCATGTCCGCAAGCTTCCATTGGATGGCTTGGTTGGCGGCGATGGGCTTGCCAAATTGGACGCGCTCTTTGGCGTAGTCGAGGCTCGCGTCGTAGGCGGCCCGGGCAATCCCTAGCGCCTGCGAGGCAATGCCCAGCCGGCCTCCGTCGAGCGTCTGCATGGCAATTTTGAATCCCATGCCTTCGTCGCCGAGTCGATTTTCGACCGGGACATGGACGTTTTCGAAGAAGAGGGGACAGCAGGGTGCGCCTCGGATGCCTAGTTTGTCTTCCGTCTTGCCCACTTCGAAGCCATCGAAGCCCTTCTCGACGATGAAGGCCGACTGGCCCTTGTGGCGGGCCGCCGCGTCGGTTTGCGCAAACACGATGTAGGTTTCCGCAGGGCCGGCGTTGGTGATGAACAACTTCTGGCCGTTCAGAACGTAGTGGTCGCCGTCTAGAGCAGCGGTGGTTTGCATGCTCACAACGTCGCTGCCAGCATTGGGCTCTGTGAGTCCATAGGCGCCAATGCGGCGACCTTGCAACATGTCGGTTAGGTACCGCTCGTGCTGGTCGTCGCTGCCAAACGTGTAGAGAGGCCACCCGGAGAGGCTATTGTTGACACTGGCGATGACGCCCGTTGATGCGCAGGCTGCAGACAGTTCCTCAATGGCGATGCAGTAACTAACCATGTCCGTGCCGGCTCCGCCCTTCTCGGCGGGGAAATTCATGCCCATGAGGCCAAGGGCGCTCATTTCGTCGATGATGGGCTGCGGATACCAGTGGTCACGGTCGATGCGCTCCGCTTCTGGCTTGACGCGGGTCTCGGCGAACTCCCGCACTGTTTGCTGAATGAGTGCCTGTTCGTCCGTCAAGGAGAAGTCCATGGGGGCCGCCACCAGGGGTGGCGTGATAAGGGCGCGGGCCCGCCTCCCACGCGCCAGGGCTGCCCCCGGCAGTGGCTTCACTTGCCTCGCCGACTTTCTCAAGGCGGGCTGCACGAATCGACTGTGTGGACCCTATTGTGTGGCTAGCGGTTGGTGCCACGTTGCTAGCTGTGTTGTTGGCTTGGCGTCTTTTCGTGGTGTCTCGCCGCCTGAAAGTGGTCGCAGCAAGCAAACAGTCGATGGCGACGCGGCACGGCCAAGCGGTCGAGCAATTTGCGCCGCTTCTTGACCAGTGGCCGTGGGACCCGGCTCGCTTTCGCTTCCTCGGGTCCCCCATTGATGGCATCCAATTCACGGACGAGGCGGTCCTTCTTGTTGAAATCAAGGCGGCCAAGTCGAAGCTGTCTCCCGCGCAGCGACGGATTCGCAATCAAGTGAGCCAAGGCAAGGTACGGTGGCAAGAAGTGCGTCTATAGGCGCCCGGCCCCCGGCATCTTCAAATGCAAGGGGCAGGAGCGCGAAGCCGTGCTGGAGCGCGTCCCCACTGTCCCCACCAGCCAGGAACTCCTGGATCAGGCCTTCGGCCGCGCCAGCAAGCTTGAGGTCAACGACCCGGTGAAATACCACCGGGTCCGCAAAACCCTGGAAGCGCGCCTCAAATCGGTTGCCGACACCACGGTCACGAAATTGGACCGCATTCACAATGCGTTCCCGAACCTTGACCATGTGCGCGACTACGAATTGGAAATGCTCCGCATCCTAGTGGGCGAGCACGAGTTGAAGCGAGCGCTTGGTAGTGTCGGCTGGGCAGCACGAACCATTCGGCAACTGTGCGGCGACGAACTACGCGCTTTCCAACGAATTCGCGACATTGACGGTTTCCACAAAGCCCAGAAGCGAGTGTATGGTCGCATCGCAGACATCATCAACGACCTGGACGGACCCCTAGCAATTCTTGCCGACGCGCGTGAGAAGGCACGCCACTTGCCCACCGTTGACCCACAGTATGCGACGATTGTCATTGCAGGCTTCCCCAACGTCGGCAAGTCCAGCCTGCTGGCCCGCTGGACACGTGCGTCCCCCGAGATTGCCAGCTATGCCTTCACGACCAAGCAGTCCAACGTAGGCCACTTGGAGGCGACGAACCAATGGGGTGAGCCAGTCATGGTGCAATTGGTGGATACGCCGGGCCTATTGGACAGGCCGGATGCCAAGCGGAATCCGGTGGAGCGACAGGCGGTTGCGGCCCTTCGCCATGCGGCTGACGCCGTCCTTTTCATTGTGGACCCGAGCGAAACCAGCGGCTTCACCGTCGGGCAGCAGGATGCGCTTCTCGAGCAAACCCGCAGTGAAATGGTTGGTATTCCATTCCTCGTAGCCGAGAGCAAATCGGACTTACACCAAAGTGGCACCCAGGGGCGCGTGGCCTTCAGTAGTGAAACCGGCGAGGGACTGGATGAGCTTGCCACCGCCATCTTGCAGGCCCTGCCAAGCGACGAGGACCTTGAGGAGGACCCTCTCGAAGCTTGGCAAGCGGCTCCGGATGATGGCGACGATTGGTAGTTACCAGTGGGTTCCCCTAGGGTAGGCAAGCCTCAACGTGGGCAACGCTTCCCTTGAGGCTTCGCGCGGCTTGCTCGCCTTGTGGAGACGCTCCGTGACCGCAATGGAGCACGGCAACCGGCAAGCGCTCCAGGCGCAGCACCGACTCGGCGAGCTGCCTGACATTGCCGTCGGGAAAATCAAAGCGGCCAATGCCGCCATCCGCAAACACGGTGTCCCCTGCAAAGAGGACCCCATCCGATGGATTCCAGAAGCAGCACGAGCCGGGCGAATGCCCGGGCGTAAGAAGCACTTCGTGGTCCGCCCCGCCGAGCGCCAGGCGGTCGCCGTCCTCAACTTGGGTGTCCACCAGCAACTTGGGGATGTCCTGCCCAAACATGGCGGAGGTTGGGTCGTGCCCGGCGGCCAACTTGGCGGCTGTGGCTGGGCTGCTGGCGATCTTGGCCCCTAGCTGTTGCCACAGCGGCAGCCCGTTGACGTGGTCAAGGTGCTCGTGGGTGACGGCCACAATCCGGATGCGATGTGGGTCCACCAAGCTTGCTACTTGTTTGACCAACAGGGCATGGTTGACTCCGATACCGGCATCCACCAGGTCGTACTGGTTCGACTTGGGGTCCTTGAGCAAGAACACGTTGCAGTCAAAGCCTTGGCTTGCCAGGAGGTGTGCCCCGGCGGCCATCAGCGCTCCGGGATGTCCAGATACGGCTCCACGGCGGTCAATGTGATGGCGTGGTGGGCGATGGCCGCGAGGTTGCCCAAGATTGCGACGATGGGGGTGCTGAGTTGGTAGAATGCGTTAGCTAAGCCGCGTTCGTCGTCGCTGATTTGGGTTCCCCAGGCGTCCATGACGGCGTCGAAGATGCCGGCCTGAAGTCCCAATTGGGCCCCGCGCGCGGTTCCTTGCAGGTGCCGGAGGGCCGCGATATCCCGTGACAACAGCGCTGCGGCACCGGCCGCTAGTCCCTCAGCCGCCGATTGCAGGGTGTCTGAATACTGTTCGGCCATGGCCCGCATGACCGGCCCCGGTATGGGCGGTAGGCGGACCTTTTCCTGAATGTGGGCAGTCGGATAGTCAAGGTCGGACAACTGCAAGCCGTACAGGTCCAGCAAGGCAGCCGCCACTTGCCGTGTGTGCTGTCCAATGCGGTCCAATTGGGCGGCTGTGAGGTCCAGCAGTTGCAAGTCGCTGACCGACTGGACCGGCAAGTCGATGGTGGCCACGGCCCTCAATGTTTGATAGAAAATGCGGGCGATGTCGAACTCGACCGTGTCTCGAAGCAGGCGGAGGGTGTGCAGCGTCCGCTCGGGGTCATGGGCGACGGTGGTAATCGCGTCGGCTGCCAGCGTCATCGCCTCTTGGACGCGGGCCACGAGCACCATGGCGGCGTCCGTTCCCGCAGTGGACGGCGGCAGGTCGGGGTTGATGTGGAATCCAATGGATGCGGGCCCGGCAGTCGCCACGATGCGTTCGTCAAGGTGACGCAGAAAATCTCGGGCGGCAAGGATGGCATCGTTGCCGAAGTGCCCTTCCTCGGCAGGCGTCAGCGTGACGTCGGTGGCTCCCCGTACGTACGCCGACAGCAGGATGCGGCGAACCGTTTTTGGGTCGGTATCCACGGCGGCGCTCACCGTGCGGTCTGCCAGCACTGGTGCTACGACGATGGCTTCGCCGATGGTGTAGAGATCCACTTCGCGGCCGGCCTGTTGCTCTGGCGTCCAAGCGTCAATCCACTTCTTGGGCAGGTAGATGGACCACGCTCCGCTGCCAACCTTCGTGATTCGCTTACGGATGACTGCATCCACACCTGTAGATGTGCGTGGGGTTACGTAAGCCTGATGCGGCGGCGCGATGCCGCCAGCACAGCCAGCAACGCTCCTAGCATGACCACGAGGGGCAAGCTAGGGGAGTCTTCGCCTTCACTTGCCACAGCTTCTTCGTCGGCGTCACCACGCGGCGCGCTGTCCAACGGGACGGCGGATGACGCGAGCTGTCGGCTTGACTCGGGGTGTACCATGGCGGCCAGCAGGCCGGCACGTTCGTGGTCTATGGTGTAAATCCATTGGCCATCGTCGGCAATGCCGGTGGGCAGGCCATGTTTAGCTAGGGTGTCGGTCAAATCGGTTGGACTACGGTACGCCGGCGCAAGGGGACCACGACGGATCTCGCCAGGCTCGCCGGTAACCGGGTTGTCTGGCCACGCTTCAAGGTACTCCTGCAGCGGTTCCTCCACATTGAGGCGGCTCGATTCGCGCTTGGCATCCACGAAGACTTGCGCATGATTGCTAACGTAGGCAAGTGTCGCATCCATGAGGACGCGGTGGGCGTCCACGCGGCGTTCCTCCGACACGAACGGGTTGGGCACCGCAGAGGGAACGAACGATTCAACCAGGATGCCAGCCACATTGTTGAGGCCGAAGTTGTTGCGAAGAATACCGGGGTCGGGGCCGCCGGCAGCATGTTGGATAGGTACACCGGCTGCGGTTTGCTCGCCGTATTCGTTGATGGAGTAGCCCGCTTCTTCAGCCGCCGGCCACATGCCCTCATACATGAGTCGCTGCGCCGCGTCCATGGTTGGCTGCCGGACGTTGCCGTGGCGTGGGAACAATGTGGTCAAGTCGTGGTCGTACGCACGGACGGGATTGGGGTATCCCGTTCCCGCCCCGGAGTACTCGTGGTGGTCAACGCCCACATGAACGTCCCAGGACTGGAAGATGCCATGCACCGCCTGCGTTTCCGGCTCCTCCAAATGCACATGGTCGCGATTCAGGTCGGTGCCCACGCCGTTTCCACGTTGCCGGGCCTCGGCACCATCTGGATTCCCCATAGGGGCAAGCAACAGAACCTGATTTGCTAGGGTTCGGCGAAGCTCGTGGCCATCGGTAGCTAGGTCATCGAGCAGGTCGAGGGCGGCGGGAGTACCGGCGGGCTCGTTACCGTGCTGCTGGGTTAGGATGAGCGTTACGACCCGCTCGTTCATCGGCACGTCGCTGGCAGGGTCCGTCACCACGGTTAGGTACAGTTCGCGTCCAGAAGTAGAGGTCCCGATGGCTTGCAAGTCAATCCACTCGGGTGCAGCGGCGGCGGCGGCCTGAACTCGCGCTACCACTTCGTCGTGATTCGGAAAGGACGATTCGCCGAACTGCGCCATGGCGCCCGGCGGTGCGCCAAGGACAAGTGCCAATGTGACGCAGAGAACAACGCCGACATGCCGCTTCATGGCCGCGCACAATCGTGCGCGGTCTAAGGTTTGATGTGTCCGTCGGGCCCGAAGCCTCGCAGGCCAGAGACGAACCGCTGCAAGACCGAAATCATGCCCGCGATGCCAAAGTAGGCGAGCATGGCTTCTGGCAGACTCGTAACGATGCGGCCGTAGGCAAACGTGATGCCAAATTCGTACAGGACGGCGGTCAGCATCGGCACGGCCATCATGATGACCAAGCGGTCGGCGCGGCCCAGCATGCCACCATAGTTGCGGCCTAGGCCGATGGCTTGCGCCTGCGTGCCCAGGTAGCTGGTTAGCAAGGTGCCGATGATGGCCAACAAGCCCCACTCCATGCGTGCCCACGGGCTAAACGCAATGCCCGCGATGAGGACCGCGTCGCTGAAGCGATCCAGCGCATGATCTAGGTAGTCGCCCTTGGGCGTCATGCGCCCGGTAATCGTGGCTACTTTGCCGTCAAGAACATCAAGCACCCCATTGGCAATTGTGCAAAGCGCGGCAACCCACAGGAGCCACAGCGCCTCGGGGCCACTTTGCCAGAAGGCCAAGCCGCCAGCCACGGCGAAGGCGAAGCTAATCCACGTGATGGTGTTGGGATTGATGTTGCGGCACGCCTTGGCAAGGGGGACGAGCCACCAGTCGAGCAC
>JBFJXH010000062.1:0-10307 GCA_041623215.1 Thermoplasmatota archaeon
CCGCCAGCCGTGGTCACATCGACGCCCCAGTAGTGGTCGCCATAGGCAGGCGCGATGGTTTCAGGCGGCACCGTGGGCAGGCCGCCATCCCCGGGCAGGCCGTAGTCCGCCAGCACGGCCTCCGCATCGAGGTCAAGGACCACGTAGCGCGGATTGGCGGTACCAAGCAGAAAATGGAGGTTACCCCAGGGGTCGTCGGTGAGCCACATGACGCTCCCCGCTTGGCCAAGTAGTTCAGGCAGCCCCGCCGGCTTGGTCCAGTTACGTCCATCGTAACTGACCGTGTAATCGTCGCCGGGGCAGCCCTCAGCCGTCAGAAACAGTGCATCACGGGCTACCGCAAGCTTGGGCCAGTAACAATCCATGTCCAACTCGGCCCACAAGGCGAGCGAGCCGTCCACGGCGTCCAGTGCGTAGACATGCACGGAATACTCGGAGTCGCCGCCACTGCGATGGCTACAAGCAAACAGGGCGGCCCCGGCGAAGAAGGCCATTTCGGAGATGGTGATGCAATCATCCGCAACTTGTCCACGCTCTTGCACGGTCCAGGAGTCGCCACGATCCGTTGACCAAGCGACCTCGGATAACGACCCAACGCGTTGCCACGGTACGTAGATGGTTCCATCGGGGCCAATATTGAGCCAGTTGCGATCATTATCGTCTTGGTCCGACAAAACCACCGGCGGGCTCCACGACGCGCCAAAGTCGTCGCTTCGCGTGTAGAATACGTTGTAGCCGCGTGCGCGCGAATGGCTAGCAATTCCACTGACGTGAAGAGCCCCCTCTTCGTCAAACTGCATCGCCGGGTCGCCGACCACGGAGTTCTCCACCGGCTCAAACGTCACGTCGGGGTCCGGCACATAAGGCAACTGACTCTTGGTCCAAGTTTCGCCGCCGTCGGTCGTGATGAAGATGTCGAGTCGGACCATGTCATACCCTGGGCGCTCCCCATGGTCGCTAAGGCCGTCGGTCGTATGACCTGCGTTGACGCCAATCGCCATAATGGCCGGGTCATCAGGGTGCAGGGCAATGAACGGTTCTTGATTGCTTTCCGTCAGGCTGGCGATGCGGTAGCTACAGACGCCTTCATGGTCAGCCCCGCCAGGTGGACACACCAGGGCGAAGGTACCTGGTGCGGCAGGAAGGCGGTCTGCGGATTCATCCGTTGCTAGGTCTTCATCGTCTGGTGCGGCACAGCCGGAGAGAACGAGCAGGCCGACCGCCAGCACGGCGCCGATACGCATGCGAGGGCACTTCGCCGGCCAGCATTAGAGCTGACGGCGCGGCATTCACAGCCGCGAACAAATGCCGCCAAGCATCATGTTGCGGCGCGCAGGGCGGCCGCCACGCCCGCCAGCCGGGGAACAGGCACAATGGCGAGCACGGCGCCGTCAGCGGCGGCAACTGCTTCTTGGATGCCGGATGCCATAGCTTCCTCCCGCGCCTTTTCAATTGCCTTCAGAGGCTTGAGGTCATTCAGGGCGTCGTCCCACCAGGTGGCGACCTCGTACGCATCGGAGCCCGCCGGAGGCGCTTGCTTCAGGAGCCGCTTCTGTAGGCGATTGCTCTTCACGACGCCCATGAAGCCCACCTTGTGCGTGTAGAGGCGCGTATGCGTTTCATCATCGAGGTCCGCGGCCGACAGGGGCACATTGGCTTCCATGGCCAATCCATAGGCGACGCTCAGGTCCGGACTGGGAATCGTGCAGGTGCCAAAGGGCTCCAAGTGCTTGAAGAGCACTTGGTCCAATTCAGGCGCCTCGGGCAACTCCTTCACCAGCGACGGTTCCGTGGCGAGCGCCGCGAGCCCCTCCAAGTCTTCGGGTGGAATCCCCAAGACAACTGCTCTGGGGCCCGTCTTCGTGAAGGCATGTTCAACGCGCTTACCATCCGGCTCAAAACCGGGAATCGTGCCAAGCAGAAGGGCGTTGCCGACGCGGACCTCAATCTCCACGAGGGGTGGAGTGTGACCTTGCGATTGACCGTTGCGGCCAAGTGCGGGGCCAACCTCGGTCCCCTGTGTTTGCCGGGGTCGGCCTTGTGGTTGCCGTTGCCATTGTCGCCTGGGCCCTGGGAATCCTCGTGCCGGCCGTGCCGACCAGTCTTTGGGCAGTCGGCATTGGCATCGTCGCATCTACGGCGGCCCGCGGGTGGAACGCGCCGGCACGTCGCGGCATTGCCGGTAGCGCCCGCTGGGGTTTGATCATTGGCCTGGCCGGCCTTGGTCTACAAGTGGACGGCGCAGCCCTGTGGGCAACCGGGCCCCCGGCAGTCATCCTGGCAGCCCTGGCCGTTGGCGGGGCCATGGCCACGGGCGCGCTTTTCCTGCGGACGCAGGCGAGCAAACCCAATCGTCGCGACAGCTTGGCCTGGCTGCTCGCTATTGGCACTGGCGTGTGCGGTGCAAGTGCCATCGTAGCCGCACGAGGAGTTGTTGGTGCGAAAGCCCGCGACGCGGCGAGCGCGGTTGCCGCAGTCACCTTGCTTGGCACACTCGGCATGCTGCTGCTGCCCCTTGTGGGCCAGTTGTTGAACTTGGACGCGGCAACCTACGGCGCTTGGGTCGGCGCTTCCTTGCATGCGGTGCCACAAGTCATGGCCGCAGCTGCTGCGCATCCTGCCTCAGGCCCCGACGCGTCGGCGTCGGCCGCAGCGGTGAAAATGCTGCGCGTCGCTCTGCTGCCGGTGGCGATGCTGTGGCTAGGCCGCCGCTTGCGGGCCCCTGAACGTAACGACCGGGCCGGCGTCGCGGCCACCCATGGGCGAGTGCCCATGGAGGTGTGGGTGTTCGGGGCGGCGTTGTTGGCTGGGCTCGCCTGGCAGGCGAGTACCCTGTTTCCCAGTGCGCTGGCGGCACTCGGCGTGGCCGGTCGCCTCGCGTTTCTCGCGGCGTTTGCAGCTTTGGGCCTTCAAACGGATGTCAAGGACATGGCCGCATCCGGCGGCCGCACGCTCTCCCTGGCCATCGTCATCTGGCTCGTTGTGCTCGTCGTGACTGGAGCCGCCGCCCTACTGCTGATGCCCGCATTGGCAAGCCTATAATGGCACACACCAATCCACCAAGGCCCACAAGGGGACACAGGCATCCTTCGCTGCTTGGCCTCCCCTGGCATCCGGAGCACCTCCATGAAGATTGACATCGGCTCAGAAGGCAAAATCCTCGGCACCAAGCGCGTTAGCCCCAATGGCCAAGTCAGTGGCTTGTCGGAGTACGCGGGGGAAGAGGTGCTCATCATCTACCCCGGTCCGCGCGAGCCACGCATCCAGTTGGAAGCCAAAGACTACGTCCACGAAGTGGAAAAGGCCGTGCAGAATCAGATGCGCGGCGCCTTTCGCCAATACAAGGCCCTGAAGGACAAGTACAAGGACGAAGGCGACGCCACGCGCGAGTTCCTGAAGGCCAAGAGCCCTAAGTCTTTCTCCGGCTTGTTCGAAACCGTGGACGAATGGGTCGGCACCCAAGTGGGCAAGGTCGAGAAGGGCGTGGCGAAGCGGTTGGGCGAAAAGGACGAACAGTAATCGGGTCGCCTGCCAGGCAGGAGCTAGGCTCGGAGGGATGCCACCACGGCATCCACTAAGTCCAGCGGGGCCAGCTTGGTTGAATCAAGCACCAAGTCGTACGGGGCCAAATCGCCCAGGTCGATGCCGTAGTAGCGGTTGTAGCGGTCTGCCTCACTTCTTTCGCGCACCAGCATGGCCTCTCGCTGCGCCTGGACGTCACCCCCATCCCGCTCGGCTAGGCGCCGCGCGCGTTCATCATCATCACAGGTAACCCAAACCCGCCGCGATGGAACGGCGTCGCGATGCGCCAGCCAACCAGCCAGACGACCTTCCAGAATCAAGCCATCCCCTTGCGCCGAGGCCTCGCTCAGCAAGGCTGCTTGTCTGGCATCCAGGGCCTGATCGACGGAGGCATCCTGCTGGCACAGCGCCCCAAAGTCGGCCAGACTCAGTCCGCGCTGCGCCGCCTCATCGCGAAACAATTGCCCCGCGTAGACGTAGGGCCAGCCAAGACGCTCCTGGAGCAGCCGGCAAAGCGTGCTTGTGCCGGTGCCGGGCAGCCCCCCGACGGTCACGATGCGGGGTTGGTCCCTGGACGCGGCATCACTCATGGACGTCAGGATGCACTTTCTGCCAGCGCTCCTTCCAACTGATGTACTTCATGGCCTTTTGAACGACGGCGCCAAAAGGAATACTCAGCACCATGTACAGCAGAATCCAGTGGGGAAATAGACTGGAGCCAAACAGGAATCCTTCCGTTCCGAACATCGTTACTTCGGCGTTCCACGGCGTCGAGTAGAAGCGATAGTCCAAGCCACTCACGAAGGTGAAGAGCCAGGCAAACAGAGGGATGACCAGAATCATGGTCATGGGCATGGTCTTCAGCTGCTTGGTGCTCATCTTCTGTTGCTCCATGAGGACCTCGGGTTGCTTGTCCTGGAGCTTCTTGAGGCGGTAGGTGTTGTTTTCCTTGCGAGCCTCCGCCATTTCCTTTTGGAAGGCGCGCATGTACCCTTGGGTCTTGGCCATCTCCAACCAATCGGTGGTGAAGTGGCGAAGCAGGGTTGTCAGGATGACCATGAGGCTGCCGGCTAGCACAATGGTGAGAACCGGGTAAGCCCCGCCGAAGCCGACGACGGGGTTCATGACAACACCCACGACGCGGCCGGTGGCCTCACGAAGATTGTTGTCAAAGAGAATCATGAAGACGGCGGCAAAGGTCAGAATTGTGACAAAGTTGCCCTTGCGCTTGGGCGGGTCGGCGGCGCCTTTGGTGGTCTTTGTGGACCCACCCTTTCCTCCCTTGCCGCCCTTGCTTCCCTTCCCGGATGCAGCCACTAGAGCACCGCCAAGATTTGCTCCTTCGCATCTTCCACGCGGCCATCGTGATTGTACACGGTTGCCACCGTTGCGCCAGTGAGCGTTGCGTACGATGCCGCGAAGCGGCGATTGACCTCTTGGTGTTCGGCGATGGCTTCTACCGAGTCGGCGTCGCGCTTGCGAGTCTCATCGCTGGCTCGCCGGCCAGCGATTTCCTCGTCGTCCGCTTCCACCAACACAATCGTGTCGGGCTTGAGGTTTTCAAGCACCCAGGCCGGAAGGCCGGGCAGATAGCCCTTGGGCGTCTTGATGGTGCAATGAGTATCCACGATGATGTCGCCCATGGCAGCCATTTTTTCGGCCGCGGCCATTTGCACTTCCTTTTGCACGGCCGGGTCGAGGCGCCGCATGTCGTCGCGATGTTCTACCAAGCCGCGCTCGGTGGCCACTTCGAACATGGCCGTCCCATAGACGACGATGGTGCGTCCTGCGTGTTCCGCCGCAGCCTCCATGACGGTGGTCTTGCCCACGCCAGGGATGCCCGTGACGATAATCGCTCCCATGAGGCGCGCCACTTGGACGGCCTTCATAAACGGGCCGGGGTCAAAAGGAGTGGAAAAAGTAGGAAAGAGGGGGGCTGGTGACCCTCCTCGACGGGGGCCATGATTCCAGCAGCGACTCGGCCACGGACCGATTGCTAAGCCGTGACTTCGACGGTGGCGGAGCCCGCCTTGGCGAAGTACTCGTTGGCGTTGTTGGGGTCGATGGTGTCGGCACCGGGGGTCCAGCCAGCGGGGCACACTTCGCCGTGTTCGTCGGTGAAGCGGATGGCATCCACGATGCGAATGGCTTCCTGGACGTTGCGGCCAAGGGGCATGTCGTTCACGAGCATGTGGCGGATGACGCCCTTAGCGTCAATGACGAAGAGGCCGCGGAAGGCGACGCCGCCGGGACTCAGGACATCGTAGGCCTGGCTGATTTCCTTCTTGGTGTCCGCCACGATGGGGTAGCGCACGCCACCAAGGCCGCCTTCGTTGCGGGCTTGGCGGTTCCAGGCAAGGTGGCTGAATTCTTGGTCGGTGCTGCAGGCGACGACGTTACAGTCGCGCTTGGCAAACTCTTCCATGGCTGCGTCGAAGGCAATGATTTCGGTGGGGCAGACGAACGTGAAGTCCTTCGGGTAGAAGAACAGGCACGTGAATTTGCCCGCGTTCCAGTTACTGCTCATCTGGTAGTCGACGATGTCGTCTCCAATGACGGCCTTGGCTTCAAAGTCGGGGGCTTGGGTTCCAACAAGAGGCATGTTATCTCCTTGTGTGGACGCATCGGTACCCCCTCTTAGGCGTTAGGGAACATCGGCATAGAATCGCCGTACGAAGCGCATGCCGACAAGTCTGCCACGGCTACGTGACGACGTCTAGGACCTCGCCGCCCATGAGGTGGTACGGCCGCAGTTGGCGCGCTAATTGTTTGGCTTCGGCGGCCGCTTCGTCATGATGCGCATACAGCGTGTAGAGGACCTGGTCCTCTTCCACGGCGTCACCTGGCCGCACGTGGGTTAGGATACCGGCACCGGCGTCGTGCGGGCTGCCCGTAGCACGGGCAATTTGGACCAACGCGCGAATGTCCACGGCCGTGATGACGGCGCTTCGCGGCGCACGCACGTCAACACTACTGGCTCCGATGCGGATGTCATCTGGTTGCACATCCGGATTGCCACCTTGGGCAGCAAGGATGGCCCGAAAGCGGCTGAGCGCCCGGCCTGATTTGACGGTCTCCTGGGCGAGTTGGGCGCCGTCGCCGGGGCTGCAAACGTCCGCCATTTCTAGCAAGCGACCGGCCAGCGTGCAGCCCTTGTCCCGGACCGCGTCCGAGCCCCCGCCGGCCAACGTGGCTAGTGCTTCGCGGGCCTCTAGGGCAGGGCCGATGCATTGGCCCAAGGGCCGGTCACCTTGGCTCACCACCACCTGCACATCCAAGCCCAGTCGTGATCCGGTGGCAATGAAGTCACGCGCCAAGCTGCGCGCATCAGCTTCCGATGCTACTTTGGCCCCGGGGCCAACTGGAATATCGATGAGCACCTTCTGGGCTCCGACCGCGAGTTTCTTGGACAGGACGCTGGCCAATAACTGACTGTGAGGATCCAGGCCCAGCGGGTACTCAACGCGGATGATGGCGTCATCCGCTGGCGCCAGACTCACGCCCCCGCCCCAGGCGAGCGTGCCCCCGACGCGCTCGGTGATGTCGTGGATGGCCTTTGCGTCGTGTTCGACCGGACATAGGACCTCCATGAAGTCGGCCGTGCCGCACGCGCTGGTGATTGCACGGCTGCTGGTTTTGGGAATGCGGATGCCGTGCTCGGCAACAATACTGACCGCAATGGGCGCATATTTGTTGCCAGGCACACCGCCAATGCTGTGAACGTCCACGACCGGACCAACGTCAAACGAAATGCGTCCACCCGTGCCCACCATGGCCTTGATGCACGCTACGGTTTCATCCTGGTCCATGCCGTGAACCTGCATCCCGCAGGCCCACGCCGTCAATTCAATGGGGGTCAAGGTACCGGACGCGATGTCGCTGATGACGTGGCGAATCTCGTCAGCCGTGAGACGTTCGCCATCGAGTTTGCGGCGCACAATGCCCACGCTTTCCGGTCGCGTGCTGCGACGAACGGTCACATGTGTGGGTGCGCCGATGCGGTCGCACAATTCTTGCGACAAACCTGCTTGACCCACAGGCAGGAAGCCTTTCCAGACATTGACCGCGGCACGCGCTTCGCCGCCAGCACCGCGCACCGCTGCACGGTCATGGGCACGCAGGCCAAGCCGGCGCGCATCGTCCGGGGTCAGAAACACTTCCGGACCACCCGTGCGCAGGTCGAGGCACTTTGCCAGCAACCCTTGCCGCGCGTCAGTACCGGCCACGTCGGGGCCGGCCTTGTTGGTTTCAGCGGTCATAGGCGTACGCCTCGCTGCCCCATTTTGCCAGGGCCGTTTGCAGCGCTTCGTCAGGCACATCCTGTAGGCGCTGCCCCTCGGCTAAGGCGCGAACGGCGGTTGCCATGGCGTGCGCTCCCTGCCTGGTGCCCCCCGGGTGCCCATGCACACCGCCGCCTGCTTGGACGACAACGTCTGGGCCAAAAGCAGCAACCTCAGCCTCAACACTCGCGGGATGCAAGCCGCCACTGGCTACAGGAAATACGGTTGTCGCGCCATCGGCGTCCCCGGTGAGAGCTTCGAGCATGGCAGCAAGGCCATGGCTGTGTTCCATCTTGCCGCTTGCACTTCCAATGTGCAATTGGTCGCCACCCGCCAATCGTGTGAGCTGGCAAAGCACCAGCATATCAATGCCGTAATCGGGGCTTCGGGTGATGGCCCCATGCATGGCTCGATGGACGTGAATCGGCACATCGACTAGCCGGCGTAGGGTTGCCAGTGCGTCAAAGCCGGCGGTCAGCACATCAATCATGACGCAATTCGCCCCGTAGGCAGCGACGCGGTCCCAGCGGTCGGCCAGTTCGGCTGCCCCCGCCGTGACATTGACGGCGTAGAGGACCCGCCTGCCGGTCTCGTCCCGTACATCGTCAAGCGCGTCCAGCACGAGTCGTGCACGTTCATCGAGGGGGCAAAATGCCTGGTCGGTCAGCGTCTCATCATCCTTGATGAAGTCTAAGCCTCCCAGAGCTGCCTCTTTGGCAACCGCCGCCGTACCAGCGGGGTCAAGGCCAACTTTGGGTTTGATGATGGTGCCCGCATGGGCCCGGCGCGGACCCACGTCGGTCCCAATCAGATGTCGTACCCCGTCGATGCCAAACGCGGGACCTAGGTGGTGCCGGCGGAATGCCGCAGGAACCTGCAGGTCCACCAGGCGCGCCCGCGTCAAGCTTCCAAGGCCAAACAGGTTGCCCGCTACAATGGATAATACACCGGCAAAATTGGCTGGTTCGAAGATGTCGATTGGGTAGGCGACCCGCACCGTGGAGTGCGCGTCATCGCCATCGATGACCCACGCGGCCAAGTCTCGCTCACGACTACCAGCCCGCTCGGGCACCTTCGTCCACGTGCCAGTCGATTGTTCCATGCCCACGATGCGACCCAAGTCCTCGACGGGGCGGCCATCGGCACTAGCCAACTCGTAGGTGGCCACGACGGCGTCGGAGGGCGGCGGCTCAGCCGAGCTCGGGGAGCTAGCCGTCATTGCAGCACCCGCCGTTGCCAAGCCACTTCGGGTTCGAGCATCCCCCAAGGCGTCGCGTAGGCAGAAACGAGGTCGGCCGGCACATGGTCAAACACCGGATTTTCGATGCGAACGCCATCCGGCGCATCGGCCCATACTTCCGCCGGGTCCCGATGCTCAATCGGGACCGTTCGCCGCGAAGTGAACTTGATGGCAGACGCCACGCAATGAACCGGGATGCCGGCATGGGCCGCCGATGCAGCCACGCCAAACGTGCCAATCTTGTTGACGAGGTCGCCGCCGGGCAGCACGGCATCCGCTCCAACCACCACCTGGTCAACATCGCCGTCGTGCAAGTATCGCGATGCGGCCCCGTCTACGACAAAGGTCACGGCAACGCCGTGCTTGGCCAGGTGGCTGGCCGAGATGTGGCCTTGATTCCATGGCCGCGTCTCAAGGGCCACCACGCGAACCTCAGGTGTATGCTGATGCGCCGCCACAATCGCCGCCATGACCTGCGACGAATGACACAAAGTCAGCACCCTTGGTGCTGCCGCAATGGCCTTCTCCCCCTGCTTAACCGTGGCCACCTCGTCGGCGTCCAAGTCGGCCAGGAACCGTTGCAAGGAACGTGTCGCCTCGCGGGCGGGGTCGTCAGCAGC
The DNA here is from genome assembly GCA_041623215.1 of Thermoplasmatota archaeon. GTDB lineage: Archaea > Thermoplasmatota > E2 > JACPAO01 > JAHFTW01 > JBFJXH01. The sequence continues at coordinate 9,663 of JBFJXH010000062.1, forward strand.
CAGGACGTCATTGAGGATGGCTGCCACGGCATTGGGCAATGCCACCGCCGTTGGACGAGCCGCAACCAGGGCTGCGGCAGCGTCGCGCGCGCTGCGGCGCACATCCCCCGTGGCGTGGGCCACATGGTCCGCCAGCGCCGTGGCTGCGGCTCGTGCAATGACGACCGCCCCCCGAATCTCCATGCTCCGAATAGCGGCGGTTGTCTCGGCAACATCCATACCTGGTTACTTTGCTCCAGGACAATATAAGGCAGGCGTCATTCCCACTGGCGAACGACCCGCCCGCGCACCCTAAGGCCGTAGGTCCGTCCAACGGATGATGCGTGCCTGCGGGCCGGGAAAACCGACGCAGGCAGCCGCCGCGCGCCAGGAATCATCAGGTCACGTCACGACCACGGTACCGACCATTCCAGCCCAAGCGCCGTCGGAGCGTTGGGACGCGTGCGGCAAACAGTAGTAGTCGTAGGTGCCAGGCTGCGAAAACCGGAAGGACCAGGAATCTCCTTCTTCCATCCACTCCGCCCTGTCATCGCCGCTACCCGGGCTTCCCCATTGAGCCTTGTCACTGGGCGTGACCGTGTGACCAACCGCATCCAGGTTTACCCAGGTCACGGTGTCACCGACCTTAACTCGTACAGTGGCCGG
>JBFJXH010000063.1:0-10236 GCA_041623215.1 Thermoplasmatota archaeon
CCCAACTACTTGGGGGTACCATCGACCAGGCCAGCGTGCCGTCGGGGCGCCATGCCGAAATGTTGTGGTAGGCAACATGAACGAAGGTGCCATCGTGGCCCACGGGCGCGCCGTGGCTGTGGGGTCGTTCGGCCGTCCACAAAAGTTGGCCATCAAGGTCGGTGGCGACCAAGGTGTTCGTCTCGCCCTCCACCATGCGGGTTACCGTACCTCCGATTACCGCGGGCCCGCCCGAAAGGGGGTTCCATGCGTTGCCGTTGGGGGCCCTACTGGTCCACAGCGGTTGGCCATCAAGTCCGAAGGCCATCAAATTCGAGTCATGGTCTTCGAACAGGATGCGGTCGCCGAGTACGGTGATGCCGCCGTTCCCATCGGGGTATTCCCCACGGTCGATAACATGGCTCCACAACAGCTCACTTGTTGCCACGTCCCGCGCTGCAAAGTGAATCTCGTAGCTTGGATGGAGGCCGTGCAACTCCGTACTGTACAGAATCCCGTCTTCAATCGCCAAGGCGAACGGATATTGCATCGTGCCCTGTTCGGACCACGCCAGCGCAAAGGGGTGAATGCTACCGGGGGTCGGGGAGGGCTCGGTTGCTGCCGCATGGGACAGGGCCGGCCAGGCCACCAGAGCGACCAGGACAAAGGTGGTCAGGGCGGACAGGGGGGTGGCACCATGGGGCCTGGCGCGGCGGGTCATGCCACCAGACAATGTCCTGTCTTACATAAGGAGCCTGGGAACGTCGTCTGACGGCCAAACGATTTCAAGCCCCCGTCCAGGTGCGCGTGGCATGCGTGCATGGCTGATGGCCACGACCTTGACTGTAGTGGCGCTTTCTGGTTGCCTCATTGACGACCCGCCCGCCGACGAGCGATACGGCCACTTGGCAGCGCCCGGAGCCGAAATTACGGACCAAGGCAACGTGCGCATCTTGTCGTGGGCAGGTGAAGTGGGGCCAGGGGCATCCGCGCCGCTACTCGGAGGATTGCCGGGCTCGGATGAGGCGGGTGTCCAGTTTGAGGCCGATGCCAGCGTCGGCTATGTATCGGTGGCCGCTACTGCCGATGACCCGGTGGTGGTCCTCCTCCGGGACCCGGACGGCCGCATCGCTTGCGGCACGCCTGGGGGTCCGGGTTCACCCATGCCCTGCACGGCACCCATTGATCCAACTGCGGGTGGCGGCACCTACAATGTAACCATCCGGCACGGCGGCGCGGGCGAGGCGACTGCGTTTCGCCTCCTCGTTGAACTGCATCCGCCGGAGCACGTCCGTTATGGCGAGGTGCACGGACTGTCCGACAACCTGACCTTCCACGTGAGTGACACCGGCATTGCGGGTGGCGAGCCAACCGTTGGCGTCACCAGTGACGGCACCATCTTCGTCGTTGAAGGGACGACCGTCTTGCGCAGCCAGGACGATGGCACCTCGTGGCAGGATGTCACGCCAGACGGCCACGAATTGACCTTGGACCCGATGCTGTATGTGGACCCGTGGACCGACCGAGTCTATGTCAACCACCTCTACGTCGCGTGCTCCTACCTAGCATGGAGTGACGACCTGGGCGAAACATGGGTTACCAATCCCGCAGCCTGTGGTGATACCGCCATTGACCACCAAAAACTGGCCGTCGGGGCAAGCCCCTTGCCCATTGCGCCCTTCTTTGACGGGACCGTCTACTTCACGTTCAATTCCTTCGCCCTCCTCGTCGATGGCGCCAGCCACATCGTCGCCAGCCGCAGCCTAGATGGTGGAATCACCTGGAGCAATGCCATCGCTTTGACTGAAGGCGACCTCGGCACCTACCGGACCGGTGGACCGGTCGCGGCCGACCAGGATGGCCACGCCTACATTCCCTTCTACCTGTGTGATGGCGGCTTCGGCGTCACGGCAAGCAGCGACTACGGCGTCACCTGGACGCCCACTCGTGCAGGGGGCCAGAGCGGCGCCTGCGAGGGGATTGACCCCGGCCTTGCCATTGACACCGCTGGTAACGTCTACGGCGCGTATTGGGGGCCGACCGGCATTCGGGTGGTCGCCAGCAGCGACCACGGCGGCAGCTGGATTGATGTGGGGCCGCGCCAAGGCATGGATGCAGATGCAGGCCCCGTGAGTGCCGAGGGATTGCGCTCCAGCGTCCTCGTTGATGCCATCGCTGGCGATGAAGGCCGAGTGGCTGTTGCCTACCTCGCCACCGCCGATTCGGCAAACGGGCCCAACCGCGCGCACGGATGGAGCACGTGGCACCTCTATGTCAGTGTCAGCGACGACGCATTGGCTGCGCTGCCGACGTGGACCACCACGCGCGTCACGCCGGATGACGACCCCGTCCAAATCGGTACCATTTGCACCGGCGGCATCGGCTGCTTTGGCGGCAATCGTAACCTGCTTGATTTCATCGACATCCAACTCACGCCCGACGGCCGCATTGTGGTTGCCTACACGGACGGCTGCCTGGATGATTGCCAAGCGTCCCCCCTGCCTCAGACCAGCCGGGACCGGCGCGGCGTCGTTGCGGTGCAACGCGATGGCCCGACGCTCTTTGAGGCGGGGGCACCATGGAGCACGGCTGGCGACGACGGCGCGGCAGCAGCGGTCTTCCAGATTGCCTCGTAGGCCGCATCGCCGCTAAGCAGCGGGTCGTCAGGACCGACGGCCGGGTGGCCGAATCGATTCGTCGAGCCACGCCTCGTGCTCCTTGGGCGCCGGGGGGACAAGCGAACGAACCGTTTCTGACGACTCCACCTCGTGGGCGTTTCGCCACGAACCCAACGCCTTGTCAAAAACCTGGCTCGTAACGCCAAACCAGTATTGCTCGTTCTTGTAGTGGTGCAGCAAGTGGCTGCGTTTCAAAGGCCGGAGCCAAGGCATCCAGGGGCGAACCCCGGGCCGGTGGGATGTCAGGTGCACGTATTCGTAATGGACCAGACCAACGAAATTGCCGGTGCTGAAGGCCGCCGCCGCAGGCAGCCCGGCTAGCGCCCATGCGAGTAGAAAATACACGATGCCGAACGTGACGCTGATGCGAGGGTCGTTGAAGAGAACATCCAGTTCGCCAGGGTCTTCGTGATGCAGGATGTGCTGACGGCTCGTAACTCGGCCAAGGCGTTTGTTCACCAACCCATGAAAGGCAAAGCGGTGCACCAAGTATTCATTCGGGTAAAACCAAAGAAAACCAATTGTGGCCGTAAGAGTCGTATGCCACCACATTTCCAGTGGCCACCCCATGGCGGCTCCCACCATGACGAAGAGGCCGGCCCACTTGGGTAGCATGCGTCGATGACGAAGCCAAGGCCACAGCGAGGTGCCCGCCTGAACCATAGATGGACATGGGGGCCTGCGATTGAAACTTTACACGCCTCCCGTGGAAGGGCGCCATGCTCAGCGGCAAGAGGCCTGGCGGTGCAGGGCGCGGGCGGCCAGAGCAAATCACCCGAGTGGGGGAATGGATGAGGAATCGAAGGCCAAGACTGGCAAGGTCCTCAGGAGACTACACGAACTCCTTGCGGATAATCCGTAGCGCGTCGGCCAGGGCAAACATCAGGCTGGCAAGCGCGACCACTAGAATTGCCATGATGAGTCCGGTTGACCAGTAGTAGGCCTGTAATTGGAACAGTCCAGGCGTCTTGTCTAGCAATTGGGCAAGAATGAGGCTACCCACAATCAGGACCAAGAAAACCACGCCCATGACGACATAAACCTTGGACCGGGCGCGAATGCGGCTGGTCACGATGCCGACGCGGCGCCGGTTGGCATCGGCGGCATCCACTGCTTCCTGCACCATACTTTCCACATCCGACAGGGTCGCGTCGCGTTCCTTACCAATCAGCCGAAGCACCGTGGCCTCGTCGGTGCCGCTGGCGAAACCGCTGATGCGGCGGTTCAACTCCTCCACATCGCGGTCGGTGCGAGCATCATGGCTTGCGAGTGCGTCCTGCGCGTGCGCCAAGTCGCCCTCCAGCGCCTGCGCCCGGTGCTGGGCTTCCGCAGCTTGCGCTTCGGCAGCCTGCAGCCGCGACTCCAGCTCGGCCAAGTCGCGCTGCATCGCCTCTGCGTTTGCACCGCCACCATCCTTCTGAAGTCCAACGACGGCCATGTTGAGGCGCTCAATGGCGTCATTGGTGCCCCGCTGGTGCTCGGCCGTGGCATGAGAATCCGCCTTGTTGCGAAGCGCATCCTGGAGGCCCTGAACGCGCTCATGCAGGCCCTGCACTTGCTGGCGAACCGATGCCAAAGCAGCGTCACTCAGATTGGCACCCGCTCCGGCCACGGCGCCGTGCATGCCTGCATCGTGCGCGTGGCCGTCCAGGGTGCGCTCCAGTTCACTTAACTCGCGTCGGATACCGGACAGGTCGGTCTCCTGGGTCCGCATCGCCAGGATGACGCTGCGCAGTGTAAACAGAACCACCGCCGTAACGAGGACAATCAAGCCCACCGTGAAGATGGTGCTCGCCATCGCCTCATCGGGGCTCATCAGCCCTTCGCCATCCGTGTAGATGACGTCGAGTCCCCCCAGAGCGCCAACGACGATGGTCGCGAGGGTGGCGACGACGAGAACGCCGCCAAGCCACATGTACAGTCCCAATCGACTCTCGGCTCGATCGCGGGTTGCCCTCGCCGGCTCGTGCGACTCGGATGTAGCCACGTGGCCGCCGGGGGCGGGGGCCTCGTGTCGAGTCGCGGTTGTGACAGTGGTGGTCTCGCTCATGGTGACACCGATGGCAGACCAGCGGGGCCTCCCTTCATAAACGGGCCGGGGTGGATTCCCTAGAACGCCAACTGAGGCCTGCCGCGGAAGCTGGCTCGCGCTCGTCGTTTTCCGTCCGGTAGCCGGCCGCTGCCAAGCCGGCCGACGGGCAAAACTCGGCTAGCGGGCAGACGCCGCAGCGAGGGCGCCGCGCTACGCACATGAGCCTGCCATGGTCGATGATGCGGTGTGTGTAGGCATTCCAAGTGTCGGGGGGCAGCAACGCCTCCAACTCTCGACTCATGCCATCGGCCGTTGTTGCCTGCGAAAGCTTGAGCAATCGATTGATGCGAAGCATGTGGGTGTCCACCGTAACGCCGGCGGGAAGGCCGAACGCCGTCCCGAGAACGGCGGTGGCGGTTTTCTTGCCCACCCCGGGCAACTTGGTCAATTCGTCTACGCTCGTTGGCACCTGACCGTCGTGCTCAGCGACGAGGTGCTTGGCGGTGGCAACGATATTGTGCGCCTTGTTGCGCCACAGTCCGATGCGGTTGATGATGGTGCCAACCTCCAGCGGGTCGGCGCCGGCCAGGTCCCGCGCCGTGGGCCACGAGGCAAACAAGTCCACGGTGACCTCATTCACCTTCACGTCTGTTGTTTGCGCCGATAGCATGGTGGCCACCAGCAACTGGAATGGGGAATCGTGGCGCAAGGCGCAGGTGCTTTGCGGGTAGGCCGCCGCCAAGGCGTCCACGATGTGTCGCGCCCGTTCGCGTCGGGCGACCTTGCCTTCTCGCGGCACGAGCGCCCGAGCCCGTGGCGTTACTTGTAGGCCAACACTCGTCGATGCCAGGTCCTAAACGGCTGTGGATGGTGGCACGGTCGTGGCGTTCACCGTCCGCGATGCGGTCCACGGCTCAATCCATGTGCCTGACTGGATGGAGCCCATCATTGATTCACCGACGTTGCAGCGCCTGCGACGCGTGCGCCAACTTGGCACCGGCCACCTTGTTTACCCTGGCGCGCATCACAATCGATTCGAGCACAGCCTTGGTGCCAGCCATGTCGCCGGCCGCTTGGCCGAATTACTGGGGTTTGACGACGATGATACGCGGCTGGTCAGGGCGGCCGCGCTGTTGCACGACGTTGGGCATGGGCCCTTCAGTCATGCGTTCGAGGAATTGACGAAGCAGCACGGCCACCGGCATGAGGAGGCCACCGTTGATTTGGTGCAATGGGGTCCGTTGGCAGATCCCCTTCGCCGCGGCGGCGTGGACCCCGTCGCCGTGGCGGAGGCAGTCCAGGGACAAGGTCGGTTGGGTCCCTTGGTCGCCGGCAGTCTTGATGCCGACCGCATGGACTACCTGGTGCGCGATGCGCACTACACGGGCGTCCGTTCCGCTGCCGACCCAGACCGCATCTGCGGCGTTCTGCAATTGGATGATGACCATGGCGTGGTCCTTCGGGAAGCCGGCGTCGTGGCCGCAGAGGCCTTCCTGGCGACGCGGTTCTTGATGTACCCCGCGGTGTACCTCCATCACACCGTACGTGCCAGCGAAACCATGCTGCAAGCCGCCATCGAAGCGCTGCTGGCCGACCCCGGCAGTGGGGGCCAGGAGCGCCCAGCGTTGCAGACCCTAGCGCGCGAGACTGACGATGGTCTGGAACACCTGCTGCGGCAAGGTCCGCCCGTCGCGGCCGAGCTCATGGAACGCCTCGATGCACGGCGCCTCTACAAGCGCGCGCACGAAGGGCGCTGGGCCGACTTTGAAGCGCTGGCGCAGCCAGCCTTGGCGACGGATGGCGCTGCCCGCCGGCAGGTTGCCGCAGAGATTGCGGGTGCCGCCGGTTTGGCCCCGCACGAGGTAATTCTAGACGTTCCGCACGCCCCGAAGTACCGCGAGCTTGACTTGCGCGTGCTGCGCCGCGACGGGGACGTGGTACCTTTGGTTGATGCCAGCCGCTTGGTGCGGGCGCTGCACGAGGCTCGCATGGACCACTGGCGGTTCTGGGTCTTTGCACCCGCCAGGCAGACCGACGCCGTGGCAACGGCCGCCGCCGACGTGCTGGCGTCCTAGCGCCGCCGCGTAAGTGCCGCCCGGCACCATCCCTTCAAGAGGGTGCCCAGCGTGCACCGCTTGTGGAGAGGAGCCTCAAGGACCTCGTAGAGCGCCATTTTCGGGTCTATGAGCACCGTCGAGAGACCGTCGCCACTGGGCTGACGGCCGAAGCCTTTCACATTCTGCTTCGAGACGGAGACCTCGTCGATTTCGACACTGCCTACGCTGCTTTCCAAGCTGACCTGAAGGCACTCGACCCCGAATTAGTGAGCATGTACCGCCACCACCTTGGCGAAGACCTCCTGCTCATCGCGGACAAGCCGCCCGTTCCCCCCGTCAAAGTGGGCCTCCACGTCGGCCTATTGCTGGCAACCATCTTGACCACGGTGGTGGGGGGTGCAATCTTCGCGGCCGGCTTCACCGACCCTGCCGGCACGAGTGGCACGAGCATTTGGGACCAAGAGAATCTGATTCGCGGGGCGCTGTGGTTTGCCCTGCCACTCATGCTCATCTTGGGCATCCATGAAATGGCCCACTTCGTCGCAGCCAGGCGCCACGGCCTGCGCGCTACCCCGCCCTTCTTCATTCCCTTCCCCCCGCTGGGCTTGCCTATTGGAACGCTTGGCGCCTTCATCAGTCTGCGCGACCCGATGCCGGACCGCAAGGCCCTCTTCGACGTCGGCGCCAGCGGACCGCTCGCCGGCTTCGCGGTGGCCATTCCCGTGGTCATCTTGGGTGCACTTCTCACGCAGGGAGCCGCCGTCGCGATTCCCGACCTGGCGACCCCGATTCTCGACGAGAGTCCATGGTATGACGTCTCCTGGGGCGAGAATGGCCACGCCACCCTGACATTTTCCATGGATGCCTTGAGTGGCGGCTTCAACGCGTCATCGAACCAGCCGGGGACCGGGGAGGCGGCCGACGCCCAATCCAATGGCACCATCATTCCTTGGCGCGTCACTGCGCCCGATGGCGACCGCGACTGGACAGTCGCCGCCACCTTGTTTGTCACGCGCGGGGACGACGTGGACGAGGTGTCCTTCACCCGAACCTTGGAGCCAGGCCAAAGCGAGGCACGCACGGTCACACTCCCCGCCGACACGACGGCCGCGCGACTTGAGCTGGACTGGGATGATGGCCTGGTGAGTTTTGGCGACCCCCTGCTCCTGCTGGCACTCGATCAATGGATTGGCAACGACGATTACCTGAGTCACCCCACGTTCATTGCTGGCTGGGTCGGTTTGCTACTGACGGGCATTAACCTGCTGCCCGCAGGCCAATTGGACGGTGGCCACGTCGCCCGGGCCGTACTCGGCGAGCGAACCCGGTACGCGGCCTACGCCGCCGTCGGGTTGCTCTTCTTCCTCGGCCTACAGTTCAGTTCGTGGCTGCTGATGGCAGCCTTCGTACTGTTCACGGGCATCCACCACCCGCCGCCCATGAATGACCGGACCGGCCTCGGGCCAGGTCGCCGCATCATAGCCGGTGTGGTTGTAGCGGTGCTTCTGTTGACCTTCGTCCCCATCCCCATTCAAATCTAGCGTCCCGCGCCCCGGATGCTGATGCTCTTGCGACCGCTCAGCGAGTCGTCGGTTGCGAGCGCCGCTCGGGTCGCTTGGTGGGCCTAGCCTGCCAAGTCGGTGCGCCACCGAAGAAGGCCAGCACGCCGATGGACGCCAACGTGATGCCGGCTCCCAGCAGCAAGTAGCTATGCCAAAGCACGGCTACGCGGAGCACGCCGATGCCGGTCAACGCATACATGAATGCGATGGACCGAACACCGAAGAGCATTAGATAGACTGGGAGTAGAACTGCTACTTAATCCGCCTGGCCGGGGCGTCGAACCACCAAGGACCTTGCCACCTGTCGCTGGTCTTATGGCAGAGTTCGGTTTCGTCGGACTATGCAGCAATATCCTGTCAAGCCGGGCCACGCCGGCAAGATTGACTTCAAGATGATCTTCGAAGCGGCCTTCATGGGATACACCGAGGAAGATGGCTGGCTCAAATCCAGCTACGGGTCCATGCCGAAAATCTGGGCCAAGCAAGACGGCAAGAAATTCGTCATCGTAGACACCGAGACCGACTTGGAAGTTGCCAAGAAGATGGTCCACCTCGGCAGCGACGACCCCGCACTGGCCGCCGAAGCAGAGCAGGCGGCCACGGTCGCCAAGGACACGCAGCGGACGTGGAACGACTTCTTGGAAGGCGTCACTGGCTACGATGCCAAGAAGCGCTCGAAGAAGATTCAAGAACAAGCCAAGAAGGACGCGAAGGCGGCGGCTGAAAAGGCCGCTTAGCTAGTGCGCCCTGCGTCCAAGATTGCGGCACCCCGGTCAAGTCATTGCTGGCCAAGACCGGCGCCAACCACGGCAGGACTCCAGTCGCCTGGAGAGCGGAACCCGGGCGCGGCTTCTGCGTGTAGAAATGCGGCGCCGGCTGCCCGTACGTCCGGGCCCTGCGCGTTTGTGGAGCCGTGCAAGCCGCAGGTCGGTGTGTCGCCGTAGGTTGTGATGGACCAAGTTGCATGCGCTTCGCGCATGGCATCGCGCAGTCGAACCACGGCGCTGCCGGGCGCCGGGACGGCTTTCTCGCCACCGGTGATGTAAATGTCCACCCCGTCGCAGGAGGTGGCCGCCATGCCGTGGACCTGTAACACATCGGCGGCGGCGCCGGCTATGTCAAGGACGGCACGCAGGCTTGCCTGGAACATGGTCCCTGTCTGGTGCGCCATGTCGGTCTCGCTGTGGCCGCCGGCGGGTTTTGGTAACGTGTAGCGATGGGCGCCTGCAATGGCGAGGGAGCGCGCTGCGGCGTCTTGGAAGATGCCGGCTGCCTCCTCCGGCGTCGTCCGGTCATGCAAAGGATGCGGGGCTTGGAGGTGGAGCTCGCGATTCCACGATGAGGCGGTGATAAACGCGCCCCAGCCGAGGTCGCTGGTTCCGTCTTTGTCATCGTCGCGGGCATCCACCAGGACACAGAAACTCGTCCCCAATCCGGCATCCGCGAGTCGCCGCAATTCCACATCGCCGCGCAGGTGCTTCGAAATCGAGATGTCCAGGCACGAACCCGTGAGCATGGCGGTCGCAATGGTCCGCCACGCCGCCTGTTCCTTTGCACCGGGGGCCACGTAGGTGCCCGAGCCGCCCCGGGGCATGCGCGCTTTGAGGCACGCAACGAGTTCGTCCATCGTTGCGGCGTCGGGGCAAACTGTTGGCCCCAGCGGTCCGCCGCCACCGCCTTTGCCGCCGCCGGGGCTGCCCCTGCTGCCGTCCTTTTCGCCTCCTTTGCCCGCCTCGGCGAGCGGAATGGATGCAGCAACGACTAGCAGGGCCACGGCCAATACAACCACGCGCACGGCAGCGCGAAACTCTGTCGGCACCTTCAGCATTCCGGGCGGGATGGGCCCTTAAATCAGGTCGGGGTCGCGGGGCCGTGGCTATCCTGGGCATTGAATCCACCGCCCACACGTTCGGCGTCGGCATCGCCGA
>JBFJXH010000064.1:0-9994 GCA_041623215.1 Thermoplasmatota archaeon
GGGTCGCCTTCCACGTTGTCCGTGGCCCAGTGTTGCAACGAGACATTGAATGGGCCACCCAGGTACGTCACCGAGGCCAGGAAGTCCTTCACTTCGGCATCCCCGTTTTCGTCTCGGAACGCCAAGGCCCCCATGGCGACGGGTGTGGAGGTCGCCTGCGCGCCGTCGTCGCAAACGAAGGCTCCGGCGATGCCGTCCGACTCCGTGCGGCGGGCACAGCCATTGCCTTCGTACCAACCTTCCTTGAAGGTCAAATCAAGCGGATTGGGATTGGTGGAGGCCACGAGAATCCAGCCATCTTCCAGGAGCGGCTGGGCGGCCTCGTCGTGGAGGGCTAGGCGTAGCGGTTGAGAAATGCCGGAGCCACTCCACAGCCACTCAACGTGGCGCGTCGCATCGGCTGAGCCAGCCGAGCCTACGACGCCCCGCGATAGTGGCAGGTGCACGCTAGTTTGCAGGGGCACCATCTCCCCAACGGGACGGCCCGAAAGGTCCAGCAAGACCGGATGTACGTCGGCGTCATCACCGGCTAGGTCCAATCCAAGAGGAACCGTCCCGGTATTTTCGAGCCAAGCGCCAATAATGAGTCGCTCGCCCTGCTCGACGGAGCGACCCGAACTAATACTGTCCGCCTCACGCTCGATGGTGATTTCCTTGGCCTGCCAACCCGTGACGTTGCTTGCCACAAAGTGGAAGTCGCGGCCGGAGCCCTGGAGCGGTTCAATGGCCCCGTCAACCGCCGAGGCCGTGCCTGATTGCGGCGTGGCCGTCGCATGGGCGCGGTACACGCCGGACGGCAACCCGTTCGTTAGCCCACTAAGATCGTCGTCAAAGGCCAGCAGGGTGCGCGCCGTCGGTCCGACGCCAAGGACGCCCGATGCAGCGCCGGTTGCACCCGGTTGAATGCGAAGCTCAGCTGATACGGCGACCGCGCTGGTTCCCGTATTGTGCAGCAACACCGAAGGCACGACATCGCTGCCCAGAGGGACGGCGATGCCATTTCCTGGGTCCACCAAATCAATGACTTGGACTCCCGGGCTCCCTTGTGCGTGGACAGCCGCTTGCGATAGGACCCAGCCCAGACCCGGCCATACCTCAACGTCACTGGTTGGATCGGCCGTTGCGGCTTGGAACCGGAATCGGACCATGTGGCCGGCGTAGGGCGTTAGGTCGAAGACGGACTCGATCAAGCGCCCCGTACTGTTGCCACCAAACCCGGTCCACGGCCCATTGTCGGCCTGCTTGGAAGATTCGACTTGCCCACGGTACATCCACGGCGGCGCCACGAGATTCGCGTCGGTGCCGTTGATGCGCTCGTTGATTAGCTCATTAAATACGCCATTCGCCAGGGCGTCCGGCCCGGTGTTGTTGAACAGGGCCGCCTGGGTTTCCGATACGAAACCTTCCGGGTCCGGGTCCTCGTGGCGGTAAACGCCCTCGACGTACAAATTGCCGCCGTTGATGGTGATGATGGTAGGCGCCTGGGGCGCACCCTCTGGCAGGGGCAACGCGGTGCTGGTGCGGGGCACGGGAATATCCGTAACCCGCGCCCTCAGCGTCATATTGTCAACCCGGAGTTGTTGCCCAGTTGGCAGCAGGTCGAGCCACGGGCTCCAGCTACCATCGACGTTCTTGACGGCCACTTCGACGTGGGCGCCGTCTCGTGCGGCATCGCCGCGCACGTTGAAGTCGTAACCGTGGAGCAACCGGAGGGCTGCAGCGGAGCTGGCTTGCTGGACGAACGCCTCTGCCTGTCCGTCGGGTAGTGCGCTCTGGTAGGTCGCCTCGGCGCTTCGCAGCTCCGGACTGGCCGAGTCAAACAGCCCCGGTGCGCCGGTGTGCGCATTCACATACAGCGCGCCATCGTACAGCGGTTCGATGTCCCGGAGGTCCACGGTGGGACTGACCAGGGTCGCAACCACACCCGCCGGGTAGGTCGCGTTGCCGTCTTCGTCAACGTCGCTGAATCGCATGGTGGCGCTGTCGCCATCGTGCACCCAAGTTGCAGGGTTGTCACCGCGAGTGTTCTCGATGCCCCAGCGGTACAGGTCATCCCCCCATACAGCGGGCCCGATGCGACCTCCCGTGGCCACGGCGCCGCCGTAGTAATCCGCCAGGCCGACGGCCTCGTAGTGGTCGGCAGTGAGCTGCGCGAAGTCCTCGACAAACATCATGGCGTTGCCGCCGCCCTCAAACGTGTTGCCGGCCGGTGCGAAGGCGCTTTCGAGGGTACCTTCGACCTGGGATTCCTCGTCAGGGGCGACCCCTACCAAGCCCATGCCGATGTCCGAGAACAGCAGCAAGGCGATGAGCAGGGGCACAATGGCAGTAGATAGCGTTCGTCGCAGTGTCATGGGTGGTCCTCCCGCCGGCGCAGGGCACCGACGAGCATGGCAAGAAGAACAAAGAGGGCGGACAAGGCAGGGGCAGGGGCCCCCTTGTCCAGGGCATCCGGCTGCGCTGTGGCGCGAGCGAGCACCATCGGTCCATCCGCCATGGGTGTTGCCACCTCATGGCCATCGAAGGAGGCGATGAACCGGTGCTGGTAAGGATCCAGGAGGGTGGAAGGCGCAAGCAGCAGGTCAGCCTGGTACCGCAGGCGGCCATCGCTGAAGTTCTGCGCGGCGGGCCACAGGGGAATGCGGCGGCCGTTCAGTTCCACCCAGACCTTGTCAGGGGCGTCGCCTTCCAGTGGTAGCACGGAGACGGCAAAGAGAACCGGGTCGGTCACGTTGACAACCTTCGGCGCCATGAGGCGGTCGGCCAACAATTCCTGCGCCGGCAGCGTCGCCGCAGCCGCACCATCAATGCCTGTAGGTGCTGGAGGGGTCGCAGCGAACCGGAATGGCTCGCCAACGTTGCCTGCTGCATCCCGCACTTGGAAGACCACGCCGTCGTCACCGTAGTGCCCCAGGGGCACCGGGATGACCTGCCGGCCGTTGTTGTCAAACCAGGTGGTCCAAGCTCCTTCCATGGTCTTGAACCGTACCTCGGCGACGCCAGCCGGGAGGCCGCCGCCATCAACGAGGTCCCTGGCAACGACTTGGAGAAGCGGCCGGGCAAACTCATCCCAGCCTACCCAGCGACCCATTGTGATCTCGGGGGGCGCTGTGTCATAGACGACCGAAACCGAGCGCCGGGCAATGTTGCCCGCAACGTCACGAGCTTCCATGTGCACCCATTGTTCACCCGGTTTGCTTTGGTCAATGGTCACGTGGGCCGGGGCCTCTGTGCTCCAGGAACTCCACCCCGCGTCATTGCCAACGCGGTAGTCCAGCACGCCGGAGCCAAGTCCATCGTGGGCCTGAATCTCAACGGCGAGACTGTTTTGGGCCGTCGCCCCCGAGCCGGGCACCGTGACCTCAATGACAGGCACGCTGCGGTCGATGCGGACGGATTGTTGGATATGTCGGACGTTGGGCGGTTCGGCGCCGTCAAGCACGCGAATTTGTACTTGATACGCGCCGTCCTGGGACAGGGTGACTGCGTCGTCCAACAGCCAGGGGCCATCGTCCACCTTGACCTGGGTGGTCACGGGCCCCGTGTCATCCAAGGAGTTGAGCCGTACGACGGTTGTATCAGCATACCAGCCAAGGCCGTTCGTCGTGCCATCCAGCAGGACATCGACCGCGGGAGCAAGGTTGTCAACGCGGCGGGGGAAATGGACCGGTTCGAGTGGCGTCGCTGTTTCAAGGTCAACGGTCAGGTTGCCATCCCAGACGCCTGGGAACGTGCGCGTCGTGTTCCATTTGAAAATGAATTCTTGCCCGTCGAAGGCCAAGATGCCCTGTCCGCCGCTCAGAGAATCTGGACGACCGACCGTAAGGCGCCGTTCAATGAGCCGCTGGTCGTCCGCCTTAATCGTAACCACGTACGATTCTCCGCTGGCAATCGCGACGTTTCCGCTGATTGGCACGACGCCGGACCACGCAAGCGCATCGGGTGCCGATACAGTCGATGCAATGGAAATGGGCGGCAACGTCGTTGCCTGTAGCGTCTGGTTCAGAATCCAGCCGCTGGCGTCTTTCAAGTCGAGGTGCAGCAAGTAGTTGGTCTCGGGTTCGAGGCCCGTGAACTTCGCCACGTAGGCCCCCGGAGACCCTTGCAGGCGTGCATCCCATGTAGCCGCCGGGTCCGAAACGGACGACAGCCAAACACGGGTCCCTTCGGCCGCGAGCGGCCGGTCGGTGGCCCATTGGAAGGTCAACCCATTGGTCTTGCGAAGGGCCGTTTGGAGGCCTTGCACGTCAATCGTGTGTTGGTAGATGGTGCTGTTGACGACCGAGGTCGCCACATTACCCGCCTTGTCCACGGCCCGCATGACCAGTGGCACGTCGCCGTGCGGCAAAGGCCCGGAACCGGCAACACAGGCGGGGTCGAGTGCACCCTCGCCGGGAACCACCCAGGTGCCCGTCTTCTTTCCGACCTGGGTCAGGTCTAACGGACACGACGCGTAGGCGGGGGCCCCAAAGTCTAGGGCAACTTGGGCAAGACCGGCCAGTTGGTCGGAAACTTCGACCGCGACGCTTACCGCATCGCCTGGGCGCAGCACAAGCGGGCCGCTGCGCGGGCCGGTGACGGCGTACGTGAAAATGTCTGGCGCATCGCGGTCGATAGCGAACGAGAAGCCGGGGTTCTTGGAGAGAACATTCTCGACGCCATCGGACGCAGTGAGAATTACTTCGTAGCGGCCCGAGGCAGGGGCGCCGGAGCCACGCCAGGTCAAGTCCAGCACCAGTTTGCCATCGGCGGCTTGCCTGGTGACTAGGTCAAGCGATTGCAACGTCCCATCAGGGTGGCGAATCAAACCGACGACCGTGTCGGGGCGGACACCCGAGCCCGGCGGGCAAACGGGCAGCGAACAGGCCTGCACGCTGTGGTCTTCGAGCGTTGCCTGGAGCCGAATGGGGAAGCTCGCGGCTGACCCTTGCAGGCCGGCTGCGCTGGCGAAGGACACGATGCGCGGGGCGTCGTAATCGAGCAGGACCGTTCCAAGCGTAGTCCACGCGCCCAGGCTCTTGGTAGCGTCTTGGCCCCGGGCCTGTACCACCACGTAGCCGCCGGGGAACTGGACATTCGGCAGCAATCCTACGTCCCACCGAGCCTGTTGTTGACCGGTGGAGGTCTTGAGCGTGGCCTCCAGTGCATCGACCTGGAGAGCGCCCTGCATGACCTTGATGACTTCGCCCGTGGCGGCGTCAAGAAGTCGTGCCTGCACGCTCGTAATCGGGGCACTGTCAGTGGCCACACCGGAAACCGGCAAGGGGACCTGCGCACGCCATTGGGCCGGCACATATTCCAGCGCTACGACTGGCGGCGCTTGGTCAACGTCCAGCACCGTGACTTGGTGTTCGTGACTGGATTGGAGTGTGGCGTCCGTAAACGGCCAAGCTGTCGTCGCCGATAGCGTGTAGGCGCCTGGCGCGCGACCCGAACCAGGGTTCCATTGCACCGTCGTCTTAGCCACACCATCTTCCAGCACCCATCCGCTCACGGGAAGAGCACTTACACCGCCAGGGCCAGACACCCGAAGCGTAACGGTTGGCTCCATGTAGGCCACTAAGGGGTCGCGGATGGCGAGGTCCACGAGGAACCCATTCTCGTCAATGTCAACCGGGGCATCTAGGACCACGGTCGGGGCGCGGATGACGGGCACGGTACCAAAGCGGGCACCCCATGCACTGGCATCCTCGCCGGAGCCGGTGCGGACAAAGACCGCAACCTGCAAGCAACCGGCGGGATGCACCGGGCCGTCAGGGCGTTCACTGGCATCTAGGACCACCAGTTGGTGACTTACACCTGGTGGGACCGACCCGGCAAAGATTGTCGTGGCCGGGCCAATGGGTACATTGCGGCAACTGGCACCGGAAGAACGTGGTTCCAGGGGAACGGTAACGACGCGAACCTCGCGAGCGTCGCCGACACTCCCCCCGCTGAAGGATACATTGACGAAGTCACTGTCACGGTCCATGGTGTCCGGTAGCGAGATTGCAAACGACGGGGCGTCCCTGCCAGCATCTAGTGCCGCCGCAGACAAGTCGACAGGTGAGCCACAGGAAACGCGGCATCTGACCAGGGAATCCTCGTGGGCAAGGAGTGCGGCAACGCCTACCCCGGGCCCTTCCGGCCCCTCCGCTGTTACGGAATCTCCGTGGCCAGCTAAGCCTACCACTGCAAGGCTCGGGCCAGCTAACGCGACGGAGGCAGCACCACCATAGCCGAACGCTTGGGCCAAGGCAGTCGCGCGCAAGGTCGAGCCGCCAGCCGTGTCCAAGAGAAGGCCGCGGCCGTTGGGCGCACTGGCACCCTGTGACAGGGCGTGGGCGTCCATCGTTGCCGAGCCGTCGGTCATAAGAACGCCGAGGCCGGCGCCGTAGTATTGTTGCTCGGCCAAGAAGTCGATGAGCGGTGCCGGGTCCGGCACGCCGACAATGTCAAACACTGCCTCCGTGCCGCGAGGTGGTTCGCCAGGACCGGAGGGCACACCGACCGCGCAGCGCGCGTCATCGAGGACGCTCCCGATGTTGGGTCCAAACAAGATGCGATTCGCACATGCCTCGCCCGGGAAGAAGTAAGGTGTAATGCGAGATTCGGCGTGTCCCCCGACGCCTTGACTCACTTGACCGGCCCGCAAGAAATCATCACCGCCCAGATCCATGAGCATGCCGACGCCGTCGATGCCAACACCCTGCACACCCCACGCGGAGGATGGCTGCAGCGCGGCCCGGGGAAGCGCGGCCACGGCGTCCTGCAAACTCAGGGACGGGAAGCCGCGACTTGCATCCGCGGCCGCTGCCACGGCGCTATCGGAATCTACTGGATTGTACGCATCGTTTCCTTGGGCGTCCAGCAGAAGGCCAATACCTCCAGCCACCGCGGCGCCCTGTGCCAAGCCCTTTGCGACGTAAATGTCGTCGCCGCCCAAGTCGGCCAACAGCGCGACGGTGCCGAAGGCGCCGAACGCCTGGGCACCCATCTCATCGGCCAGGTAGACGTCGTCGCCAGCTAGGTCGATGGCCAAGGCCGGGCGTGCCATGGGCAAGTCATCGTCAACGGGCGTATTGGCCACCACTGGCCTGCGAGATACTGCCACCGGGCCGCCGTAGAAGTCGTCGCCGCCAGCATCCACGATTAGGTGCGCGGTCGTGCCGGATAGCCACGTCGAGCGGGTTGCTCCGAGGGCAAGGAACATGATGGAGTCGCTGCCGGTCTTCAGCTCGAAGGCATCTTCGGCATGAACCTTGGTCAACAAGGTGCGCGAGGGCGCACCGGCGCTTGGCTGGCTGACAAGGTGCACCTCGTACGGTGTGGCCGACACGGGCCACGCATGCTCGAAGACGTAGCGGCTGCTTTTGCGGATGCTCGTTTGACACGCCTGTTTTCCATCGCCAAAGTCCAGGCAGACCACGCCGCCCAAGTCCGTGTGGTTGGCCCTTACGGCAATCTTGTACGTCTGCCCAGCGGCCAGGGTCGCCTCGCGGGCCGGACCACGTGGGCCAACGGTGTCGAGCGTGAAGCGCTCGGGCTCGGGGTCTCCCGTGACGCGGAAGCCGACCACGCTGGCGGTAGCCTTGCCGCCGTAATCGTTGACGACCGCTAGGTCGAAGGCGAACTCGCCGGGCCCAGTCCACGAGCCAGTTGCGCCAGGCCCGTAAGCCGACAATTGTTGCAAGAACAAGCCATTGCCCGCGTTGTGCGCTTGACCGGGCTGCAAGATTTGCCGCACCTGGATGGCCCCAAGGGTCCGAAGGCCAGCGTCAAAGGTGCCAATGTCCGGAGCCGCAGCATCGCGCGATGTAACCGCCATCGTGCCAAGCACGGTGGTTTGGCCAGCATCATCTACTGCCTCCACCGACAACTGTACGGGATCCGAAACTGCCGGGATGTAGGCGCGTACCTCCACATGGTCCACCATGCGGGGGCCTGGAGGGAAGGCCGTCATGGCGACTGCCGGACACGCCTGGTCCCATTCAAACAGGGCGGCCGTTGTGGGGTCGCCGTCCAAGACATTGGCTGGAGGCGCCGCGAAATCAGAGCAGACGGCCACGGACCGACCATCCGGTCGCGGCGCAAAGGGCAGTCGAAGACGCCCATCCCACGTTGACTCAAGCCAATCCACACCGTCCACATCGTACAGGACCGGACCGAGACCCCAGTCCGCTTGTGTCTGGGCGTTACGGGTGGCGGGCGTGACCTTGAACGGGACCTGGAACGCTGCCTTGGCTTCGCCATCGCTGAGGGTTGCCACGGCGGGGCCGCGCACCGTACCGAGAATCTCGGGGGGGGCGTTGCGGACCAAGAAAACGGCGCCCTCGGGTCGCGAGGATTGGTACTCAACCGGCTTGCCGCCGGGGTCGGTCAGCACGAGGCTGAAGGGGAATCCGACTTGGTCTTTGCCGGTTTTGGAATCGGTTGGGACGTGGTCAAAGCGCGTGGCGAATAGGCCTCGGCCGGCGTTCAAGTCAATGCATTGCGTGTCCTGCCATAGCCCGGTCTCGTCGCCGTCAATGGTCAAGCAAGCACGCAGCGGGTCGCCTTCTGGATCCACGGCGCGAATACCCCATTGGTAGGTTCGCCCTGCCTGCAACGGGTTGGCCGGCGGACGAACGTCCGAGAAGGAAGGCGGCGTGTTCTTGCCCATGTTGAGACTGTACCCACTGACATAGCCGATGTGGACGTCATCGCCGGCATCCGAGGTTCCGCGCGGGGCACGGCGCCCGGTGGTGGAAGCAAACAGTGCGGCGACTTCGTCGTAGTAGATGCTCTCTACCGCCACTTCCTCGGCGGTACACGAACCCGAAGAACACACGAACGGCACAGAGATGGCGCCCTCGTCGGGGTCGCCTTTGGCATCAGGCGTGAAGGTTCGCGCTTCGTTTGGCAGTGCCTCGAAGGAGCCCAAGGGGGGTGCGGTGGCGCCGTAGCCCGGGCGGCCATCGCTGGCCTGGTTGTGGGCACCGGTGGCAACGAAGACACCGAATCCGCCGAGGTGCCCTTGGCCTTGCGCCATGGGGGCAGCCTGGAATGCATTGACTTCGGCACCGCCGACGTGGTAAGGGACACCTAGGTCCACCAGCGCTCCAATGCCCCCGGCCACACCAACGCCTTGGGCGGCAGACGGGGCACTGTAGGTGTCGCTGCCAGCCATGTCGAGGTGGAGCGCGAAGGCGCCGCCGGAGGCGTAGCCTTGCGTTCCGGCGTGGGGCGTGGCATAGAGGTCGTTGCCATCGCGGTCCAAGTGAAGAGCAAGAAGGTGGGAGACAATGGCGGGCCCTGACGGAGCGGTCGTTGCCTTGCGGCCCATCGTAAAGGTGGTTCCCACATTGTTGGCGTCGTCGATCTCCGTCACCGCTTCGTCAACGTGGTTAGCGACGCCAGCTTGTAGGCCGCCGGTGGGGCCCGCAGCGGCGGCCGTGCGACCTAGGTAGGCGTCTGCGCCGCCGAGGTCAAACAGCAGCGTGCTCTCGAAACCTGTTCCGTAGGTTTGTGAGCCAGCTGCGGACAAGACGAACGCGTAGGGTTCGTCCAGCAGGTGGGCTTCTTCGCCCCAGTTGATGTAGAACGCCGCTGGTGCCGGCAGGGCCGTGCTGCGGCTGTCGTTGGGGTCGCTGTTCCAGGCGGCAATTGTGTCGGCCCAAAGGGTCTCCAGCGCGGCGGGCAGCAAGTCACCGTCACGGTCGTCGCTGGCAATGTCAAACCCTCCGGTGCGATTGGATTCAACCTCCCCCACTTGGCTCACAAACACTGCCTGACTGGTCTCTCCCCAGGTGCGGTTGTTGCCGGGACCATCTTCGGACTCTTCCACATAGTGGTCGTCGCCACCAAGGTCCACGAAATAGCCGAGATTGCTTCCAAACCCGAGCGGCGAGCCCACGTGGGTGTCATCGCTACTATCGCCACCGTGCGCCAGTCGCGCATTGGCACTGGTGCCGCTGACGGTGGCCGCATTGTCGGGTTGTGGTGGCAGGACACCGTCGAGGAACAGGGCAATGTA
>JBFJXH010000065.1:0-9978 GCA_041623215.1 Thermoplasmatota archaeon
AGGTTAGCCGGGCCGGCCGTGAATCCGGCTGTAGCGCTGCGGTAGACATTGTAGTGGTCGACGCCGACGTTGTCGGTGGCGGCGTTCCAGATTAGGTCAATGGCGTCCGGTCCGGTAGCCGTCGCCTGTAAGCCGGTGGCTTGCGACGGGGCTTCGGTGTCGGGCCCATCGCCGACGGTAAAGGTCACGCTAACTGGGCCATCGTTGAGGGCAAACCCGCTGCCGTCGTCAAACCAGTGTTCAGCGGTGGCGGTCCATACACCGTCAGAAAGCGTGCCAGCCGGGTTGAGGGTCCAGGTGCCAGCTGCGGCGTTCAGGACCGCATTCCCGTTGACGGATGCACCGGCAGGGCCAGCCAAGTTAACCCGGACCTCATCGGTTCCGGGGTTGACGGGGCCGCCGCCATTACTGGTGCTGATGGTGCCGACGTCGGGAACGCGGTCGTCGGCTACTAGGCCGCCAACAGAGCACGGCCGGCCGGTCATGGCGTTAGCGTAGACGTCGAACGGCGCACTGGCGGCGGTCGCGAGTTCGCTTGCGGGGTATTCGAGGTGGAGCTCGCCGCTAGCAAAGTCATACGCGGCGCTGGCCGTGGCTATGTATTCTCCCTGTGCACCAACAGCGTAGTTGTAGATGGTAACCTCGCCGTCGCTGTAGCAGACACCGATGCGTTCGTCGTTGATGTAGAAGTTGTACTCAACGAGGTCCTCTTGTTCGGCCGAGCTCAGCGTCAAATCGGCGACCGTGAGGTCAAGGACGATGTCGCCACCGGCCGTGTACGTTGCATCAAGGCTCAGCAGGTCCGTGAAGGGCGTTGCGCCATCACCTGCGGGGTCCGTCGTGCTGGCTCGCGCATCGCGGCCAAGCAGTCGGCGACCATCTTGTTGCAGGGACAAGTCCATGTCGCGGTCGCTGCCACCGAGGTTGTCGTCACCGTCGATGTCCCAGAGAATGAAACCATCATCTTGGAACATGTCGCTGTCCATTTGGTCAACGAGTTGGAACATCTGCTGGATACCGATGTAGTCCACGTAGCCGTAGTTGGATCCGCCACCTTGGACCGAATCGAGGGCGCACCAGTAGGCTTCTTCGAGCGTGATGACGCCGTCCGGGTCATGGTGGTTCGGGTCGCTGACGGGCCAATCGTCTTGGTTGTCGCCGCTGCCAGACAGGAGCGGGTTGGCCAGGCCGGATTCGGGCACGAACGGTCCAAAGCCATCGGCGGCGCCCTTGAAGGTGCACTCGTTGAACATGTGGTCGTAGGTGACCGCGGGGTTGCCAAAGCACTCGGTAATCCAAGTGCAGCCGACCACGAGGGCGCGGTTTTCTCCTACCACGTTGGCCGAGTCTACCTCGGTCGTCGTGGTGCCGGGGAACCAGAAGGGCGAATCGCCAAAGCCGCCGCAGAAGGAACAATCGACGAGAATGCCCGCTTCAATGTCGACGCCTTCGTAGGCTGCTTCTGCGTTGTCCAGAGCGGCGGTAATGGTGTCACCGAAGTCCTTGTCGTGGACACAAGCTTCCTGCAAGGCCATGCAACTGCCCGTGGCGTGGTCGCCGGGGATGGAGGGGCTGTAGAAGCCGTGGCTGGAGTGCATGATGAAGACACGCGCAGGAGCCCCACCGTTGGCTTCGTTAGCAGCCGCTTGCAGCATGGCTGCTTCGAGGCTGGGGCCAAACGTGTTGAGTTCGGCAGGACCCTCATAGATACTGCCGCCTTGCTTGTATTCGTCGTCGAGTTGATCGTAGTGCGCAGGGTCACTTTGCCGGCAAATGTCACCATTTTCATTGAAGAAGTGAATGTTGCTGGTCGGCAGGCCCAACGAGTCGCGAGCGTGGTTGTTGATCTTGTTCGCGATGAGGATATCCCCATGGCCCAAGTCGTCGTCGCACCAGACGTCGTTGAGGTTCATCAAGAAGAAGTAGTGGGTGTTGGCAAAGTTGCCAGTGCCGCCACTGCCTCCACCTCCGGGGGAGAACTGACCGTCAATTGAGGTATCACCAGACACTTGCACGGCGCCATCCGTCGGGTTGGTAATCGCCAGCGGCGTTGGGCTGGTGCCCGCTTGGGGCGTGGCGAGGACCTCGGGCGCAAGGGTTTCCCCAGCACTGTTGTAGGCAGCCACTTCGAAGGCATACGTGACACCGTTCGTCAAGCCGGTGACCGCATAGTTGGTGCTCGTGAGCGTGGCCTCAAGGACGTTGTCGACGTAGACCTTGTAGCCAAGAAGCTCGCCGCCGTTGTTAGCGGGGGCACCCCAGGTGAGGGCCACTTGGCCATCGCCGGCGTTTGCGGTTACGCTTTGCGGCGCGGAGGGTGCGACCACTTGCGGGTCGAGGTTCAGGGTAATCTGTTCGAGAACTGGGTCAACGTTATCTTGGTTGGCGCGGCGGAGGTAGAGGAACGCCCAGTTCGTATCCGCAGGTACCGTGCCACTCTTCTCGGCGGGACTCTGGCCGAGGTTGCGGCCCGTGAAGTCGGTCGGCCAGTCCAGCCAGTCGTTGAAGAAGTAGATGTCTGCGGGTTCGCCGAATTGCAGTTCTACATTGTAGCCGGCGCCGGCGTAGCCAGTAATGTCGAACCAGTAGCCGTCGACCCCGTTGGCGACCTCCTTGTCGCTGAAGGAGGCGCTCGAAAATAGGCCGGTGCCATCATTGAGTGGCTGACCGGCGGGCGTGCTGGGCGTGCCTTGGCAGAGGCTGCAGGCAGCCGCGATGGACCCCTGAAGCGCGACGGCGCGTAGGCCGCCACGACTACCCGAGGTAAGGGGATGGCCGTAGTAATTGAGACCCGCGGGTTGACCGCTTTCTGTATGTCCGGCAATGCCGCTAATGGCAATTTCTCCGCTCAGTGGGAAGTCACCGGCTGGGTCGTTGGCCGGTTCCTGGATGTCAATCATGGCGCCACCGGTCGAACCTCCAGAGACCGCGATGGTTTTGCTGTCGGTAGCCAGCAGCGTATCGTCAGCGTCGAACCACTTGGCCGTCAGGGTCACGGTTGTGCCAGCCTTGTCAGATAGGTCAATCTGCGTGCTCCAAGCATCCGTGGGACTGTTGGCGTCGGTCGCCGTCGGGTCCGTACCGCGCGGCACCGTCTCTGCGTCAACGTAGACTTCAACGCGTTCGCCGGCAGGTGCGGTGCCGACGCTTACGGCGGCACTTGACTGGGCGCTGTCCTGGCCGTCGTCAACCGTCAGCGTGACACTGTGACTACCTGCGCTTCCAAACGTCACGGATGTGTCGCACTGATTGGCATCACCGAAGCTGGCGCCGGCTGCGCTCCACGAGCACGTGTAGGTGCCGCTGCCGCCGCTGCCGGAACCGCTGATGGGGATGGCTGCGTTGACGAGGCCGCTGTAAGGCCCACCCGCGTCAGCGCTCAGGGGCGTGGGGGCATTACCCAACGTGTAGTCGCGGGCAGTTGCGGGGTCCGTTGCGTCGAAAATTGCGGTGGGTCCCCAGGCGACACTGGCAAGGTCATTGCCAACGCGCGCGCCTGTAGAGCCCGACATGCGGCTCACGATTGTTCCATCTACGGCTGTGTTGCCATTGCGTGTTACGCTGGAACAATCGGTGACCGACGTGCCAGTCGCGTCGACATTCAAGGCGTCGCGAAGGATTGTCCACGAGATTTGGCTGCTGGCGACATTGAAGGAACTGGTGGTTGCGTCGACGTAGGGGTCCTCGGTCGAGCCGCACGAGTCGTTGTTTGTGGACGCCTTGGCGGAGCCGGAGAATGTAGCACCCGTCACGGCGCTGGTTGCTTGCAAGCCGTAGCAAACGCGGTCACTGAACCCGGCGTGAGCACTAGTACCGCTGTAGGTGATTGCGTTCGAGTTGACGCAGAATCCAGCTTGATAGACAATCGCCGAGGCGGGGGTGCTCGGAGGCATGCCACTTAGATCGTCAATTTGCATGACCACGTCAAAGGAATCGGCGTCTTCGTTGGCAATCCAGATTTTCGTGATGTCAAGGAAAGGTGCTCGGGCATCGCCGGATGGGTCATTGACCTCCGGGTCACTCGATGAGCCCTGCGTGGTGGCAACGTTGGAGAGAAGCTTCTTGCCGCTGGGCTGCCAGGCGGCTTTCAGTTCGACGCCACCAGCATCGGGGGCCCGGTCGTCCATCACCAAGCCGCCTGCTTGGCCTTCGCCGAAGCGTGCTTCGATGTGGCCGGTGCACGGGCAATCAGCGCCGTTAGCAAGTAGGTAGGCACGTTCGATGCTCAGGCGAATCTCGCCGGCGGCGGCATCCCACTCGGCGGTGCCGGTTGCTGCTTGATTGTTGGTTACGTCCCACAGGGACGGTCCGGTGCCTAGGATATAGGACTCAATGTTGAGGCCATTGACGACCACGGCGTAAAGGAAGGGCGAGTCGCCCGCGCCAACGGGGTGGACCTGCTCAACCTTGATGGTGACATCAAGGCTGTCAGCGTCTACGGCAGTGTCAACCCATTGAATCTCAGTGAAGGGCGTCGATGCGTCATCATTGGCGTCGCCGATGGAGTGTCCGGCATCGTCGTCAATGGCGCCTGGGAGGCCCGGCGGTGTTGCCGGGTTAAGGACGTTGATCCAGTACAGTCCGCCTTGGCGGTTGTCGTGCAGCCAGAGTTGTTCGGAGCCAACGTCGAATTCCATGCCGACGATGTAGTAGCCAGACCAATCGGCCGGGATTGTGAAGTCGCGGTGGTCATACCGGAAGTTGGAGCCGTCGGTGGCTCCAACCATGTCCACTGGACCGTAAACCACGTCGCCGTCGGGTGTGAAGACGGTCATTTCAACAGGAGTGGCGACGCCAATCGTGGGTCCAGTACTAATCGTCGTGCGGGAGCTGAAGCTAATGGGTTCGCCAGCGAGGTGAATCGCAGCGCGGTCGTCTAGCCCAGCGCCGGTGGCGGTTGCCAGGTTGTCCGTTACGCCGATTTGCCCTCCGTTGTAGGTCCAGACGGTTGCGGTGATTCGACCGTCGGGGACAGGTAGGCTGTCAGCGCGCGCGTCAATGGTGAGCGCGGCGGTGCCGTCGGCACCATCATTGTCAGTTACGGTCAAGGTTGCCGTGTAGCTGCCAACGGCACTGTAGGTGTGGGCCACTTGTTCGCTGCCACTGTAGGCACCGGCGGCCGGCGTGCTGCCGTCGCCGAAGTCAAGGCTCCACGATTGAACCGTGCCATCGCTGTCGGACCCATCAACGGTGAATGTGACCGTCACGGGGGCTTCGCCGCCGGATACATCACTTTGGAGGCTAGCCGACGGAGGGTCGTTGGTGACCACATGGCCGTCGCGGTTTACCTGGCCGCTGACGGTGACGGGGGCTTCGCTGCTGGCGCTGCCCTCAGGTTGCTCAATGGTGACGACGGGGTCGCCTTCGGGTCCGCCGTACTTCATTTCGTAGGCGGTCATGACGGCCTGATAGGCATCGACGAGACCACGACCACGCTTGTAGTCCCGGCAGATGTAGTTGTCCGGGTCGCCGCCGCGGTCAACAATCGCCTGGAAGTCAGGGAACTTGGTGAGTACAGTCGGGTCGCCCGCCTTCGCCTTCGCGGCGTCCGCCGGCGTAACAGTACAGGAATCTAAGTCAGTGAAGCCGTCGGCCGCGTTGTTGTCCACGGCGTCGCCCCACATGGTGGTGCCCGTGATGCCACGGGCGCCAATGCCATCGCTCCAAGGCGTGGCGGTCTCAATGAGGATTTTTTCAATTTGGGCCGGCGTCAGGTCGGGGTTGGCCTGTTGCATCAAGGCAACAACGCCAGCGACGTGCGGGGACGCCATGCTGGTGCCCGTGGCACCGCCGTAGAACGGCGGGTCCCAGAGCGCGGGGATTCCGGAGGCAGGATTGGCGGTGCTGGCGATGCTAGTGCCGGGGGCGGCAACGTCAGGCCAGCGGTGGATGAAGTCGCCAGTGGAGCCGGAGCCCGAGCAGCCGTCGCTGCTGCCCGAGTTGATGGCGGCGTTGCGGCTGGAGGATTGGCCATCGTTGTAGTTGGCCACACTCAGGACGCCCGGGGTCGGGTTACTGGCCAAGGTGCTGGTCCAAGTCGGACCGCCGCGGTAGTTGCTGGCCGCCCATACGACGACGACGCCAGCGTCAACGAGGCGGTCGGTGATGGCGAATAGACTGCCGGAGGCCGGGTTGGCGCCGCATTCGTTTCCGCTGGAGAAGCTCCAGGAGTTGTTGATGACTGAGATATTGTACACGTCGCGGTTGGTGTACATCCAATCCAACGCGATGTCGGTGAAGAAAAGACCCACTTCGGCGACGCCGAGGCCTCCGCCGACCAGCTTGGCGCCGGGCGCCACACCCACGTAGGGGCCGGTGGTGAATACTGGGTCGAGGCCGTTGCGGGAGGCAAAGCCGTTACCGGCGGCGATGCCGGCAACGTGCGTGCCGTGACCGACGGTTTGGTCACAGTGGGGGTTGTCGGAGGCGTCGCGGCCGGCGGCACTTAGCAAGCCAGGGATATTGACGCAAGCAAGGACCTTGGCGTCCATGCCGGCGGCTTCTGTTCCGGCATTGCTGGCGGGGGCGTACAGGAGGTCAGGGTGGAGAGCGTAAATCCCTGAGTCCACAACGCCGATGGTGACGCCGGTGCCGTCCACAACGCTGCCATCTGGCAACGTGATTTGCGGTCGTTCGGCGGAACTTCCGCCGGGCCACCACTTGTCGCCCCAGACATCGCGAGCGTACGTAACAGCGGTCGCGTCGTCCATGTCCATCTGAATGGGACGGTCCCATTCCAGGTAGTCGAATCCAACGTCTTGTTCGCGCGCCGCAATGTCGGCTGCGGCACCACGGACGCCGATGGCTGGAATGGCGTTGAATCGGTACACCGGCTCCAGGCCCCATGCCGCGAACACTTCGTCGCTCGGGATATCACTCCAGTCATCGTAGGCGAGAATTGCCTGGGTGTCTCCTTCGGGCATGAAGCTGTCGGCGAGCGCCGTGCCGAAGAACGGTACGGGGCTTGCTAGGGCGGCTACAATCAGGACGGCCCAGCTGATACGTCGGGCGTTACGGGCGTTACGTGTGTTCATCCAAGACATGGATATTGCTCTCCAGTTGACTCTCGCTCAAAGCGTCCATGGCGCAGCCACGGAATCACCTACCTGTCACCACCGACAGTGCGAGTTGACCTGTGGACCACAGGGGTCAGAGGTTTAACCATTCCCGAGCCGAAACGGCCGCAAACCTGGGCATTTCTTTCATGCAATGGCCCGGCTGGAATCGCCTCGTGGCCGGCCTGGTGGCCGCCGGTCCATGTCCAACGCCCTTGGCCTGCCTGGCTTCGACATCGGCTTATACGAAGCTGCTAGGTCGACCATTGTGGAGGCCGCGTCGCTGCTTGCTTGGTACGCTACGTCGGCGCGCGATTTGCCGTGGCGAACGGCGGCCCATGCCCGCGACCCTTACGCCCGGCTCGTCAGCGAAGTGATGCTGCAGCAAACCCGCGTTTCCACTGTTGTGGAGCGCTTTGAAGCGTGGATGGCACGCTGGCCGACGGCCGAGGCCCTGGCAGAGGCGGACGAAGATGAGTTGTTGGCCGCTTGGGCTGGTTTGGGATATTATGCAAGGGCTCGACGCTTGCATGCGGCGGCGAAGGTTGTGGCATCCAACGGCTGGCCGTCGGATGCGAAAGGCTTGGAGGGCTTGCCGGGACTGGGGCCGTACACGGCAGCCGCGCTGGCTTCAATGGTCTTCGATGAGCCTGCGCCTGCGGTGGATGGCAATGTTGCCCGCGTCGTCATCCGGCACGAGGCCCTCTTGCTCGATGCGGGAGCCCCCGCTGCCCGGCAGGCCGTGACTCGCCGCTTGGCTCATGCCGTGCCCGAGGCCGGTCCGGGGCAATTCAACGAAGCGCTCATCGAACTGGGCGCGACTGTATGCACCCCGACGACGCCGGCATGCGACGCCTGCCCCTGGGCCAAATCGTGTCAAGCGCTGGCGAAGCAGGAAGTGGCGTCGTTGCCTTTGCGGCCGCCGCGCAAGCGGCCCCAGCTTGTTGTCATGACGGCCGGTTTGGCCACGACCGATTCCGATGCCGGCTCGCCCCCGTCGGTGTTGCTGCGTCGTCGCGGTGGCGGGCTACTCGCGGGGGCGTGGGGCTTGCCCATGTGGCCCACGGCGGAGCCCGCCCCGCCGGGACTAGCGTTGATTGGGGACCAGCCCGCCGGGACGATTGAGCACGTGTTTACCCATCGTAAATGGCGCGTGGACGTACGCCCCGTGTCGCTGGAGCCCACCTACCTCGACGAAGCCTTCGAATGGGTGCCCACGCATGAGTTGGCCGGGCGCCTGCATACCCGCCTTGACCAGAAGGTCATGGCGGCCGCCGGCCTCTTATAGGACCTGCCTTGGGAACCACCATGGCCCTCGCGGTGGCAACCCTTCTTTCGGCGCTAGCTGCGGGCCTCGCGGTCGTGGCAGTGACCTGGTTTGCCGACCGAATTGGCGGTTCGGCGGGCGGCTTGTTGGCCACAGCTCCTGTGACCACGACGGCTGCGTTTCTGTACCTCACGGCCGAGCAGGGGCCGGATGTCATCACGAGCCGCATCCTGCTGGGCGGGGCGAGCTTGTTCTTCGCCATTGCGCCCATGCCGGCCTATTTCTACATCCAAAAGTGGCTGAGTCGGCCGCCGCTGGTGCTGCGCATTGGGCTTGGCATCACCGTGTACCTCGGCCTGTTCACGGCCGGCGTACTCGTCGCCGACGCGTGGGTCCCGCGTGACCTGGCGCGACTCTGGTTCCCGGCCACCTTCCTTCTGGTGTTGTTGTTTTACCAGACGTTCATGTGCGTGCCCATTGACCCCAAGTACTTGCGCGGCAAGAAGGGGCCGCTCACCTGGTGGGAGGGCGTGCTTCGTTTTGGCGCCGGCGCGGCCGTCATTTTCCTGGTCGATTGGCTTGGCACCGTCAATCCCACGCTCGGCGCGGCGTGGGCCGTTTTCCCGGGCGTCTTCGTGGTGACCCTGATTGTGTTGGGCCTTGGACACGGCGCGGCCTTCAGCGCCCGCGCGGCTCAAGCGGCGAGCCTTGGCGGAGCGCCCCTTGCTCTGTTTCTGGTGACGTACTGGTTCTTGTTGCCGGTCAGCCCCGCTGCATGGTGGTCCTGGGCCGCCATGGCGTTTGCGTGGGGGGCCTATTTTGGCGCCTTGGTGCCACTGTATCGCATGCGTAAGGCGAGCGTCGGGTATTAACCGGCCTTCCGGTGGCGACGCGTGACCTGGCACACCGTGGCACGCCTCGCAGACCTTCCCCAAGGTCAACCCAAGGTCCACCAAGCTGGCAGCCGGCCGGTCCTTGTCACGCGTATTGGTGACGAGGTTTTTGCCACGGAACCCGTTTGCCCGCACAAGTTTGCCGGACTGGAGGCGGGCACCGTGGAGCCCAATTGTTTCCTTGCTTGCCCGCTGCATGATGCTCATTTTGACCTTCGCACCGGGGAAACACGACCGGGTGACGAGTGGGCTGGAACCCTACCGACGTTTCCGGTTCGCATAGCGGGCGAATCGGTGGAAGTCTTAGCCGAGTAGATTGGACGCTGCCGCATCCTTTCTTGCCTCGTCGAAGCAACGACGGCCGTGGTTTCGACAGGCGACGAGCGGGTCGGCTCCACCGTTATATTCGAGCAAAAGCAGTGAGGTGCATGGTCTCTTGGAAACAAGTGTTGGCCTTCTCCCCCGCGTTGGTCCTTGCCAACAGCATGCTGGGCTTGTCGCAAGTTCTGGACGCGTTCTTTGATGTCTGGGCCGCCAGTCTCCTTGGCGATTTGATTTTCATCGCCGGCACCACAGGCGTGGCCTTTCTTGCCTGGAGGATGCTGACGGCGACGAGTCCGGCGCTTTCTTGGCTGGCTGCGCCCGCGGTTTTTTTCGCCAATTGGACGACGTATGTTTTGGCCTGGATGGCCACCGGCTCTGCCATGCTCGACGAATGGCAAGGCTGGCAATGGAGTGGCATCCTCGAAACCGGTTGGCCGGG
>JBFJXH010000066.1:0-9472 GCA_041623215.1 Thermoplasmatota archaeon
GTTTCTCGCGGTATTCGCCCTAGCCATCTTGGTTGGGCCCACTTTCTTGGAACATGGCCGGGAAGCATTCCGGCATTGGGGTCGTTTCATTGCCACGAGTGAAATCCTCGTCATGGTAGGAACGTTGGCCCAGATTGGTCTGTTGACGATTGCCCTCATGAGTTACCCTGAGATGAGTCTCTTCGAACGCGTTGGCGTGGGAACCTTTGGCGCCATGGGCCTGTATGGCGGTGCTCGCGAAGTTTACTTCGGCTTGCGCCCCAATGACGAGCAGGCTGCCCGTGACGCAAGCCACCGGCCCGGTCACGTGCGGCGCCGTCGCCGCCACGCTCACCCGTAACCGGCACCAGCTGCTGGAGGCCCGTGGGTTGGACCGGGGCATCGTCGCGCCGAGACGCATACCGGCCCGGTTGCCGCAACCATTTTTTCGCCCCCAGCCGTAATGCCAAGCATGGATGTGCTAAGGGAAGTGGACGCCTTCTGTGCCTCATGCCAAGACGTGACCCGCCATGTTGTAGTCCGCGATGACCCGGCTAGCTGCTCCTGCCAGCGATGCAATGCACGGCAAGTCTTGGTTGTGCCATTGGCACCAGCAAGCGGTGGCGATGGCCACGGCGCTGCGGGCGCGGCGTGATACCGTCGTAGTTGCGTCCGTTCCCCGCCGCCCAGGGCGTCACCTGGATGAGCCTGGCGTCACACGGTGCTGTGGAAGCGCCACACCTCGTTCCCATCGTGGGTGACGTTCCACCCAATCGCCTGCACCGCCTCCAACGTCACCGAGCGGTCGGGCCACTGAATGGTCAGCGCCTCGGCCGGAGCGACTAGGAGTGCCGCTAGCTGTAACGATCCTCCATCGAAGGAGCGGACGATGGTCCATTCGTCACCGCCGAGCTTCGCCGGTGCGCTCGTGGCAGTCTGAAAGGGCATCGCTAGACCGCTGGCAAGAACGAGTTGTGCACGCTTCACGGGGCTCGAGGACGTGCCGCTACCCCCGCTGGAGCCGGATGAGCCGCCCCCCGTTCCTGATGAGCTGCTGCCTCCGCTGCCGCTGCCGCCGCTGCTGTCGGGCGCCGGTTCATCAGCCGCCCCCTCGTCGCCAGGTGCCGGTTCCGGTGACGGCGCTGGTTCGTCGGACGATACCTCGTCGTCTGACATCGCATCATCGGTCCCGTCGCTATCCGAGCCAAAGCAACCGGCCGTGACGAGCGCGATGGAGATGGCGAACAGGAGCAGCCGCATGTCACTCCACCTCCGCTACGAGAATTACGTCATCAATGGCCGTCATAGCATCATCTCCGACCGATTGGTACTCAACCTTGATTTCGGCAAACGCGAGCGTAATGTGCTCGCGAGGTGTGGTGTCGTCGACAACTTCGTAGCTGGTAATGATGATGTGCTGCATGTCTAGCACGATGTCGCCTTGGCCGCGCAGGCCACGGGCGGCTAGTTCGAGGCCGGCAATGGGCCCGCCAGCCGCTACTGCGTCGGCTAGGACGGGACTGGTATCATCCATCCATTTGACGATGGTTGCACTGCCGTGTAGGATGTCGCCTGTTCGCTCAATGCCCCAACTCCACGACAAGACCTTCGTGGGCTCATTGGGGTCGATGACGGCCAAAGGGCCCGCGTCCAATCCTTCCCACTGCATTGAAGGGGCAGCCGACACTCCGGCTGCTGCGACCAAAAGTACTATCGCCACAAGGAACGGCCCGCGCATGCTTTTAGCTCGCCCAATCGCCCTCAAGACCATTTCCAAGAATCCCCTTGGCCCCATGGGGAGGAAGGGCACATCGGGCGTTGCCGGCACAAGGCCGCTACGCCGTCATGGTGAAGTTGGGCCTAGGTATCATTGACCCATGGCACCTGACATCGGGGCATTGGCTCTGGGCTTCATTGAGCAATATGGGTTGCTGGCGATGTTCATTTTGCTCGTCCTTGACAGCGCCCTGTTACTACCCGTGTTTCCGGGCGAAATTGTGCTCATCATGGCTGTCGCCACCTATGGGACAGATCCCAGCGGCCTCCTGATGCTGATTGTCCTTGCCACCACGGCAGCCCTCGTCGGCAGCTTGCTTCTGTACGCCGTTCTGCGAGGCGGTGGCAGGCGTCTGGTGGAGCGCTACCCGAAGTTCTTCATGATGCCGAGGAAACGACGCGAAAAGATGGAGGCGCTATTCCAAAAGAAGAGCGGCCAGAGCCTCGTCATGTTTCTGCGCATCATTCCCCTGACGAGGATTATCGTTACCATTCCAGCGGGGCTTGCACGCATGCCGGCGCTACGGTTCATTATCCTGTCCACAATTGGTTTGGCGGCTTACCACATCGCGTTCCTTTGGTTTACCTTTGAGGCGAATCGACCCGGCAGCACCATCTCGCAACAGAAGGATCAGCTTGCGCAAGCTTACGCCAGCCCCATGTATGACTACGTCACGGCAAACACCGCCGTCACCGGCGCCGGTCTGCTGCTGTTTGGAGCCTTCCTGTCCATGCGCGCATCAGTCAAGATGCGCACGGCAGAGCCCGATGAATCCACCGGTAGTCTCCTGGGCTCGCTAACGATTGCCATCCTCATGGCGGGTGGCCTGCTGGTGGCCGCGCTTGCTTACCTGGAGCCAGAAACCGCCTACCGGGGCGCCGAAATGGGAGGCCTTGACATTCATCAAATTGCAGGGGCCATCAACTACGAACCGGTGCAGTTGCTTTGGACGACGGCGGCAGTGGCGGTAAGTCTCGGCATGTTTCTGGAAATTCTCAACCGGGATGCAGCGCAACGGCGGCGACGCTTCCTCAAGAAATGGCATGCCAAGGAGGCCGAGCGACGAGCCGCAGAAGCTGCCAGTGAATCTCCTGACGGACCGGCTAGCCCTAGCGACAACCAAGCGGCGGCGCCGGACGCGCCACTCGCGGCGACCGACGTATCCGATCCCGCGCCACGCGCCTCCAGTGCGTCGTCGGAAAGCTAGGCCATGTGCAACTTCGTCGATCAATTTGGCGAAATCCATCACCATGTGCTGAAGCATGGAGTGGATGTATCTCGGGTAGACGCGGAGGTCGCCTTTCCACGTCGTTGCCGACCGCACGACCGCATCAGCCTCCTGCACACCGCCCCACCGGCACCAGGCAAGGCCCCCACCCTCGTGCTGGAGGACGGCAATTGGGGCCTTCACTTGCCCGGATTTCGGGGCCTAACGACGAACGCGCGGGATGACCGTTTGGCGACCAGCCCCCTGTGGCAAACCATGTGGGGTCAAGCCGGACACCATGTGGTAATTCCCATTAGCCATGGCTATGAATTTACGAAGCGCACGGGCGAACGGGTCTGGAGCTGCATCCAGCGGCGCGATGGAGACCCATGGCTGGTCGCGGGCCTTGGGCGCGAGCAGGATGGTCGCCATCGCCGTGAATGGCATGTCAGCATGGTGACCACGGACGCCGGTTCCGTTTTCGAGCCGATTCATGACACGCCTCGGGAAGTGGTTTGCTTACGCGACTGGGACGAGGCGCTAACGTGGCTCGACGCTGACCGCGGCGAGTGCCAGAAACTCATCCGTGCGGCAACGCCCGATGTGCTAGCCACCCATCGGGTCAGTGACGATGTGCTGAGGGAAGGGTTTCCCCCCGGCGCCTGGCCAAACAGGTACCAGCCGTCGTCCGGCCCCCAGCAAGGCCTCGACGCCTTCGGGTAGTGGCAGGCAATTGCTCGCAACCCGTCCCCATCATGGCACGTTGGCCGTCTCGTGGCAGACGGCGCGTTTGCCGCAGCCTCAGTCCGCTGTTTGTGTTTCCATGGCTGCACCGGACGCTTGCAGGACGACGCTCAAGGGATTGCCCAAGATTTCGTCACCGCCCAAGCGCGGGGTATTTTGCTCAATTTCGGAGAGCACCATGTAGCCACGGCCATCAGGTCCGAGCGCCGCGCCTTGCACGTGGCGAGACGCATGGGGGCCCTTGTCGACGGCGAGGCTTGCATTGCGAATTTCGGGTTGGCCATCGATGCCGATGTGAACATGGCCAAGGTACCAGTCGGTGCCGGCATCGTGGCGAATTCCCCAGTTCACAAGGGCGCCTTCGCCCCACTTGTTGCCGTCTAGGTAAATGCTTGAAACAGGCTCGTCAAAGGTGAAGTTGCTGACCGCGAAGTTGGCACCATCGTCGCTACTCACGGCGAGTTGGAAGCCGCCCTTGGCGTATTGGCCGTTGTTCATGGCGCCCACAAACAAGGCCCCCGTTGCATCAAACACGGCTTGGCCGTAATGTCCGATTTGACTGGCCGACTTGTGCGTGTTTTCGAAGACTGGACGCTCCTCCACGCTCATGACATCGGCCACGTTGCCCGTCACCACCACGAACGTTCCGGCTTGGTCCTGGGGCACGGCAAAGAAACCGTCGTCTCGGACGTCTGGAATGCCGGGAATGAAGCCGCCGCTGGAGGCGCATAAATTCCACGTTGGACCCGTGAGGGGGTTACCGATGCCGACGTAATCGGATGGCGGCACCTCCATTGCGCCGACCTGCACCGGTCCTCCGCCAGCATTGTTGACCATCAAAAGCGTGCCATTGGCATAGGCAGCCCAGGGCCGGTCGTTGATACTGAGGCTGAAGCAGGGTCGCCCGGCACGAGTCTGCATCGCTTGCACCTCATCGTACGCGTTCGGGTTGTGGTAGCAATGCCGTGCACCGTCGTCACACCAACCATTGACGGGGAACGTGACGAGCGTGATGTCCACGCCCCACAATTGACCATCGTCGCCAGCGACAACGAAAATTTCGTCGCTTGGCGGTGGGGTCGCGCCATGCACCGGCTCTGGCGTCTCAAGCGAGTCTAGGAAGGGCAATTGAGCCCACGAAGTGCCGTTGTCCTTGCTGAAGAACACCGGGGCGCCCGTGGTGTCTACGCCGGCGGTGTGGGCGGTCACATAGATGACGCCCGTATCGGAAACTTCCATGGTTGGCTCATAGAGGCCGATGCCGAAGTGGACCGCAGCGTCCACGACGACTTCTTGGAAGGCCATGGTGTTTGTGATGGAGACCGTGACGCCGTCGGCGCCATCATCGCTCACCGCGTCCAGGGGCATAGCATTCGAATCTGGGGTGTCGGAAAGGCACCCGGTGAGCGTCAAGGCGCCAAGGGTCAAGGCCGCAAGCCACGGCATGCCACGTTGCATGCGGCGGCCAATGGAGCCACGGCATTATGTTTTCGACGGCGTCTGATGGAAGAAACGACCTCCCAATCCTAGACTCGACCCCAGCCCCTTTTTGCTACCCGGTGATGGCCCCTCATGGTCGATGATGCATGGCGCCAAGTGGGCCTCGTCATCGATGCCGGTAGCGGTGTATTATTCCTGGCCTTGGCTGCGTTTGTTGGCCTCAAGCGGCCACGAACGCGAACCGGGGCATGGTTTGCTTTCTTCGCTGCATCACTGGGGTTGCGAGCCACGCTTGACAACGGCTGGCGTCTGGGCTGGTTTGGCAACAACCTCGTGACCGGCCAAATGCTGGTTCTCATCGCTACCGCCGTGATGGCCATGGTAGCCATCTTGGGCCTGGGCCGTTCGCTGGGTGTGCGCATGGCTTGGGCTCCGTTGGCGCTGGGCGGCGTTGCCGGCGCCTCGTTCGGCCTGGCGTTGTCCCTGGGCCGCGAGTGGCCAGGGGCAGGTGCCAGCGCGACGGCGGCGGCCTTCACAGTCGGCTTGTGGGTGCTGGTCGTCATCGTGACACGGGCGCCCGACATGGCTTGGCTCAACAAGCCAATGGCACCCTATGCTACAGCCTTCACGCTCGTCAATCTGACCAACTCCTTTGGTTATGTGGCCCGCCAGACGGGGCCCGAGTTACTCCTCTTCGCGCTGAACTGGATGGCGCCGGTGGTGGCCATGGTGTGGGCGTTACTGCAACTTGGAAAACACAGCCAACGGGCAGCCATCGTCATCGTCGTTGCAGCCGGTCTGGTGTCGCTGGCGTGGAACGTGATGGCCGGCGAGAATGTGAACGACAAGGGTCTCATTGGGGCTACGCGCATCGTCGCCGTCCTCGCTGTGGGTTACGCCATTGTCCAAAACCGTGCCTTCGACTTAGATGTCAAGATTCGGCGTTCGCTACAACGCTCGGTGCTCGTCTCGTTCTTCATTGCCGCCTTTGCCGGCGCCCAGACCTTCGTCGGGGAGTACTTCACGGAATCTGGTGGGCTGTTGCCGGGCGCGCTGGCCACAACCTTACTCGTGCTCGCGATTGCCCCTTTGCAACGGCTGGCAGCCAAGGTCGGGAGTGCCGCTATGCCGAACGCGCGCCCCATCGACGAGCGCAGCCAGGCGGACCGCGAGCGTTTGTATCGTCGTGTTAGTGAAGCGGCTTGGGAAGATGGCATCATTACGAAAAAGGAATTGACGCTGCTCGACGTTGCGCGCGAAGAGTTGGGCCTAGACCTTGGCACCACCGCTCGCATTGATTCGCAGGTGCGGGTGTGAGTTTCGGCCCCGGCGTGGCGGCCCTCAAGCCTTAAGAGGAACACCTGCCACGGAGGCCTCAGGCAGCCATGCTCGCCGGTGTGTCGCTCTGACACCGGCTTTGACGCCCTGGACGCGGCTTTGCCGCAGCGGCGGAGTGCGACACTGTCCAGGAATTCACTATGCAGTTCAACGACCTGCCCATAGCCGACGGCACGAAAGATGCCGTCGCCGCCATGGGCTATTTCGACGCCACACCCATCCAGCGTGATGCAATCCCCCATTTGCTCAAGGGCCGGGACCTTATTGGTCGGGCCCAAACCGGCACCGGCAAGACGGCCGCCTTTGGCGTGCCCCTCATTGACAAGCTTCGCGACGTTCGTGGCGACGGCATTCGTGGCCTCGTGCTGTGCCCGACGCGCGAATTGGCCTTACAAGTAACAGAGGTGCTAACAGCCGTGGCCGCGGGCAGCCGCGTCCGCGTTGTGCCGGTGTATGGAGGCGCGGGCTTTGACAAACAAGAGAAAGGCTTGGCCCAGCGCGCTCCGCTTGTGGTGGTTGCATGTCCCGGACGCTTGCTGGACCTCATGGGTCGCGGCGTGGCGGACATTGCCACGACGGAGTTCTTCATTCTCGACGAAGCGGATCGCATGTTGGACATGGGTTTCATCCACGACATCAAGCGCATCGAAAAGGAGCTGCCCCACCACCGCCAAACGGCGCTATTCTCGGCCACGTTTGATGGCCCGATTCGTCGCCTAGCGCATGATTTCCTACAGGACCCCGTGACGGTTGAAGTGGAAGACACCATTACAACTGACTTGGTGGATGATTATCACATCAAGGTGGAAAAGTCGCTCAAGAAGCAGCTTCTGCTTACACTCATGGCACGGGAGGAACCCTCCAAGGCCATCATCTTCACCAAGATGAAGCACCAGGCGAAGCGCCTGGCGGGCGACTTGAACAAACACGGCTGGGCCGCCGTCGCCTTACAGGGCAACATGACCCAAGGCCAGCGCGAACGCGCCATGGATGCGTTTCGCGACGGTCGGGCCCGTGTCATGGTCGCAACCGATGTTGCCGCGCGCGGCCTCGACGTTCCCGACATCAGTCACGTCATCAATTATGACTTGCCCACCGAGGTGGAAAACTACGTCCACCGGGTTGGACGCACCGGCCGCAATGGCCAGACTGGCCGGGCCCACAGCTTCGTGCAATCGGATGAGCACGCGCACTTTCGAGACATCAAGCGCTTGGCGGGAAACATTCCGGGCGATCCGGTTGAACCTGAGTCAAATGCCGCGCGCGGTCCCGACGCTCCCCTGATTCTTGTTGCCCCCCAGCAGCAGCGACAGCCGAGTGGCTCGACTGCCCGTCGCAGTCGGCGCCGCGCCGGTAAGGCCGGCCAGGGAGGCGGTGGCCAGCAAGGCAGCCATGGCGGTCGTCAGCAAGGCGTTTCCAGCGGTAATCGCCAGGGACGTGGCGGACGACGCGGCCGTGGTGGCCGCGGGGGCGGCTACCGGTCCACAGGCTGACCCATCTCAGAGCGGCCGTCTGTCCAAGCCACCGTGCATTATTCCTTTATACAAGTGCTAACTTACTCTGTCCGATGACTACCACCGTGGGCCTTCGCACACCGGAAGGCATCGTCTTGGCGACGGACCGCCGCGCCACCATGGGCTACTTCGTCGCCGACAAAGACGTCGTCAAGATTGAGCCCCTTGGAGACGATGCAGCAATCACCATCGCCGGCAGCGTTGCCCAAGCACAAGCGTACGCACACAGCCTGCGCATGAACATTGACTACACCAAGGCCCGGCGAGGCTGGAGCCTTTCCCCGAATGAGCTGGCCAAATTGGCCGCTTACAACATCCAACGCGCGGGCGGCGTGTATGGCCAATTCATCCTGGCCACGCGCGACGGCACCAACACCCATCTTTGGGACGTAGGTGGCGACGGCTCACTGATTATCAAGAAGGATTACACGGTAACTGGCAGCGGAACGGGACCCGCCATCGGCGTGCTCGAATCGCAAGACTGGTCCACGATTACCACCCTCGAAGCGGCGCGAGAAGCGGCGCGAAAGGCCATCCAGGCGAGTACGCAGCGCGACGCCGGTAGTGGCAACGGTCTGGTGGTTTACACGCTTCCCAACGAGGGCGAAGCAGAACTCAAGACCTACACGTTCAAGCAATCCGTCGAAGAAGATGAGGTGACGGCATGAAGCCCCACGTCGATACCACCTACCTGCACTTCGATGAATCCGGCTCCGTTCCGGCCATCAAGTACGCCCGCATTGCGCTTGCCAATGGCTTGCCCATCATTGCGGCCCACGATGGTAAGTCGGTCGCCGTCGCCACCGTCAACCGCGAAGGCAACATGCTGGCGACCGGCGCGGACAAGCTCATTCATGTCAGTCTCGACTGCGTGGTGCTGGTTACAGGCCACGGCGGCGACACCAACCAGGTCCGCCAGGTACTACGTGACTTGGCCGTGAACCACAAGTTCGTTTTTGGCTCTGAAATCAGCCCCAAAGAAATCAGCCTCGCGCTCTCGGACTACCTGCATGAGCTTGGCATGAGCTATCGGCGTCCCCTGGGCGTCGGCATCATCGTAGCTGGCTTCGACCGCCACGGAACCGAGGCCGCCATCTACCACTGTGATGTGGATGGCAACGCCCTCGAACGCCGTGGCATTGCTCTGGGCAAGTCCGCCTCCGAAGCGGAACACGCTATCCAGCAGGGCCTCAAAGAAGGCCAAGACCTAGAGGCCATGCTCAAGGCGGCAGCCGACGCCACTATCCGTGCAATGCAGGAGTCCAGTGTTGACTTGAAGGACGCCACTTTCCGTACGGACCTGGAAGTCCTCCAGGCTCGCAACTAGACTCTGCGTTCACCTGCGCGTTCCGGGGCCTTCATATCAGGAAGGTGCGTCGTCAATCGCGATGGCGATGCAGGATGGCATCGGAAGGACCGGCTACCGCGTCATTGCGGATGTTTTCATGGCCGTAGGGCTATTGGGATTGGGCA
>JBFJXH010000067.1:0-9331 GCA_041623215.1 Thermoplasmatota archaeon
CAGGACATCGGCATCGCCGTCACCAACGCCACCGGAAACGGCGTGTGGCAGTGGAGCAGCGACAACGGAACGTCATGGATGAACATCACGGGTGCAACGGATGCCAACAGCATCCTGGTCCCCCACGACGCGTTGCTGCGTTACGTCCCCGATGGCGTCAACGGCGAAGTGGCCAAGGTCGTGGTGCGGGCGTGGGATGGAACGCATCCGACGCCGGTGCAAGTGGCTGCTGGCGACCGGCATTCGTGTGCCGTGCTCTCGGATGGCACGGTGACGTGCTGGGGCAGTGATGCCTATGGTCAAGGGTCGCCACCCACAGGCGTCAACACCACAGTAAACGGCGGCACCACCGCCTTCAGCGCCGCCGCCCACGACCTCACAATCGACGTCACGGAACTGGAAGACGCCCCCATCTTCGGCGACCTTGGGGATGGCGGCGTCACAGGCTTCGAGCACACAACCCTGACGTTCAACGTCACCGCGACCGACCCCGAAGGCCTCGCCGTTACCTACGCCCTGACGGATGCGGCTGGCACCAACGCCACCATCAACGAAACCACGGGCGTCCTGTCCCTCTGGGGAAGTGAAGCGCTTGGCGGCATGAACCTCACCTTCACGGTGACGGCCAACGCCACCGGCGCCGACCACACCGCGACCACGGTATGGTTCAATGTCACCGAATTCGATGACCTGCCCATCTTTGACCCCGCGGCCGGTGTCACCGGGCCCGAACACACCCTGCTCGGTTTGCAAGTGGGCGCCACCGACCCCGACGGCGTGCCGGTTTGGTTCAGCATCAGCGACGACGGTGGCAGTGGTGCCACCATCGACAACGTGACCGGCATGGTCACCTTGAATGCCAACGAAACCCACGGCGGCAACAACTACACCGTCACCGTGCAAGCCAATGGCACCGCCGGAGGAGCCGACGCGGCGTTCACGACCATTTGGTTCAATGTCCTTGAAGTGGACGACATGCCCGACTTCAGCGACCTTGGAGCCGGCGGCGTATCGGGCCTGGAGCACACGTTGCTGACATTCAACGTCACCGCAACGGACCCCGAAGAGCTCCCCGTCACCTACACCCTCACCAATGCCAACGGCACAAACGCCACCATCAACGAGACCACGGGGGTTCTGTCCCTGTGGGGCAGCGAGGCCCTTGGCGGCATGAACCTCACCCTGGAAGTGACCGTCAATGCCACCGGCGCCGACCACGCTACCGTGGATGTTTGGTTCAACGTCATCGAAGTGAACGACTTCGTGGAACTCACCATTGACCCGCTGCCAGGCAACCACACGCCGCCAGAATTGTTTGAAGATCCGCAGCTCAACGATACAGTGCTCCTGTACGCGTTTGCGTTCGAGCACCAGGAATTCGGCTTCGTCCTGAACGGAACCGATCCGGAAGGTGCAACCGTGACCTACTGCTTCGTCCATGATGATTCGCCTGATGCACCCTTCTCGGTGAGCGCATGGCTCACAGCCGAACGCGATGTGCCATCAGATGCAACCATCAATGGCGTCCCCGCATGGACGCTCAACACGACCACCGGCGAATTCCGCTGGACGCCCACAGAATCGGACGGCATGAACATGACCGACCCCGAAGGAGGCTCTGAGCCATACCCCGGGCTGCACTTCTTCTGGCTGTGCGCCGACGATGGGGAAACGCAAACACTCCAATCCTTTGCGTTGCTCATCTACGAAACGGACGACGCCCCCGTCTTCGACACCATGCCGTTCCCGGTGACCGAACGGGTCCGCCGCACCATCAATGAAACCGTGGTCGCGAGCGACCCCGAAGGTGGCCTGGTCACCTACAGCCTGCGAAATGGCACCGAGGGAGGGGTTCCCGACGGCCTCACCATCAACGAAACCACGGGCCAAGTGACCTGGGAAATTGGCAGTCGTCAGCGAGGCACATTCATCTTCGACATTTGTGCCCGCGACGCGCCGGCGCCCGCCGGACTCGAGACCTGCCACACGACCCACATCCTGACCCGGAGTTCGGGCGGCGGAGGCGGCGGTGGAACGCCGCCCCCGACCGGCGGCGGAGGTGGCACGTTGCCGCCGGAAGATGGCACGGGCGGAGGCGGTCAAACCGGCGACCGCCTGGGCCTTGACGACATCACCGACAGCGACGGCGACGGCCTCGATGACGTGGACGAAGTAGCCTTGGGCACCGACCCATTGGACCCCGACACGGACGATGATGGGCTCGTCGACGGCGATGAAGGCCTCTACCGCGCCGACCCCCTGAATCCTGACACCGACGGCGATGGCCTAACGGACGGCGACGAGGTGCACCTGCACGGCACGCGTCCGGATCTGTCTGATACGGATGGCGACGGCTTTGCAGACGGCTTCGAAGTCGCCCAAGGCCGCGCGCCCGTAGACGAGGAGCAGCCCGTCGATGACGCAGAATCCAAGGGTGGCAAGGGCTTCCTGTGGGTCTTGCTGCTCCTGGTGCTCGTGGCGGCGGTTATTGGCGGCCTCATCGCCTGGCGAAAGCATCAGGAAAGCAGGGAAGAGTAGGCGTCCGGCGGCCTGCCCAAGTCCGAGTCCTTAAAGGTGACTCAAGAAGTGGGTGGCCCATGCACGGGCCGCTGCGGTACTCTAGTGGAGCCGCGTTTGCCACGACCGCCATAATTCTGCTTTTGGCAGCAACGTTTGCCTCGCCGGCTGGCTCAGCGCAGGACGTCATCACCGTCAGTATCGGGCATGGCGTTCCGGTCATTGAAGGTAAGGCGCAGAATATTCGAGGAAATCAGCCGGTTCCGGTGGCGGCGAATGAGGTCTTGCAAACAATTGCGTTCCCGGTTCGGTTGTCGCAGCCGTATTTGACGAATGTCGAGGTTACCGTAGCTTTCACGGGCTATGGTGAATTTCCGGCATTGGGGCATGATGCTCCGGCCCGCACATGGCGCCAGACAGTAACCATTCCGGATGGTGAGACGGAAGCCACCGCTCACTTCGAGGTTTTTGCAGGCTATTGCCCGGAGGCCGATGAAACCTTGGAGGGGTACATTGAAAGTGCCAGTACCGGGGTCTTGGTCAATTCGGCGCGCGGTCGCAGCACGATCATTGACGACGACAACAATGATGCGTCGTTTGCACCGGGTACACCGGCTAGTTTTACGTTTGACACCGACTCGCCGGGAGAGTTTTGGGTTAGTGCAATTGACGGTGACATGCCGAATATTCATGGCCAGTCCTGGTCGCCGCTCGGCGACCCAACAACGAAGCCGCATCAGAATCGGCAGCGTTTGAATTTCCTGACGGGTGATGGCGTGCCAGATTGGCTGGAAGTGCAGGACATGGGCAATGGTTCGTTGCGCCTGAAAAATGACCTCACGGTCGCAACGGGAGGCACTTACTTCCTGAATGTCACGCTGACCAACACGTGGCACTATTCGGTACCGCATCCGCCTGAGGCCGCTGGTCAGGGTGTCAATTGCGGGGAGGGAATTGTTTTGTCGCGGGAAACGCGGCAGTTCCGTATTGACCGCGACAATGTCAATGCTGGTCCCACCTGGGACGACGTTGACACGAACTTCCTCGGCGGCAGTGTCAATGAGTTGGAGACGCCTGAGATGCAGCCGTTTCGTTTCACGGTGGGTGCGGTGGATTTCGAGGGTACGGATGTGACCTATTCTCAGATTTCTGGGCCGTCGGTGTTGATTGAGCCCTGGGGCGACACGAGGTACGCCAATGTCACGTGGAACATGCCCACTGAGCCGGAAGGCCCCGGGTCATTCGTCTTCACGTTCCGCGCCACCGATGAGGACGGGGCCTACGCCGACCACGATGTGA
Source organism: Thermoplasmatota archaeon (assembly GCA_041623215.1). Lineage (GTDB taxonomy): Archaea > Thermoplasmatota > E2 > JACPAO01 > JAHFTW01 > JBFJXH01. The sequence goes on from JBFJXH010000067.1 coordinate 3,817, forward strand.
CGGTTCACGTGCGGGAAGTCAACCGGGCCCCGGTCCAAGCGGCCCACGCCGACCAATCGACGCCCGAGATGGAAGTCTTCACCTACACGCCTGCGTCGCCGGGTGCCACCGACCCAGACATTCCTGCAAACATGTTGTTTTGGTCGCTCGTCAGCGGTCCGTCGGGCAGCTCAGTGGACGCAGCCACAGGAACCGTCACATGGAACGGTCCTGGCGAGGCAGATGACCGCCCCGCCCCCTTCCAGTTCCTCCTGCGCGTGACCGACGATGGCACGCCGCCCCTGTCCCATGACCAACCGCTCAACGTGTACGTTGTCGAGGTCAACCGGCCGCCCTCCATGTCCCCTATCACGGATCAAGTGGTGGACGAAGGAAGCCGCGTCGAAGTCGATGCCGAGGCCACGGACCCGGACATTGTGAACGGCGCCGCCGACGAGTTGACCTACAGCGTTTGCTCCCCGCACCAATTGCCTTCGGGCGGCGACTGGGGCATCAACGCCGCGACAGGTGAATTCTACTGGAACACGTTGGAAGCGGATGGCCCCGGCAATTACACGGTGACCATTTGCGCGACGGACGGCGAATCGACGCCCGTGTCTGCCAGCTTTGTCATTGAAGTCATCGAGAGCAACACGGCTCCGGTCTGGAGCGACCATCAGGATCGAACCATTCCCGAAGAAGTCCTGGCAGATTTTACCATCAACGCCACCGACCCAGATGACCCGCCTTCCTTTGTCACGCTCACCAAGCTTTCGGGGCCCGCCGGCCTTTCGTTTTCGCAGGAAGGAAGTGGACGCGGACGCGTCCAATGGACGCCCACAGAAACGGATGACCCCGGGCCCTATGACTTGGTTCTCCGGGCCAGCGATGGCGTGGAAACGAGCACCGTGACCGTGCGCCTAACAGTCCAAGATGTCAACGTTGCGCCCGATGTCAATCCAATTGGGGTGCTGAGCGCTGAACAAGAAGGCCAACTCGTGACCTTTGACGCGGATGCCGTCGAAGATGATGTCACTAATGGCGTCCCCGACAGCTACACCTTCAGCTTGTCAAGCGCGGCACCACCTGGGTCCAGTATTCACCCGGTCACAGGGCAGTTCAGTTGGACGCCATCGGAAGACCAGGAAGGAATCTGGGACTTCCACGTCATTGCAACGGACACCCATGACGCCTTCGACGCTGAACCGGTTCGCATCATTGTGGACGAGGTTGACACGACCCCCAGCCTTGATTGTCCTGCGTCCTTGTCGCGCGACGAAATGTTGCCCTTCAGTCTTCTTGTGACCGCGACGGATCCGGATACAACGGGCGGCTCGCCGCAAGGCCTCACCATCAGCATGGTTGGGTCGCTGCCGCCGGGGGCCTCTTGGACGCCCGACAACGCCGCGCGCCAGGGAACCTTTTCGTGGACGCCGGGCGAAGGCGACGACGGCAGTTACACCCTGCATTTCCGCGTCACCGACGATGCCGGTCTGCAACAGAATTGCTTCACCGCCTTGACCATCAACGAAGTGAATCGGTTACCGACGCTCCTCGTGAATGGCCAACCGTCTGACGCTTCCTTTGCCGTGGACGAGCGAGACACCATGACGGTCCTTCTCACGTCCAGTGACGGCGACCTCGTTGGTGGCTCCCCCCAGGACCTGACTTGGACCCTGGTTAATGGACCTGGCAATGCCACCCTGACGCCCACCCCCGCCGACCCCGACAACCGGACCTTCACGTTCACGCCCAGCGAGGCGCAGGGAGGACCCACCACCTACCGTGTCAACGTCACCGTCAGCGACGGCGTTGCCACGGTGCAACGTCAACTGGTAATCTCCGTCAATGAAGTGCCCGACCCGCCCCTCATGGACGCCATTGCCAGCCAAGTGGTTGCGGAAGGAGACAGCGCGGCGCCGGTCTTCATCAACGGCTACGACCAAGACATTCCCTCCGACCCCTTGACGCTCAGCGTTACCGGCTTGCGAAGCGGCATGGTGTTTCTGAACAACGGCGACGGCACCGGCTGGATTTGGTGGAACAACACCGGCGAAGACGACAACGGCGAACACATGTTCACTGCCGCCGTGAGCGACGACGACGGCTCTGCGACCCGGTCCTTCTGGATTAATGTCACAGAGCTCAACGCGCCTCCGCACTTCCTCAATGACCCCAGCAGCTGGGGCGGCAACTACCCGGAGAACGAGCCGGTTGGTCCCTTCACGGCCACGGCTGCGGACCCCGAAAACGACCCCCTGACGTTCTGTCTAGAAGCGGTTCCAGGCGGCGACCCAGTACCCGCCGGAGCCTCAATCCATCCAACCACCGGCGTGTTCACTTGGACCCCGTCGGAAGCCCAAGGGCCAGGGACGTACACGTTCAACGTGTGCGTCACCGACTCCTTTGGTCTCAAGGACGCCGTGGCGGTGACCTTCGTCATTGATGAGGTGCAAAGCCCGCCCGTCATTGACGACTTGGAGGACCAATCCGTATCCGAATGTTCGACGGTTACGGCCGACGCCAACGCCACAGACCCGGACCTGCCCGCGCAGACGTTGGTATTCAGCCTAGGCAGCGGCAGCGCAGGGACCATTGACCCTGCCACGGGATTCTGGTCCTGGACCCCCTGCGAAGCGGACAACGGCGTGCACACCATCACCGTCATTGTCGGCGACGGCAGTATGCCCACCAACCTCACCGACAGCACGTCCTTCCAAGTTGATGTGGGCGAGGCGAACCTGCCTCCGAACTTCCCACCCGGCCTGGATGGTGGCTCCTTTACCACCGACGAACACGCAACCTGGACGCTGGATGCTGAGGCCACGGACGATGACTTGCCCGCGCAAACCCTCACCTACAGCAAGGTGAGCGGCCCGGCGGGCCTCACCATTGGCTCGTCGTCCGGCTTCATCAGCTGGACGCCTGGAGAAACACACGGTGGCAGCCCCCACGCCGTGACCGTCAAGGTCACAGATGGCCTCGATGAGGTCACCGCCACATTCACGGTCACCGTCGTAGAAACCAACGAAGTGCCGACGTTGACGGCCACGCCGGCAACAGGAACCGCCGACGAGCATCAGCCAGTGACGTTTACCGTCACAGGAAGCGACGCGGACTTGCCGACCCAATCGCTGACGTATTCACTTGGCGGCAACCCGCCTCCCAGCATGAGCATCAATGCCGGCACCGGCGCCATTACGTGGACGCCGGGTGAAAGCGAAGGCGGCAACACTTACTCCTTCTCGGTCACCATCGCCGACGACTGGTCGCCGACGCCCGCATCCGCAACCCAAGCGCTCACGTGGGCCGTTCGAGAAGCAAACGGTCTGCCCGTGTGGAACTCCACGCACGGCACGCCGGGCGGTGACGAATCGTCGCCTGAGGAAACGCTTCTTTCCCTGGACCTAGGCGCCACCGACACGGACGAGGTCGGAGGCTCCCCGCAAACCCTGACCTTCTCGCTAGCGGCGGCGGCGGGCAGTCCGGCGCTTCCGTGCCTGCCTGCCTGCTTCAATACTGGTACGGGTGCCTTCAGCTGGACACCCACGGAAAGTCAGGAAGGCAATTACCGCGTCACGGAAACCGTGAGCGACGGCGTCGGCAGCGTGGCGAGGACCTTCTGGATCAACATCACGGAAGTTCACACGCAACCGGTTGTCTCCCTAACGGGTCCGGGCAGCATCGACGAGCACACTACCCTAACCCTGAGTCCCACAGTCGCCGATGACGACGTGCGTGGCGGCGTAGCTGAGTCCCACGTGTGGAGTCTCAGCCAAGCGCCGGCCGGGGCCACCATCGATTCTGCGACCGGAGAAATCACCTGGGTCACGAATGACTCGCATGGCAACAACGGGCCCTATGTCTTCACGGCGGTTGCCACGGACGGCACTGGCCGCAGCGGCTCCGACAGCGTGGCCGTGACGGTCACGGAAACCAACGAAGTGCCAATTTTGGCCGTCCCCAATGCCGTCATTGACGAGGGTGACTTCTACCAAGCCCAGGCCGTAGCAACCGACGGCGACACGGACCCCGCCGATACGCTGAGCTTTGCTCTCGTAGGGGCACCTGCGGGGCTGCAAATCGGGCCTAACAATGGCACTCTGTGGTGGCAAACGGACGAAGCTGACGACGGCATTTACCACTTCAACGTCAGCGTCAATGACACCAAAACCACCGTGCTTGACGCGGTGACGCTCACGGTGCGGGAGTTGGGTGGCGCGCCCCGCTTTGTTGACCTGCCGGACAGCCCCCTAACGTTCCCCGAACTGCAAGCCTTCGCGCTGACCTTCTCGGCCAGTGACCCGGAGGGTGACGCGCTCACCTTCAGCATGGATGCGCCACCAACCGGCGCCAACATGGCAAGCAACGGCACCTTCACATGGACGCCGGCCGAAGACCAAGATGGCCTCTACGAGGTCACCTTCCGCGTTACTGACGAAGGCGGTCTGGGCGATGCCGCCCTGATGACCTTGAACGTCACAGAGGTCAACACAGCACCCGAACTAGCGCCGATTGCAAACATCACGGTCCTGGAAACGCAGCCCATGAGCCTGACGGCGTCGGCAACGGACCCGGACCTCATCGCTGGCGCGCCGCAAGTGTTGGCCTTCAGCAACGTGACTCCCCTTCCGTCCGGCGCTACGCTTGACGCTGCAACTGGTGAATTGGCCTGGACGCCTGGCTCCGGCGACAATGGCTCATACCCGGTGACCCTACGCGTGAGTGATGGCCAACTGACGGACGACGAATCCTTCACCATCCACGTGGGCGACTTCAACCAGCCGCCCGAAATGGATCCGCTTCGCGACCGCAGTGTTCGCGCCGGTCGGGAAATCTGTGAAACCTTCGTGGCCAGCGACCCCGACGGCGACCCCCTGACGTTCAACGTCACCGGAGGCAACGGAAACGTCACGCAAAACGGCAACGAAGCTACTTGGTGCTGGCAGACCGAGCGCAGTGATGCTGGCGTTCATACCATCACCGTGGTTGTTAGCGACGGCAGCGCGACCGCAACCCAGTCATTCGATGTCCGCGTCCGCGCCGGCGGCGGTGGCGGTGGCGGGGGTGGCCGCGTGCAACCACGTGAGGTGGATGCCACCGCCGGCAACGATGGCCCCATCCGCTGGATTCGCGATGCGGGCAACAAGGACCTGTCCTTTGCGCAATGGTCCCCGGGCGGCGTCGCCGCCGTCAGCGCCGTGCTACCTGACTTGCCGCCGGGCTTCCGCGCCTTCGACTACGCCGTGTTGTTTTCAGGGGAAGAAGGCGACGTGGTGCAAGTGCATGTCGACACCAACGCCGTTGTCCTTGGCAACTTCACGCACCTTGGTGCCCTTCGCCTCATGGATGGCTCCTGGGTTCCCGCGCAGGCCGCCTTGGCGGGCATTGTATGGGATGGCGACCAAGCGACGGTGGACATTATGCTACCTTGTTGCGGCGTTTTCGTATTGGGTCAAGATGACCAGTCTCCACTCCTGAACGTGTGGCCGGGCGACGGCGAGGGTGGCAGCCGCACAGATTGGCGGATTGTTGA
>JBFJXH010000068.1:0-8882 GCA_041623215.1 Thermoplasmatota archaeon
ATCCAAGTTGCCTACGGAGCGCTGGGTGGCAAATGGGCCCCGGTGCGCGACTACCGCGACCAATTCAGCGATGCTCCCCAGCGCACTGCGTCCCTGTTGTCGGCCCGCATCAACGCGATGGCCTACGTCGCCACCAGTGGCACCGTCCACATGATCATCGCCGAGCACTACGATGGCGCCGAAAGTGCCGACGGTTCCCCCTTCTTCAAGACCTACGCCGTTGTGCACGGAGGGGGCCGCACGCTTGGCACCTGGGACGTCGGCTACGGTGATCCGGCCAGCCGGGTCGCATTCCCGGCGCATGTCGCAGGCCTGGACGCCGGCGTTTATGGTGATGCCAAGGACAGCATCGTGGTCCACACCACCAACAGCGGGGACGAACGGGTCTTCATCGCGTTCGGCGACCACGGCGTCGTTCGCTACGCCGAGCTGTTGGAGGTCCAGCCCACGCCGCCCGCCTTCCCGCCCATCACGCCAGCAGCACCCGTTCCAACACCCATCCCCGGTGCCAATCCCGCCATCGTTGGCGCGGTGGCAGGCACTCTCTCAACTGCGGTGGTCGCCCGCATGGTCGCGGCCAAAAAGAAGAAAACAGCGGAGGCACCGAGCCTATGAGCCCAACATCCATTGACCTGATGAAGAACGCCGCAGTCCCCAAGCGCCTGGACCCTGATCCCCATGCCTGGGCCAAGCAAGTGCCCTTCAAGGACACCAGCCAAATCAAAACACCCGACCGCCTGATTGACCAAGTCATTGGCCAAGAACGGGCTGTACAAACGGCGCTGAAAGCCGCTGAGCAAAAGCGCAACTTGATGCTCATCGGCGACCCCGGAACGGGCAAATCCATGCTTGCCAAAGCCATGGCGGAAGTTCTTCCTAAGCAACGTGCACCGGATGTCATTGCGCACCATAACAACGCCAACGCCAACAATCCCAAGATCAAGACGGTCCCCGGCGGCGACGGCCGAAAGCTGGTGGAAAAATACGAGGCAGAAGCGAAGAAGAAGGGCCTCTTGTGGCGCCTCTTCGAATGGACGGTGGCGCTTTCGCTGATTGGCTTTGGCGTCTGGTTCAGCTTCCTCAAGGACCCTCCTGAAAGCCCGCTGACGTTCTTCTTCGTGCTACTCATCGCCATGATGTTCGTTTACTTCATGAGCCAGAAACGTCCCAAGTCGGACCTCATTGTCCCAAGCCTCTTGGTCGAGAATGGTCCGGACGAAAAGACCGCCCCCTACTACGAGGGAACCGGCAGCCAAGCCGGCGCCCTCCTGGGCGACGTCCGGCACGACCCGTTCCAATCGGGTGGCCTCGAGACGCCGCCGCACTTGCGCGTCGAGGCCGGAGCCATCCACCGAGCGCACACGGGCGTGCTGTTCATTGATGAAATCAACGTGCTGCGGCTGGCGAGCCAACAAGCACTGCTGACTGCCATGCAGGACCGCGAGTATGCCATTAGCGGCCAAAGCCAAACCAGCAGCGGCAGCAACGTCCGCACCGAACCAGTTCCCTGCGACTTCATCCTCGTGGCCGCCGGCAACCAAGATGCCCTCGAGGCCCCGGACGGTTTCGACAAAGGCATGCACCCTGCCCTGCGCTCGCGTATTCGTGGCTACGGCTACGAAGTGTACGTGGACAGCCTCATGGACGACACGCACGAGAATCGCCTCAAGCTGCTGCAATTTGTTGCGCAGGAAGTGGTCCGCGACGGTCGGGTCCCCCACTTTACGCGCGAAGCTGCCGCCGAAATTATCCGTGAAGCGCAACGCCGCGCCGGCCGGTCCGGAAAGCTCACGCTACGCTTGCGTGAACTGGGCGGCCTCGTGCGCACCAGCGGCGACTTTGCCAACACAGACGGCAAGAACCTCGTCGCGCTGGAGCATGTGCTGGCGGCCAAGGATGCCGCAACCTCCATGGAGCAGCAAATGACCAATGCGGAGATTCACGCGCTGCAAATTGCCGGCACCGACTTCCAAAACGAAGGCGAAGCGATTGGCGCCGCCAATGCCGTTGCAGTCATTGGAACCGGGGACGTTGGCGAACCGGCGGGTATCATCGTGCCCATGGAAGCAGCCATCGCACCCACGGATGGACACGGAACCGTTGTCGTTGACTCGGCGCTGGCGGCCTTTGACCACCACGGACTCAACAAAATCAACGGGCTGCTCAAAGCCCACAAGGGCGGAGCCACCCATGCCGAAGTGCACATTGACGGCACGGTCGTTCACGCCGAAGCAGACCTCGAAGGCATCAGCCTAGCCGGTGCCGTTGCCGCGGTCAGCGCCCTCGACGGCCTGCCGGTTCGCATGGACACGGTGTTTCTGGCCAGCGTCACGGTGGGGGGCGACCTGCGCGCGGTGCGCCACACCTTGCAACGGATTGAGGCGGCGGCGACGGTCGGCTTCAAGCAAGCCGTTGTGCCCACCTCCCTCAAGGAACGCATGGTCGTGGACAAGCACATCCTGGACAAGATCTCGGTCGTCTATGTAGACCGCTTCCCGGAAGTCTTGGAATTGGCTTTGGCCAGCACGAAGGCGAAGGGCGTGCGGCGCCGCAAGGTTGCGTAGCCCGAAGCATCTCGTCAAGGAGGGATGGGGCAGGCGTTTGCGTCGGCTGGAGGCCCCCGTCCGCTCGGTGGCCATTATGAACCCGCGCCGAGTGCCGGCAACCGTGCCCCAATCCTGGGCTGTTCTTCGCATCGAAGGCACCAACTCCGAGGACGAATCTGCGGCCTGCATCCGTGCGTTGGGCGGCCAAGCTGAAATCCTGCACTTGAAGCAATTGACGGGTGGCCCAGGCGTCACCGCTGACGAACGCCGCAACCTATTGGACTACGATGGCTTGTGGGTGGCTGGCGGCTTCAGTGCCGGCGACTACGTGCGTGCCGGAGCGATTCTTGCCGCGCGGATGAAGAGCCAACTCGGCGGGCCGCTGCGGGAGTTCGTTGCCGATGGCCGGCCCATGTTGGGTATCTGCAACGGGTTCCAGATTCTCGTGGAGTTGGGGATCCTGCCCGACCTGGATGGCGTTCGCATGACCGATGCGCCCACCGCGGCGCTACACCTCAATGACTCGGGCCACTACGAGTGCCGGCCCAGCTACCTTCGGCACGTGAATCAAGGCACATGCCACTTCACGCGCACCATCCCGCAAGGCGAAGTGCGCACCATCATCAGCAGCCATGCCGAGGGCAAATTCCTAATGGCGGACGAGGCGGCGTACCAACGCTTGCTGGACCAGGACCAAGTTGTGTTCACCTACACGGACCCGGACGGGTCCCAGGACCCCGCCTACCCGTGGACCCCCAACGGCGCAGCTCATGCTATTGCGGGCATCTGTAATCCAGATGGCAACGTGCTTGGCATGATGCCCCACCCCGAGCGCGTCTTCTATCGCCGCCAACACCCCGATTGGACCCGCACGGGCCTAGACGCGGGACTTGGCATGGACGTGGGGGACGGCCGCGCAATCCTGGAGTCGGTTGTCCGAGCCTAGGGACTACGTCCGCTGCCGCGTCCTTCCCGGCGGCGGTTGGCCGCAGGCTGTGCTGAAACGCGCCCGGTCCTGCCCGAATCCACCCTGCACTCAGTGACTCGTAAGCGCAGGCTTCCGATGTGGCCCTATGGCAACCATCATTGCCCCCGTTCGCTACGCCGCGTGGCTGGCCGGCCAGTTGGGAGACGACCTTCTGAAAGGCCTCAATGTTGGTCTGTCCAGCTTACCTTCGTGTTACGTCCAAAAGCTGCCACGCGGATTTCACGTGGCTGCCGACGAGGAGCCTGGAATTCTGCTTGAAGCGGTCGCCAGCGCCATGGCGGACCTGGAATCGTGTACGCAAGAAAAATATCCCGTGTTCCACCACGAAATGGGCCCTGTTTGGACGGGAACCTTGCAAGCGGTCTTCAACCGCGATGCATCTACCCCAACGTGAACCGGCTGACCGTGTACTTCGACTATGGCAGTCCGTACGCGTACCTGGCGTGGCAGCGCATTAGCAACCTAGTCCCGGAACGCTACGAGCAAACCGAGGTTGCCTGGGTGCCGGCTAGCGCGGGCCACATCTTCAAGGCGGATGGCTCTGCGCCCAATGCCACCATGCCGAACCAAGGAGCCTACCTCTACCAAGATGTAGCGCGCTGGGCGGACGCCTACGGTGTGCCCTTCTCGCCACCCGCCCGCAACAGCCGAGCGGCCATGCCGGTGAACAGCATCCAAGCGATGCGTCTGCACTTCCTTGCGGCCAATCGTGGCCAGGTGGCCGAGGCTGCTTGGATGGATGCGGTCTTCTATGCCTACTTCCGCGATGGCGTGGACATCAGCGACCGTGCGGTGTTGGCAAGGCTGGCTGCGAGCCATGGTTTGCCCAGCGAGCCCGAGGCGTGGGGTGCTCCCGACCTCAAGAAGCGGCTCATCGCATGCACGAACGCCGCCCTCGAAGCAGGCGCTCCGGGGGTGCCCTACATGGTTCTAGAGGTGCCTGGGGGGACCCGAGCAACCTACTGGGGCAACGACCGGTTGGCGTGGGTAGAGGCCGCCGTCGGCGGTGCGCCGCCACCGGCCTTGTAGCTTGGCGGGGGTGTTACGGGGCGCCCAACTGGCTCAGTACGCCGATGAGCCCCATGGTCACGAACATCCCAATAATGAGGTACGCCATAATGCGGGCGTTCCGGGTGCGCTTGTCCATGCCCGGTGGACGCCGGGCGGCATGATGGGGATTGTGGTGCACCGGCTACATTGACAAGTCCACGTGAAGGCAGCTATCAGGCTTGATATATCGGCCCTTTTTCGGGGGACTCATGGCATTGGACTCCATCGCCAACGAGACGCTGTTCCGTTACTTCCACATCCTGTCCGGGATTACGTGGATTGGCTTACTGTACTTCTTCAACCTGGTGAATCTTCCTCTATTGAAGTTTGACATGAAGAAGCCCTTCACGGTCGATATGGCGGAGAAAGCTACGGCCAACATTACGCTGAAGACCCTGTGGTGGTTCCGCTATGGTGCCCTGTTTACCGTCATCTTTGGTCTCTTGCTGCTCGAAGCTAAGCGCCAGCAATATGGCTCCATGGGCGCCTACTTCTTTGACCAAGGCCCCGCCGGCCACCTCATCCTGATGGGCGTCACCTTCGGCCTCATCATGGCCTTCAACGTCTGGTTCATCATCTGGCCCAACCAACAAGTCATTCTGGCGAACAACAAGAAGATCGCCGCTGGCGAAGACGGCGAGGGCAAGCTTGCCGAGGACAATGCTCCTCGGGTCAAGAAGGCCGTTATGGCGAGCCGGACCAACACTTGGCTCAGCATCCCCATGCTGTTTGGCATGGTGTTTGGAGCCCACGGCGCCGGCATCGGCATGGAGTGGGGCGCCTGGATTAGTCCTCTTGGCATCCTCGTTGCCGTGCTGTTGGTCATGATTGGCTACAGCACCAAGGCCAAGGAATAGGCGCTGGCCGGCGGACCACGCGTCCAAATCGAATGGACCGTGGCTTACCCAGCGAACCTTTGCTCCCTTTGACCCGCTTTTCCCACTCCTTTTGATTAGGGCCTCGGATGCTGATTTGAGGCCCCGCCCCTTACCTGGGCTCGTTGGTGTTGATGACGGTCCACCCGCGTCGCCTGGCCAACTTCCGCAGCCGCCCCCTTGGATTGACGCAGTAGCCGTGGCCGACCTCCGCTAGCATGTGGTAGTCGCTGTAGTGGTCCGTGTAAGCATGGCAATCGGCCAAATCCGTGCCGGCCGCCAGGCAGTAAGCCCGTACAATGTTCGCCTTGTCCGCGCCGTACAGGGGCCCATCCACGCGGCCGGTCATGCGGCCGTCCTTGAGGTGCATGCGGCAGCCGATGGTTTCGATGCCCGGGGGAAAATGGCGCAGGCACCGTTGCACGAGTTCCTCCAGACCGGTCGTGATGATGACGACGGGTCGACCGGCGGCCTGGTGGCGTTCAATTTCTGCCACCACAGCGGGGAATACGAGGTCTGGGACGCGCAGGTCCACAAAGCGGTCCATCTCGCCTCGGAATACGTCGATGGGGACGCCGCGCAGGCCTCGGTACGCAAGGCGTGTCAAGGTGCTTCGACGCAGGAGGCCGACCCTGTACGCGCCCGTGGCCACCAGCATGCCGGTCATGAATCCGGCGTAGCGCACGTCGGTCACGCGATTACGAAACCATGCGGTCACGCCGTTGCGACTTACTTCCTCAATCCAATTTTGCTTGCGCTTGAACAAGTACATACCGAACGCCGGGCCCACGTCGGTGCTGATGAGTGTCTTGTCAAAATCGAAGAATGCGGCGCCCGCCGGCGATGCGGCGCTCACTGTGAGCCCGCCAGGTGTTCATCGAGCCATTCACGAATCCATAACTCGACTCGCTCATGGTCGCAGTCAAGGAATGCGGAGTGGCCACCGTCATGCACGCGCAGGGCCTTTGGCCCGGCCAGCGCTGCGTGAACGGCGCGGTGGTCCCGAAGTGGCACGGCCTTGTCGAGTTCGCTGCCAATCACGAGCACGGGTGCCGAGACATCGCCCGCCCACTTTGATACGTCCATGTCACGAAGGGTATCGTAGCAGCCCAGGTTCGCCTTACCCGCCAGAAAGCCAATCTCTCGGCCCCGGCGCATCGCGTCCTGATCGGCGAAGAGGTTCGGATAGCTGTTCTTGTAGGGTATGGTCCGGCTGGCCTGGCCTCGTCGTCGCCGCCTGTTGTTCCAAGCGCCCAGCATGTGATAGAAAGGGCGTTCCAGTACGTGGAGGGTATCCAGGGGACGGTTGACTGGACTTACGATGACGCCGGCTTGGAAGCGGTCGAGTCGAGCAAGAGCAGCAACCGCCCAAGCGCCTCCCATGGAATGGCCAATGACTGCTAACGGCGCTCCCTGGGGGAGGCGCTCGGCCAATGCATCGGCCCCGGTGGCAAGGTCACTGAGGCACCGGCCAAGCGTGAGCAGGCCCGTTTCGCCGTCGGACTCCCCGTGGCCCCGCAAGTCAATCGCCAAGCAGACGTGGCCAGCCACGGCCAAGCGGGCCGGGAGCCGTTCGAATTCCTTGCGGCACGAGTTGAAACCGTGTACGAAGAGGATGCCGCTGGTGGGCGGCGCGTCCGGCTCCCACAGGTCGCCGACGACGCGTTCACCGTCCACATCCAGCTCGATGCGGGGCACGAGGCGGCAGGGTAGCGCCGGCGGTTAAGCCGTCCGCCACGTTCTTCATGGCGTCTTGGGTCGGCGCGCCGTGGACCCCATCGAGGCCTTCCAGTTCGAAGCCAAGCAATGGCTCCAGGACGCTGCCGCCGCGCTGGGCTACGACGGAGACCTACCTGGCCTGGAGGATCCCCCGAGCCCGGAAATGGGCGATGCTGGCATGCCCTGCTTCCCGCTTGCCAAGGCCCTTCGCAAGGCCCCTGTCGCCATCGCATCTGAATTGGCCGGTGCCCTGGACGCCCCGCAAGGCGGGTGGATTCGCGACGTCCAAGCAGTGGGGCCGTACGTGAATTTCTTTCTCGACAAGAATCGCCTCGCGAAACAGGTCCTTGATGACCCGGCTGGCAGCCTGAAGTCGCCGGTGCGGCCGGGCCTCGTACTCATTGAACACACCAGTGCCAATCCCAACGGCCCCCTGCATGTGGGGCGTGCCCGCAACCCCATCCTCGGGGATACCTTGGTGCGCCTACACCGCGCCGCCGGCTATGACACACGTGCGCACTACTACATGGATAATCTTGGCCGGCAAGTGGCCCTGCTGGCCTGGGGCAAGAACAACCTAGATGCGGCCGACTTACCGCCGGTCGCTGACGGGCGCGAGGGGAAGCCGGACCACGACCTCGTGCGGTATTACCAAGCCGCCAACGAAAAGCGCGAGTCCGACTCGGCGGTGGCCGCGCAAGTGGCGGCCCTCGTTGCTGACTTGGAAGCCTGCAATCCTGAGGCCCTGGCGCTGGTTCGGCCGGTCTATGAAGCGTGCTTCACCGGGATGCAGCAAAGCCTCAGCCGGCTCGGGGTGGCCTTCGACCAGGTGGATGATGAGTCGGACCACGTGGAAGATGGAACCGTGGCCCGAGTCATCGAAGGCTTGCAAGCATCACCACGCCACGGAGTCACCGCCGACGGGGCTCATTACTTGGACCTCTCCGCCGAACTCAAAGGCAACAAGTCCACCAACTTCCACTTTACGCGCCGCGACGGCACAAGCGTCTACGCGACCCGAGACATAGCCTACCACCAATGGAAGAGTGACTTTGTGGGCGAAGGCGGCCACCTCATCGATGTGCTTGGGGAGGACCACCGCCTGCAATCGCTGCAAGTAGGCATCGCCCTCGATGAATTGGGTGCTCGACGCCCGCGTGTGGTCTTCTACGCCTTTGTGGGACTGCCCGATGGCAAGATGAGCACCCGCGCCAATCGCGTCGTGTTTCTGGATGACTTGCTCGATGAGGCTGTGCAGCGGGCGCGCGACGAGGTGGGTGCCCGCCGGGGCGACGACCTTCCGGATGCGGTGCGAGACGCCATTGCCGAGGCGGTTGGCATCGCAGCGATTCGGTTTAACATCGCCAAGGTCCAGCCTGAGAAGCCCATCCAATTCCGGTGGGAAGAGGCCCTTTCGTTTGACGGGGACTCGGCGCCGTATCTCATGTACGCGCATGCCCGAGCAGCTAGCTTGCTTCGCAATGCCGAGGCCGCTGGGCTTGATGCCTCGGGCACGGCTTCGTTAACGGACGCCGAGCTTGCCAAGCTGGGAGAGCCGGAATACGACCTACTGGCCCTCGTGGCCCGTTTTTCACGGGAGGCCAAAGAGGCGTGCGACGAGGCCGCACCGCATCGGTTTTGCTCCTATGCGTTGGAATTGGCTAGTTCGTTTACTTCCTACTACCGGGACCGACCCGTGCTAGC
>JBFJXH010000069.1:0-8718 GCA_041623215.1 Thermoplasmatota archaeon
ATCAACCAAGGTTGATGTCGTCCTGGTCGGGCGCCAGGAACGTATCGTACTCAGGTGTGGAGTCCTCGCTACCGCCAATGGTCGACTGCACAATGTGGTAAATCTCGTCGAGGCCATTACGGTCAATGCTACTCGCCGGCACGAGGCGTTGATGCAGTTCCATGCCATCGATGAGCCGACTGACCTGTGCCGCCAGTTCACGCCCCATGGTCGGATCTTCACCCATTACTGCATCTTCCAGCGCAAATGAATCCGCAGCCCAGGTGGAAATTGTATCTACATCCTGCTCCGTGAGAGTATCACTTTTCGAAAGCACGTACGCCATCGGCGCTTGTAGCCGGAAGTGCGTGGTGGCCCCCAGAAGCAATTGACTGGCAAAACCGGACGCACTGCGGGCAAGCAGGGGGTCCATGAGGTAGGCAACCACCGATTTTTGCGGGTCCATACCCTGCAGGATGTACCTTCCGGCTTCCCGGAAGACAAACAATTCCAATTGGCCGGGGGTGTCAATGAGCACGAGGTCTGCGTTAGCGTCCATGACTTGCTTTCGCAGGTCCTCTAGCTGGAGGGCAATAAGGTCCGCCGCCGCTACCTGAGCGCCATTCGGTCCGAGCCCATAGTCTTGCATGACATCGACGAGACGGATGTTTTCCCGGACGTCCACGGCGGCTTCGTACGGCAATTCCTCGGCGCCAGGGTCAAGGTTGACAATGAGCGTGTTGAGCCCATGCTCCTGGCACCATTCATCGAAGGCAGCGACGAGCGTTGACTTGCCCGCACCCGCCGTGCCGACGAAATAGACCAAGTTTGCGTCCATTAGGTAGCCTCGTCCGCGGGGACGGCCGCATCGGCAGCAGGAGGTTCGGTGCTCGCTGCCTTTCGTAGCTCCTGCATGTGCCGGATGCGGCGTTCAATCAACGCGGCGGTGCCGATATCGTGGCGCACCGCCAGGCTCTCGGCATGCACATGTTCGAGGCCGCGCTCGGCGGCGGCTTCTGCCTCCGCAATGGTTTCGCCTTCGCCCAGAACCGCCAACGTCCGGCTTGTCAAGGTAGACAAAGAGCCGTCGTCCAGTTCCTCGATGCTGGCGTAATAGATGGCGGCCCCTTCATCGGCGAGGGCCGCTTCGTCAACGGTCACTTTGTGGCCGGGCTCCGGCTTGCCATCGCCGTAACCTTCCGGCACGGCATACTTGACCACCGTCGCGTGGGGGCGAAACGCCAGCTTGCACTTGTGCAACTCACCATCCACCATGGCACGCAAGAGCATGCCATAATCCGTTTCCAGCAGATGCAAGACATTCATGGCTTCGGGATCGCCAAAGCGCGCGTTAATTTCGATGACTTTCGGCCCATCGACAGTGAGCATGAATTGGCCGTAAATGGCGCCAACGTAGGGCGTTCCCTCGACTCGCAGAGCATCAACGAGCGCTTGCACGATATCGGCGGCGTCATTGAATTCCCCCTTGGTTAAGAAAGGAAGGAGTCCATCAGCTTGGCTGTAGCTTCCCATGCCTCCGGTGTTGGGTCCCGCATCGCCTTCGTACAGGCGCTTGTGGTCCTGGCACGCAACCATGGGTAGCACAGTCGTGCCATCCGTCAGGCACATGAGCGTAAATTCCTGCCCAACAGCCAACTCCTCAAACTGCAAGGCCCCGCCGCCTGCGCCGGACTCAAAGACGCTCGCCGCATACGCCTTGGCCCCGGCTACATCCTGGAAGTGATCTCCAAACACTTGTACACCCTTGCCTCCCGTTAGGCCGATGGGCTTGATGGCCCAAACCGGCCCGTTCGCGTCGAGAAACGCCAGCGCTTCCTTGACGTCGCTGAAGGGGTGGAATCCTAGGCGACCCGGCACGTTATGCCGCTCCATGAGGTCACGCATGAACTGCTTGTCCGTCTCGATGCGCGCCGCTGCTTTGGTGGGGCTGGCGCAGGGAATTCCGGCCTTCGCTACTGCATCTGCGAGTCCCTTTTCCTCGGGTGCCTCAGGGCCGATGACGACTAGGTCCGCGGCCACTTGCTTGGCGTAATCGACCACGGCATCAATCTCAAGCTCATCTCCAAGATAGAATTGTGAGGCAAGCTTCGTGATGCCCGGGTTGCGATGCTTGAGGTAAGCAACGAGATTTCCATCTCGGCTTCGCGCAATGGCTGCAGCCATGGCGTGTTCACGAGCGCCGCCGCCCACGAGCAGAATGGTGGTCGTGGCGCGCTGGGTCGCCTCAGCAGCCATCAGGCATCCACTCCCGCCAAAGCCGCCTTCGCTTCCGGGCGGTCCAGCAGTTCACTGGCACGGGCAAGCGCGTGCAAGGTCACATCAACCGCTTCCAAGGCCTCAATGCCCCCGCTGTCACGGTCAACGACGACGCAGCCATGGGACACCACAGCGCCCGCTGCCCGCAGGACCTCTACGGCTTGGACGGTGCTGCCGCCACTCGTGGTGACATCTTCGACGACAAAGACTCGCTTGCCATCGGCATCCGGGCCTTCAATGCGGCGACCGGTGCCGTGCTGGCGTTCACCCTTGCGAATCATCATGAGTGGCAGGCCCGACTCAAGACTCACGGCAGTCGCAATCGGCACCGCACCCAACTCCATGCCGGCAACGGCATCAAACGGGCCATGCTCCTTTGCCACAGCCGCCATGGCCGCACCGATGGCGCGTAGCGTTGCAGGGTCAGTCATGGCCGCTTTCACGTCCACGTAGTATCGGCTCTTGGCGCCGCTTGTCAGGGTGAAGTCCCCGAATCGCAAAGCGCCGCAGGCGACAAGGTGGTCCACCACGTCAGCCATCTGAATCGGCCCACCTAGGGGTGCTACAAAAGGCCAGGGGTGACGTCTTGCAAGTGACTTCAACCGGCCCGGTACCATCCGGAAGTGACTTTGGGTACGCCACAGGAGAACACCGTCGCCTCGAAGGCATCCGTCGGGACGCGTCCATCGATGCGTTGGAAATCGTCGTCCAACGGATGCGAATAGAAGCTGGCGGAAACCGCGCCATTGGCACGGGTGAAGATAATCCCGTGGTCCGGCGCAGGCGGGAACGCCTGGAGGGCCACCGAGAAGACCGCGCCTCTGCTTTGGGGATTGATGCGGAACGTTTCGTGCAGGAAGCCGTCCACGAAGTCTTGCGGAGCCCCCGCGCACGCGGCAGGGTCAGCCCCGAAGATGGAAATGCGCTGGGTTTGCAGCGTACCGGGCGCGGCCAGCGCCTGCAATGTAACATTCGAGCGAACGGTATGATTGCCATCGGAAACGTGCAGCGTCACATTGTGAATCCCTTCGCTCCAGAACGTCCACTGCACCAGGGCGGGTAGTGTCGTGCCCGTGTAATTGACACGTCCTGTGTCGGATAGGTCCAGTTTCCAGGTCAGGTTGTCCCCATCTGGGTCCGAGCCATCAAGCCGAAACGTCACGCGAAGTGGCGCTTGACCCATCAGGACCGACGGGTCCAGGGACACCGTCGGCGGCCGACTGGCACTTGTTCCCGAAGACCCGCTCGAGTCTCCTTGCTGGGTCGAGCCACCACGGGTGATGGAGAATGTGTCGGCCCGCAAGTCCTCGATGCAGCTGCGGGCGCCCGGCGCCGCAATGAGCTCCAGGGCAGGCGTGGTCGTTTGATTCACGCGACCTCCCGCAATCCACAGGACATTGCAAAAGCTCGCCACGGAAAGGTCCGCCCGAGGTAAGGCCAATGTGGGTCCCGGCCTCCAGGCACCTGATCGGAGGTTCTTGACGAAGGTGGTGTTCATGTCTGCCGTGCCATTCGAGCCTCCCACGAGCCACAACCAATCGCAATGGATGGCAGCTGCAGCGCCAGCCCGCGGCCCGGGCAGCCCGCCGTCAGGATTCCACAGGTTGCGGCCCGGCTCAAAGCGCCACATCGACCGCGTCGCATTGTCCTCCAACGTACGCCCACCGAGCAGGATTACATTGCCATCAAGAACGACCGCAGCAGCCTCACTGGTTGCAACCGGAAGCGGCGCCCGTTCCGTCCAGGCCCGCTGGCCGGGGCGCCACGACCAGACTGTGTCCACGGGGGGCCCGCCGGCAAAGCGTTCGCCGCCCATGACAAAGACCTCGTCACCGACGACGGCAACCGCATGGTGCACGCGGCCAAGAGGTAGGTCCGGTGCGACTTGCCACTGCCGCGTGGACCGGTTGAACAGGTCGGCCGATTGGCCGGCTTGCTCGTGGCCCCCCACGACCACTAGCCAATCGTCGTTGGCCGCCAGCGTCCCAGGTTCGTCCGAGGGCCGACCAGGTAACGCGCGCCAGACGCCGGCATCGCCGTCAAAGGTAGCCAGCCGGGGCCCGGCAGCGCGGTGCAACTCGCCGCCGCCAACCATCGCCGCCGAAGGAGGTTGCGCTGGGCCAAAACGCGCCTCGTAACGGCGCGGGTCAGATGGACACGGGTCGGCCAGCCGCGCCGTTTCCTGACCCGCCGAAGTGGAGGCTGCATGGTCATCCTGATAGCGGTCTCGAGGGATTGCCGGGTCGTCCGGTGCCACCACACGTCCAGCCACGGGTGCGTCCTCGACGCAGCCCGCGAGCAACGTGACGATGAACAGCAGGCACGCGGCGACCGCTGCACCGCGCGGTTGCTTCATTGGTAGGTCACCGTTAGCGTGTAAGCTGTTTCCGCGCCCTCGTAGAGTCGAACGCGCGCCGTCCACGTTCCTTGCTTCGCTAGGTCCGCCGGCAGGACGGCGTCGATGATTTCCGGATTGTCAAGCGTGGCACCACTCGCCACCAATTCGCCGTCGGGTGCATACAGGAACAGGTCTAGGTCAGCTGCCACGACGGGGGGGCCATCCCACGACAATGTGAGTCGCATGCTTTGCAGGGGCACAGGAACCTCGAAGGTGTGGTTGCGGTTCGCCTCGGGATGAATCTGCAGGCCATCGAACGACGGCCCCGACACGCTACCATCGAGGCTGAAATTCTCTCCAGGGTAGGGTAACGGGGCCACCAGCGCGAAGGCCGTGACATTGTGGCCTTGAACGTTGAGCCATGCCGTCACGTTCAGGCTCGCGGCCCGAATGTACGTGTGGCTGACGACTGCGGGCAACGTGAATCCCGTCGCGTCGTCCGCGCCGTCACCATCCAAGTCGAGGCCCCACCGCAAGTCGTCTGAGGTTAGATTCATCCCTGTGAGGCGGAAACTGGCATCCCAAGGCACAGGCTGTCCCGGCGCGGAAGGGGTGAGCAGCAATTCCATGGGGCCAGGGCCCGTGGATTCCTGTTGTTGCGTCGTTCCAGGCGACCCGGAAGCATCGGAGTCGTCAAGGACGATTTCTCGGGGCGTGTTGGTACGCACGGGGGCCGGTTCGGCCGCAACAATACCGCCTGCCTGCTCCGTTGGCAGGTGGGTGCCGTCGTGGCAGCCGGCCAAGGCGACGGCAGCGACCAGGACGATGGGCAGGAATCTCATGGCGCTTCCAGGAGGACTCCAAGGCTTAACCGTTGTTTTTGCTGGACTCCGGTGCCTCGGGGACATTCCCCGTGACCACGAGCGCGGTGTCAAGGAGTCGCACGGCGCCGCTGAGGGCGGCACGAAGCGTCGAGACGTCCGGCGCGGCGATGGTCAATTCCAATGCCAATGGCTCGTGGGCGAGCTCTAGTGATGCGGTGCTGCCGGACGGCCCATCGGCTAATTCAACGCGGAGGGCCGCCATGGCGGCTTGCGCCGATTCCAGGTCCGTGCAGGGGAGCTGGAGTCGGGCTTCGTGCATGCGAATCGACTACTCGGTGCCGATGGCCTTGGCGACCGTCGGACGTTCCTTGTAGAAAATCTTGGACCCACAGTAGGGGCACCGAATCCCGATGTTCTGAGCGTCAAATTGGACGCGCTTCTTGCAGACGCCGCACTTGTAAGCCATGAAGCTCAGGCCTCGTCGTCTGCGTCAACATCGGCAGCGACATCCGCCACAGCTGCGACGGGGACAACCACGTCGTCAGCGCCACGGCTTAGTTTGTCCGTGATGCCACGAAGGGCCTTCTTGGCCGATTGGCCGCCACCCGTCTGGGGCGTGTAGGCGCCACCCGCGAAGGTGTGGTCGCACTTGCGGCATTGCCAGATGCCCGTGTGGATGCGGCGCACCGCCTGGGCCCCGCAGGACGCACAGGTGTGCTTGGCGCGCTGAACGCGCTCGATGGTGGCCACTTGCTTACGGGCAAGGGCACTGTAACGGGCACCGTAGCGGCCGGCGGCGCCGACCTTCTTCGTGGATGCAGCCATGGTTGGAGTCTCCTGTTTCCCGGTGCTGCCTGGGGCAGCCTGGGACGACGGAGCCGGCCACGGCGGCCTTCATTTAAGGGTTTGGTGCGCGAAAAGGAGAAGGGGAAGAGGGCGGGAGAGGGGAAGCGCCGCCGTCCGCAAGGGCGACGACACGCGGCGACCTACCTAGGCGGTGACGGTCTGGCCAGCCTTGACGGCGGCCTCGACCTTCTCCATCACAGCCTGGCCCAACTCGTGTGCCGTGCGGCGGAACGACTTGATTTCGTCCACGGTGAACGATCCGAAGCCACCCTTTTGGGCCGCCCGCAGAGCGCCCGAGCCATCAACACCAACAGTGGTGCGGGCATCGGCGACGAGTTCCTCGTACAAGCTGGGGTCCACGACAACCTTGTCGCCAATCTTGGCGAAGGTGGTGCTGAACGTGGCGTTGTCCACGCGCAGCGGCAGCGGACGGCTTTCGCCGTCCTCAAAGACCACGCGGCCCGTCTTCGGGCATACAGGGGGCAGACGAGCGCCAAGCACGGCCGCGAGAGCAGCGATGCTGGCGGCGTCGAACAGGTTGCCATCATAGTCGAGAACGTGCAAATCGACGAAGACGCCCCAGACCGCTTGGCCCGGTTCGATGCAGAGAGCTTCCATGTCGATGACACCTGATTCTCGCAGGCTGCGGTCGGTGACACGAGCCAATTCGATGGCTTCGATGCGCGGGGGCCCCGGTTCGAAGTAGGGACTGGCCATCGGGCACAGTTCGCAACTGGTCATGAAGTTGCCACGATTGGGCGTGTCGTTGTACGGCGTGTCAACTTGGACTTTGACGCCGGCCAAGACTTGCGTCTTGCCGAGCTTCACCAATGCACTGCCGTTGGCCTTGCCAATGTAGTCCGCCGTGATTTCGAGGTCACGCATGTCCATGAGACCTCGACCATCTTCCCGTTCGCCGTCAGCGAGCAGGTTGCGGATGAAGTCGCGCTTGATTGTGGATACTGGGTTCTGTTCCATCAGTTGTCACCTCCCTTGCGGCCGCCTCGACCACCACGGCCACCGCGACCGCCGCCTCGACCACCACGGCCACCGCGACCGCCGCCTCGACCACCACGGCCGCCACGGCCACCGCGGTCGTCACGACCACGACTGGGGCCCGCGCGGGATTGCTGATCGTTAGCGCTGCCGCCTTCGGACGCCATGCTCGCTGCGGCTCGCTCGTCAAGCTTGTCGAGGTCCGCTTCGAAGCGGCGCTTGAGCGCTTCGCGTTGGAAGGCAACCACTTGTTCGCAGCCGAGGACCGCGAGGTCCATGGCTTCGTCGAACTCCTCCGGCGAAAGGTGGCCATCCATTTGCAGGAGTACCACTTCGCCGGTGGTGTGGTTGATGGCAATGGGCAAGTCAGCTTCGCCGAAGTTGTCCTCTTCCTTGCCTAGGTCAAGAATGACCTTGCCACCCGCCTTGCCGGCGGCGACAGCAGAGACGAGGCCCTTCATGGGTACGCCTGCATCGGCTAGCGCGACGGTGGCGGCCGTGAGTGCCGCGCACCGGGTACCGGCGGCAGCTTCGAGAATCTCCATGTTGATTTCGAACATGGCGCGAGGGTACTGGTCGGTCAAGATGACATTCTCGAATGCGTCACTGATGACCTTGCTGATTTCTTGGCTGCGGCGGTCAGGGCCGGGGCGCTTGCGGTCGTCAACGCTGAAGGCCGCCATGTTGTAGCGGGCGCGCACAACCGCCTTGGTGGCGTCCTGGATGCGGCGCGGCAGCGCCTCCTTGGGCCCATACACGGCGCACAGCACCTTGTTGCCGCCCCATTCGAGGTAGCTGGAGCCATCGGCACGGTGCAAGACACCTGCTTCGATGTGGATTGGTCGGATTTCGTCTGCTTTGCGGCCATCCATTCGGATGCCCTTCTTGTCAATGAGTGTAATCTCTTCGTTTGGTGTTCCCATGTTATTCCTCCTCGTCGTGGGGGATGCTGGCGTCAACGCCTCCGGGGCGCTCGCTTTCCAGCCATTCTTTCATGCGTTCCGTGAGGCCAGGGATGTGGGCCTCGTCACAAATCTTGGTGAAGGCGCGCTTGGCCAACTCTACTTCGGCTGGCTCACCATTGATCCAGATGCGACCATTTTGACCGACGAAGAACCACGCCTCGACGTAGCCCTTCACCAAGTTCAGCATGGAGCCTTTCTTGCCAATGACGCGGGCCACCTTTACCGGCGGAATCTCGATGATGGTCCCGCCTTCGAGCTTGTTCAAGCTGCGGTCCTTGAGGGTCACTTGGACCTTCTTTTGCTCATCGACAAACAGCACCTTGCAAAGGACCGCGTCGCCTGGGCGCAGGTAACTGGCCGTTTCGCCGAAGTCGACACGCCATGGCGCCTCGCTCACGTGCAGCGGACAAAGCCAAGGGGCGCGGATGTTGATAATCCAGTTGCCAGGATTGGCTTCCGTAACAGTGCCGACGCACAGGTCACCCATGCGCGG
>JBFJXH010000070.1:0-8638 GCA_041623215.1 Thermoplasmatota archaeon
AGGACTACTGTTTCACTCGCTCATTGGCGAGTGGTTGGAACCTCGCCGAGGGCAGCTTGCTGCCCTCGGAGGCCGGCCGGGTCACTTGTGGCCCGGGCGGCGGGACCGCGGTTCGAATCCGCGCAGGACTACTGGTTCACTCGCTCATTGGCGAGTGGTTGGAACCTCGCCGAGGGCAGCTTGCTGCCGTCGGAGGCCGGCACCATAGACCCCGGCCCCCGGGCCCGGCATCTGCGTCCGGCGTCAGAGGAAATGCACGTCAAGCCTTAAGTCGAAACAAGCGCCCGGCCAGGGACGTGCTTGTGCATCGCGTGGAAATTCTTGCCCGACTTGGAACTGGCCATTACAAGAGTGCTACCGGCGACATCGAGGTCTTCGATGACGGTGGGACCTGGTCGCTCCATTGGCGCCGGAAGCACGGCGACGTGATGCTGGCGGGGCTGATGGACCGCAAGCGCTTGCTAGCCGCCGTTGCCATGAACCACGGCTTGCACCTCATTATGGACGTTGAAACGCAGCCAACCGCCTCGGCGGCCTAGACCAAAACCATCCTGGCACCGCGTGCGTACGATTGGTGGCCGCGGGCCTAGGATTCGTTGAGGCCGGACGCGCCCATTGCATTGTGGGCGGCAGCTTGGTATGGTAGGTACGGCAGGCGAACGCCAGCCACTTCAGTTGGCTCCGGGGGCGTGTTCATCCAGTCACAGCCGACGGGCGGGTTGAAGATTGTCCGGTCGTTTTTGTCAAAGAGGGCACATGGTACGAGCGTGCCCAGCTTCGGACTTGGTGGCTTGTACTGGGCGCGGACCACTTGGTAGGCGGCGTCGGCGCCGGCATCGTCGAGGCTGCATGGGGGCAAGACGGCCGGGTCGCTGAGCACGAACCCACCGCTGGCTACGTTGTCCTGCCAACAATTTCCGGCCCCCGCTTCGTCCCACCAGAAGTCGAGCCCGTTGTGGTCTTGCGGGCCCGTTACGTCACCAGTGGGATTCACGCTCTTGTTGAAGCCCATCACGTTGCCGTAGAATTCGTTCCAGTGGCTTGTGTCCACTACGAGTGCCGGATCGTATTCGTCGCGCAGGGGGGCCGGGACGGTGAACAGCATCATGCCATAGCGGTGGTTGTCCCAAACGTGGTTGTAGCGGAACGTATTGTTGTTGCCGCCTGCCACCAAGAGACCGGTCCCGACCGGCAATGGAACCACGGGGCAAACCGTTCCATTTTGGATGCCGCGTTCGGCCACGGGGCGGCCGCAGTAGTCCTCCTTGCCGTAGTAACCGTAGTTCAGATAGTGGTTGACATTGTTGGAGTAAATCTCATTGTATTCGAACAGGCTGGAGTCCTGGGGCAGGCCAGGGTGCCCGGGGAACAGGCTGTCCATGGCAAGGCCGGCAGCGTTGTTGTAGAACTTGTTGTGGTGAACCCAGACGTTGTTGCCGGCGGTGCCCGAGTAGCCAAGCGCATTGTCATGTAGGTCGCAGTTGCGAATTTCGACACTGAAGGGGCCGAGGCCATCGGCGCTGCGGATGCCTTCGCCGGGATATTCGCTGGCGCTACCGGGGTACACACCTGAGTCGCCATTGGCGTAGGCTTCGCAATGGTCGATGAGGACGGAGTCGACGGCAAAGGTGAGGATGCCATATTCCCAGTTGTTGCTGGCGGTGACGTTGTCGAGGACCACGCCGTCACTTTCCAGGACGTAAATGGCATTGAATTCGGTCTCCTTGAAGTGCATGTTCTTCAGGTAGAAGCCGCCGACGCGGTCAAGGCGGATTGCGTTCAGGCGGCTAAAGCCCGCTTCGACGACCGTGTCTTCTGCTTCATGGCCAACGCCTTCGATTTGTAAGTCGCAAAGACGCTCAATGGAGGGGTCTCCGTCGCCGCAGAAAACGCCGCTGTCAGCCGGGTCATCGCCGTTGATACCGATGAGGGCCTGCGCCGTTGGGCACGCGAAGTGGTTGGCGTAGGAGATGATGCCACGTGGGCTGCCGCACGCGGTGCTGCGACTTGGTTCCTCGTGGTAGACGCCCGGCAGGACGTAGATATTGGCCCCTGGCCCTGTTACCGCGTCCACTGCGGCTTGAATGTGTTCGAAGCCTTCGTCGGCGCAACGGTCCAGAAGTTCCCCAGCGTGGGGCGCAAAGGCCGGTGAAAAGTCAGCCGCCAAGAGGCCTTGGCCGGCCTGCTTGCACACCACCAGCACCTGGTGACTGTGGTCATGGCCATCGTCGAACGGGCGATAGGCTGGCACGCCACGAAGGTCGCCATCGGGGAAGTCCACCTCGCGCTCACTGTGGCCACTCGCGGACCACGCGACGGTTAGGATGAGCAGGCTTGCAGTCAGGAAGGCTTTGCCACGCACGACGGCCACCGCGAGCGCCATCGCTCCGGGGGCTTAAAGCTGAAGGCCACGGCCGAAACCCAGGGACGGGTGGCTTAGCGGCGGAAACAGTCGCGGCAGTAAACCGGGCGCTCGCCCGTCGGCTTGAAGGGAACCGTGGTTTTGACGCCGCACTCGGCGCACGTCACGTCAAACTGCGGTCGTTCGCCGTCGTGGCCACCGCGTCGGTCGCCACGCCCGCCACGGCCACCATAGCCGCCGCCACCGCCACCGCCACCTTCGCGGCGTGGAGGGCGACTCTTCTGGTAGCAGTCATCACACTTGACGGGGCGGTCGCCGCGGGGCTTGAAGGGAACCGTCGTTTCGATGCCACATTCGTCGCAGGTCACGTCGAATTCTTCCTTCCAGGTGTCCTCTTCGCCGCCGGTGAAGCAGCTCCGGCATAGGACCGGCTTGCCCTCTACGGGCTTGAAGGGGACTGTCGTTTCCTCGCCGCATTCGGAGCAAGTTACTTCGAATTCGGCTTGCCAGTTGGGCTTCTCTCCGCCCGTGAAACAGCTGCGGCAGAGAATCTCCTTGCCCGGCACGGGCCGGAAAGGTACGGTTGTGTTGATACCACACTGGGCACAAGTAACCTTGAACTCCTTTTGCCAGCCGGCATCACGTCCGCCGCGCCGGTCATTGCGGCCTTGGCCGCCACCGGGTCGGAAGCAATCTCGACACTTCACTGGGCGCGAGCCCGAAGGCTTGAACGGCACCGTCGTCTCCACGCCACACTCGGCGCACGTCACATCATATTCCGCCATGCAAACAGACCTGGGCCATGGGGGCCCGGGTGCGGCGACGAAGGAGTAGTAGATAAACGATTGAGCACGCGTCGGGCGGACGCCTACGCGTCTTGGTGTTCAAACCAGGGCCGCTGGACCGCGCGCAAGAACTGTTGCTCCTCGGGCGTCGATGGGC
Organism: Thermoplasmatota archaeon; assembly: GCA_041623215.1. Lineage (GTDB taxonomy): Archaea > Thermoplasmatota > E2 > JACPAO01 > JAHFTW01 > JBFJXH01. Next base: position 3,305 of record JBFJXH010000070.1, read on the forward strand.
GGCCGAGCAACTGGTTGCGGTCGGGGAAGCGACCATACGCTTGCACAATGGCCGCGTGGTCGATGGCGTAGTCCAACCCGCCAACCGAGGGCGTCCGTCGGGCGAGGTCTACGAAACGGGCCACGCTCCGATGCTGTAGTGCAGCATCTTCGGCGTGCATGAACGGCATGGCGAGGCAATAAGCGTGGTCGGGCGGCAACTCACGCAAGAAATCCTCAGGGACGTCCGCAAACCCCTGCGCACGTTCATCGCCAGAAAACGCCGCCGGCGAATCCCGGTAGGCGTTGCGGGTGAATTGATCGAGCACGATTACCAACGCAACTCGGCCGGCGGGCGTCGCGGCCCAGTCGTCGAGCTGCCCCGCCACGGCGGCCGCGATGGTGGGCCCGAACCGGTCGCGGATTTCTTGGTCTACCTCCGGCCCGCCAGCGTACCAGCGCTCCTGGTGCTCCCACGGGGTGCTGCCAAGCCAATAGTCAAGCACTTGCTCGGGGCCAGCGAGGGCCGCGCCCACGTCTAGAGCCCCAGGTCGGCCTTCACGAGGGGTACGATATCGGTTGGGAAATCGACCACTTTGACGCCGGCGGCCTTGAATGCGTTGAGCTTGCTTTCGGCCGTCCCCACACCTTTTTCGACGAGGGCGCCCGCGTGGCCCATCTTCTTGCCTTCCGGCGCACTGCGCCCGGCGACAAATGCGTACACGGGCTTCCGGTTCACGAGGCCAACTTCTTGGATGTAGGCAGCCGCTTCTTCTTCCGCGCCACCTCCAATCTCACCCACTAGCACGATGGCTTTGGTCTCGTCGTCCTGCTCGAACAACTTGACCGCATCCAGCAGCGTGGTGCCAGGAATGGGGTCGCCACCTAGGCCAAGGCACGTGGTTTGACCGACGCCGGCGTCACTCAGGGCGCCGACAATCTCGTAGGTTAGCGTGCCAGACTTACTGGCAACTGCCACGGGGCCCCCGGGCTTGAAAATCTGGCCCGGGAGAATGCCGACCTTCGCGACGCCGGCGGTGCAGGCGCCGGGGCAGTTGGGACCGATGAGGGTCACGCCATGCTTGCGGGCGTAGTTGACAAAGTGGGCCGCGTCGTGCACCGGGATGTGCTCGGTGATGACGATGACGGCTTCCATGCCGGCGTCGACTGCTTCTACCACAGCGGCCTTGGCAAAGCGAGCGGGGACGAACACCAGGCTCACATTGCAGCCTGTGGCCGCCTTCGCCTCGGCCACCGTGTCGAACACAGGGACGCCGTACACTTCTTGGCCTGCTTTACCCGGCGTCACGCCGGCAACGACGTACTCCCCGTATTCCTGCATTTGACTAATGTGGAAGGAACCCACGGAGCCGGTTGCCCCTTGCACCACAATCTTGGATTGTTCGTTGAGGACCACGCTCATGCTAGGACCTCCTTGGCTAGCGGCATGTCTTTGGCCATCTCAGTGGCCTTTTCGGCCGCCTCTTGCAGCGTGTCGGCCACAGTGAAGCCGTATTTCTCGAGGATGACCTTGGCCTCGGCTTCCTTGGTGCCCTTGATGCGCGTGATGATAGGGAAGTCAACGCCTTCGTGGTCAATGACCTTGACGAGGCCCTCGGCGACCACGTCACAACGCGTGATACCGCCAAACAAGTTGAGAAGCATGACGCCCGGGTTGGATTTCTTCATGAGCCGCACCGCTTCCGCCACTTTCTCGGGGTCCGTAGCGCCGCTCAAGTCGAGGAACGTTCGCGGCTTGCCGCCGTAGTGGGTCAGCGCGTCCAGGGTGGCCATGGTCAAGCCGGCGCCATTGGCGATGACACCGATGTTGCCATCGAGTTCAATGAGGGCAACACCTGCGTCTCGAGCTTCCTGTTCGAGGTCAGTGAGGCTGTGGTCCCGTTGCTTCAGCTCGGGGTGGCGGAACATGGCCGAGTCGTTGATGGTGACCTTGCTGTCTGCGGCCACGATGGCGCCGTCGGCAGTCTTGGCCAATGGATTAACCTCGACGAGTTCCGCATCCATTTCAGTGAACATCCGGTAAAGGCCAGCCATGACGGGCTTGATGCCAGCTTTGGTGGCATCGTCAAATGTGGTCTTGTCAAAGGCCATGTCTGCGTGGGCGTCGGTGAAGCCCTCCAGCGGGTCGATGGCCACCTTGGCCAGCCGCTCTTCAGGGACCGATTCGATGTCCATGCCACCGTCCTGGCTAAAGATCATCATGTAGCCGCGGGCGTTGCGGTCAATGAGGAAACTACAGTAGTATTCCTCGGCAAAGTCGAGCATCGCAGCCACCATGACTTTGTCCGCCGTGTGGCCCTTGATGTCCATGCCTAAGATGGCTTCAACATGAGCGCGCAGTTCAGCTTCATTGTGGGCAAACTTGACCCCGCCCGCCTTGCCACGCCCGCCGACTAGGACCTGCGCTTTCACGACAACCGGGTAGTCGACATTCGGCAGATGCTGCTCAAGCTCTGGCAACGATTCGACCACGAAGCCCTTGGCGCAGGGAATGTCGAATCGCTCGTACAGGTCGCGACCCTGGTACTCATACAGGTCCATGCGCGGGCGACAAAGGTGTCCCTGATAAGCGGCGCGGCGCATGAGGCGCCGTGGGCCACCCGCATCGCACCCTCATCTTGTCACCAACGTGGACCAAGGTGCTAACGACGATTCAAGTCGTGGTGCCCGGCGTCGGCGCCATCATCGCCGGCTACCGCAACCCCCACACGGGCCTCTGGGGTCGCGGCTGGGTGCAGCTGGCCCTCGTCCTGTTTGGCAGTTGGCCCCTCATCGTTCCGGGCATTGCAGGCGCACTGTGGGCCTGGTGGGACGCCGCCACCATCTACCGCAATGCTACCTGGCCACCGCCCCCCACATCCAGCCCCCTCCCGGGGCATGAAGGGGGCGAAGCGTAAGCGCCTGGGCGGCGAGTTCAGGCCGGTGGCCTCAAACGTTGCCTGCTTCGTCGCCAGCGCCATGGAAGGAGAACGACCCGTTGCCCTCATCACTGGCTGCAGCACCGGCTTTGGGCGGGCAATCGTGCCTCGACTCGTGGCCAAGGGTTGCCATGTGGTGGCGACTGCCCGCAACCCGGGTGACGTAGCCGATTTGGCTGGCGAGCATGTGACGACCCTGCAACTCGACGTGACAGACGAGGCCAGCATGGCCAAAGCGGTCAAAGACGTGGAAACGCAGTTCGGCCGCATCGATATCCTCCTGAACAATGCAGGCTACGGCACGACGCTTCCCCTCGAGGAAACAACGGAGGCGGACTGGCGGCGCATGTACGACGTCAACGTGTTTGGCCTCGTCCGCCTGACGCAATTGGTGCTGCCGGGGATGCGGCACCGGGGAACCGGCCGCATTGTCAACGTGGCAAGCATCGCCGGCCACGTGGCGCCGCCGATGATGGCGGCCTACTGCTCGAGCAAGTTTGCTGTGCGCGCATTGTCCATGAGTCTCCACGGCGAATTAGCCCCGCATGGCCTGCACGTCAGCCTCATTGAGCCGGGCCACTTCGCCACCAATTTTGACGCCAGGAGCATTTCAGAGAAGGCGGCACGCGACACCAAGAAGTCACCGTATGCTGGGTTGCACCAACGGTGGGCCATGCTGCGCGGCCAAGACGGTGGCAAGAAGAACCTGAATCCGGTTCTCCGTGCCATGGTGCACGCATCAACTGCACGCCGTCCCCGTTTCCATTACTTCTGCGGCCTTGACGCCAAGGTCTTGAACTTGGGCAAGCGACTGACCCCAGACGGCGTGTTGCTACGGGCGTTCCGCTTTGTCTTCCGGCCCGCCAACAGCTAAGCTAGGCTCTCGACGCAGGTCCACGATCTCGTAGGCAGCACCACGATGCCGGCTACTTCGCCGCCTTACGGCCGCGCCGACTCCAAGCGTTTCCCCCATGCACACTTCATCGTCGCTTGTCGAAGCCCTTGTAAGAAGCTTCAACAATCACGACAACCACGGTGGCGCGTTGAAGTCCCTCATCCTGTACGTAGACCGCGACAACGACGTCGGTGACAAAGCCGGCATTGAGACGCCGGTCATCGGGCGACGCGGCATTGTTGCGGCAGCCCAGGCGCTGGGTTTAGCGGACCCCGAGGACTCGGATACGAATGCCTTGTTTGCCGCCGCGCGTCTGTACGACCAGGAATTGGCTCGCGGCAAGGAGACTGGCGACCAGGTGGAAGTGGCGGCCTTGGCCGGACACCGCCGGGTTGGCCTTCGCAGCGACCGCATCCTGGCAGCTCAATTGGATCAAGTCCTCGCCGCAACCGGCGCAGACGATGTGATTCTGGTTACCGATGGTGCCGAGGACGAGCAAATCCTGCCCATCATCCAAAGCCGTGTGCCTGTAAGCCACATGTACCGCAGCATTGTCAAGCAGGCACCCCGGTTGGAAGGCGCCTACTACACCATCACGAGGATGATGGACGACGACAAGATGGCACGCCGCTTTGTCATGCCCATTGGCATCGTCATGTTGGTCTGGGCGTTCGCCTTCCTAACCGACATGGTCGCCTACGCCTGGGGCGTCACGCTTGGAATTGCCGGCGCCTGGCTACTCGTGCATGCCCTTCGCTGGGAGCAACCACTTGGACGGTTTGCCCGCGACTTCATGGAAGGCCTGCGCAGTGGACGCGTCCAATTACTGGCTAATATCGGCATGGTAATTCTCCTGGCGTGGGGCGCCGTCGCGGCCTTCAACGTGCCCAGTCTTGCCAACGCCACTCGCCTGCATCATACGCTCCGTGTCCTGGACGTGCTCCTGCCCTTTGTGATTAGCGCGCTGCTGGTCTACATTGGTGGCGCGATTCTGGATGGCTGGCTCCGGACGGGTGGCGCCCGAATCCGCACGTGGACCGCCGCCTTCATGCTGATTGCCTTCGGCTTCCTCGCGAGTGCCGGATTGGATGCCTGGATTGGCACCATCGAGGGACTGGCCGTGGCCCGGATTCTCACCTTTGACCTCGTGCTGCGTGTATTCGTCGGGCTAAGCGTCGGAGCCGCCGGCCTCATTGTCAGCCGCTACGTACGCTCGTTCGTCGATGGGCCCACCGTGATTCGCCGTGCCTAAGCAAAGACCCGCCGCGACGGTTCTACCTGGGCCGCCACATGCTCTTGGCGCCGGCGCAAGTGGCCGCAAAGGCCCCGTCGCAACAGAGGCTGCCTTGGCCCGTTGGCACGAACACTACCCCCGGATTCTTACTGAATTCGGTTGGAGGGAAGCGGCGGATGGCGACGCTGCGCGGGTGCTTGCCCGGGAAGTGGCCAAGGCATCTGGGTTAGCCGCTGGCGGGGACACCCGCCAACGGGCGGCGGCTGGAACGCACGCCAGCATCGCCGG
>JBFJXH010000071.1:0-8536 GCA_041623215.1 Thermoplasmatota archaeon
ACGGGCTGGTTTGCAACCTACCACGCCGTGGTTGACTTGCCGGACGTGGAGACCGCTTAGGAGGCAACTACCATGGCAGGTGCACGTGGCGAATGGAATAGCCGATTCGGCTTCATCATGGCCGCCGTTGGGTCGGCGGTCGGACTTGGCAACCTGGTTCGATTCCCGCGGGAATTGGCCGACAACGGCGGGGCGGCGTTCCTGTTCGTTTACCTCCTTCTCTTGCTCTTCGTGGGCCTTCCCGCCATCCTTGGCGAGATGAGCCTCGGCAAGATGACACAATTGTCCCCGGTCCAGGCGTTCACCAAATTAGGTGGACCGCACGGCAAGAAATGGGCGGTCCTCGGCGTTTTCGGGATGCTGGCAGCCGTCTTCGTGCTCTTCTTCTACACGGTCATGACCGGGTGGACCCTGCGCTTCTTCTTCGCGACCTTCACCGATGGCTGGTGGGATGACCCCCTCGGCTTCTACGACAAAGTAGCGTACGGCCCCTGGGCCATTTTCTGGCATGCCGTGGTGGGAGCCGTCGTCATCTACATCGTTGCCCGCGGCGTTGATGCAGGTATCGAGAAGGTGGTGACGATCATGATTCCCGCCTTGTTCGCCATCGTCGGTGGCATTGTCATCTATGCCCTGTTCCAACCCGGCATGGGTGCTGGCTACAAGGAAATCTTCAGCCCGGACTGGGGTGAATTGACGCCCAACAACATCGCGGCCGCCGTTGGCCAGGTGTTCTTCAGCCTCAGCCTCGGCCAAGGTGCCATGCTGACCTATGCGTCGTACATGGGGAAGAAGCAGTCCGTCACCAAAGACGGCACCATCACCGCCTTTGCCGACACGGGCGTCGCCATCTTAGCGGGTATGATGATCTTCCCCGTCTTGGCCTTCACGGGGCTGCTGTATTCCCCTGACATCCAGGCCACCCTGAGTTCCGGCAGCTTTGGCACGGCCTTCATCGCCCTGCCATCGGCCTTCATTGAAATGGGCGCCGTGGTCGGTCGCATTGTTGGTGGCCTCTTCTTTTTGGGCCTGTTCTTCGCTGCCCTGTCAAGCGCCATCAGCCTGCTCGAGGTGCCCACCAGCGTGCTGGTGGACAACCTAGGCATCAGCCGCGCCAAGGCGGCTACGATTGCGGGATTGGTCGTGTACACCTTCGGCGTAATCTCGAGCGTGTCGGAAACATGGTTCGTGCTGTTTGATGAGATTGCCATCAATTTCTTCATCGTCATTGGCGTTGCCTTCACGACGTTCTTTGCTGGCTGGATTGTCCCGGGCGTTGCCAAAGAGTTGGACAATGGCCTGCGCAGCCGCATCGGCATCTACTTCGTGTGGCTCATGCGGACCATTACACCGCTCGCCATCGTGTTCGTCTTCATCTTTGGCGGCCTCTACGGCACCAATGAAGCTGGCGACATCACGTTCTGGGCCGAAAACGCGGGTTGGCGTGAACTCGGAGCCGAGTTCCGCCATGCCTTCGGCGGCTAGGCCCCCGGACCGACACGGCGGCTCGCCGCGGCACCTCTACCCAGCTAACGCTAGGACAGGTTCGTCAGAGGTTGTGCTGTAACGACAGGCGCCGCCAATCCAAGCCCACCGGGACGTGGCGCCACGGCCGACCGGCGTCCGCCGGACCCTAGAGTTGCGTGGTCCGCACGCCTTAGTTTCCGCTCAGGAAGCCGCTGAGGAGGAACATACCGATGATGACCAAAATTGCCATGACCCCGAACACAATCAACGTGTTGCGGTCGCGGCGCTTCTGATCCTCTTCGCTCAGTTGAGCAGCGGCGTCCTCTTGCCGTTTGCTGTCGGCCATGCCGCGGCGACCTTGAGGGCCTTCTTAAGCGCCACGCGCCGCCTGCCGGGGGCGTAAACAGGGGCCGCGTCAGGACCATGTGCCCAAGCCTTTTCATCACCTTGCCCCTGGGGCCATCAAACAGGCCTTAGAGCCGGGGTGCACCATGAAGGACATCATTCGCGAAGCCGTAGCACGCGCAGAAGAAGAGAGCCGCGTCACCATGACCGCGGGCGCAAACGGCCACAGGACACAAATCAGCAATGCAGGGGACCAAGAGCTCAACGACATGTTGCATGCTCTTACCACCAAAATTACCGTCGTCGGGTGCGGTGGCGCTGGCACAAACACCATCACCCGCTGCACCGACGAAGACCTCGGCGATGTGGCGTTGGTGGCGTGCAACACCGATGCGCAACACCTGCTGATGACGAAGGCACCTCACAAGATTCTCATTGGCCGCCACCTGACCCGTGGCCTCGGAGCAGGCAGCTTGCCCCAAGTGGGCGAAGAAGCAGCCATGGAAACCGAAGAGGACATCCGCCAGGCTGTCGGCGGCGCCGACATGGTCTTCGTGACGTGCGGCCTTGGTGGCGGCACGGGCACCGGCAGCGCCCCGGTCGTGGCCAAGATGGCTCGCGAAGCGGGCGCCTTGACCATTGCCGTCTGTACGCTCCCCTTCAGCGTAGAGGGCGCAGTCCGCATGGAAAATGCCGAAGCCGGCCTTGCCCGCCTTCGCGAAGTGTGCGACACCGTCATCGTCATCCCCAACGACAAGCTCTTGGAGATTGCTCCCCGCTTGCCCATGGCGGCCGCGTTCAAGGTTGCCGACGAACTGTTGATGCGCAGCATCAAGGGCATTACCGAGATGATTACCAAGCCTGGCCTTGTCAACCTCGACTTTGCCGACTTGAAGACCATCATGAAGCGTGGCGGCGTCGCCATGATTGGCCTTGGCGAATCCGACGGCGACAACCGCGCCGTCGAAGCGGTGCTCGAAGCACTCAATTCGCCGCTGCTGGATATTGACATCACAGACGCCAGCGGCGCTCTTGTGAACGTGGTTGGCGGCAGCGACATGACCTTGTCGGAAGCCGAGCGCGTCGTCGAGGAAATCTACAGCCGCGTCAACCCGGACGCCCGGATTATCTGGGGTACCAGCGTTGACCCAACCTTGGACCGTACCATTCGCGCCATGCTCGTCATCACGGGCGTCAAGAGCCGACAAATTCTGGGCCCGCAGGCAGCTGGCCGCAAGTCCAGGGAGCAAGAAACCGGCATCGACTTCGTGCTCTAAGCGACACGAGCCTGCATCCCGACCTGGACCAGAAACCGTTGTGCGAGCCGCTAGGCCCAGATTCGCAGAGGCAATTACCGGCGCGAAGCGCCACAATCGTTAAGCCTCTGAATTTGACACGCGCAATCATGTCTGCGAACCGCATCCTTCTCCTGTGCCTAGCGGCAATTGCGCTTCTGGCCATGCCGGGCGCAGCCGCTCAGCAGGTGGGGATTCAGAACCCCAACCAGTCCACGCCGGTTACCTTGTACATGCACCTGGATGGCATCCAGGATTTCCCCATTAACACCCAGCCGCCCGACGACCGTTACCAGACCTCGGAGGCTTTCGGTAGCGCCACAAACAGTTTGGGCTGCGTGCCGGAAGTCCCCGGCGCCAACGTGGCGAGCAAGGAATGGCACACCTACTACGGCTATTCAACACCGGGGTACGTCGAGTACGACTTCGAGGAGGAAGGCGGGCCGCGCTACCACAAGGAGCGCGGCATCAGCTTCGATGTGGAACTGGATACGGGATCGCCGTTCATGCTCTATTGGTATCTCGAGACCCAGGCGGTAAGCGGCGAGGCCGGTGCCGCCGACCCCAACACGGTGCCGGTTGTGGTTCCCAACGTGGTGGTTCGAGCCACGATGCGGACGGGCGATGACGTCGGTGTCGGCGACGCCGCGTTCAACTCGGGCAGTATCATTGCCCAAGGTCAAACGGAACCCATCACCCTGTCGCCCGAAGCGAGCAACCACGTGGCCGTGGGAGAACACCACGCCTACGAATTCGCCGTGCCCATGGCGTTCTCGATGGACCGAATTACCCGGGATGAGGCGTTCAACATTCGCATCGATGTGTACATGGACAACCCTGCCTGCGACGACCCGGATGCAGGCTACATCATGCCGAACACGGTTCGCCTGCACACGAGTCCTGAATTGCGGCCCCGCATGGACTTCGCAATCATGAACCCCATCGTCATCAATTACATTCATCCGCAATTCGTCGGCGATGAATTGGTCATCCATACGGAGATGAACAGCCCTTGGGGCAACTACGACGTGGACGAAGAAGGCGATGGAATTCTGGTTTCCGTGGAAGGCCCCAGCAATGCCGCGAGCCTGGCCAGGGCAGCCTTCGTGCAACGCCACCATGAGCACTTCTTCCACCAAGAGCCCGTCGCCGTGACTTACCTATGGCCCTACCTCAACGACGGCGCAAAGGACGGCACCTACACGGTCAAAGTGGAGGCGTGGAACGACCAGCGGACGGCCAAGGCGGTCGGCGTGGCTGGTTTCGACATTGGCCGCAATGTCGGCATTGCGGACGATGGCTCCGAGGTTGAATCCATCAACACGGGCCCGTCCGAGAAGGAGAGCCCCGGTGTGGCGCCTATCATGGCGGCCATAGCGCTTGTTGGCGCGGCCGCCTTCGTGGCCCGCGGGAGGCGGCACGAATGAATTCCATGCCGCGCGCCCTACTGGGCGTCCTCCTCTTGGCCACCGCCGCGCTGGCCGGCTGCGCGGACGACGCGCCCGTAGAGGAAAGGGATGACGATCCCGATTTGGAAGGCCTAGAATTAGCCGCTGACGATGGCCTAGGAGTCATCCGGGGCGTCGTCGTTGATGCGGCCATTCGACCGCTATCCGGCGTTTCCATCAGCGTTGTGGTGAATGCCGACGATGCCACGACGTTTAGCAACGAGGCGGGTGCCTTCGGCTTTAGCAACGTGCCGCCCGGCCAATACGTCATCGAGGCCTCCAAGGCAGGCTACTTCGCTGGCCAAGCGACGGCCAGTGTGGTCGCCGGCGACGAGCGGCCGCCCGCCGTGAAGATTCAACTGGACGTGGATGCCAGCACCACCCCCTACGTGCAGCCGGAGACCTACACGGGCTTCATTGAGTGCACGACGAGCCAGTTGGTCGTGTGTGGAGCACCTAACCTGGTCAGCGGCCTCGTCTGCGACAATGACGGGCCGTGCCTGGGCGAAATCACGAAGGACCGATACACTCCGACTATCGACTTCGACCACAACGCGACGCTCATTCAGACTGAAATGGTGTGGGAATCGAGCCAAGCCTTCAGCCCCGACTTGTTCTTGCAGCAAGAGGCTTTGGAGTCCGGTTGTGAGGGAAATCGCACCTTACTGCTCAACGCAAAGGGCCCCTCGCCAATCCTGGCCCCGGTCCCAGGTGACATTCTTGCCGATGCTGGAATTGGCGGCGAAGCGTGTGGCATCTACTACTCCGTCTTTAGCGGCGGCGTCACTCAAACGCCGGATTTGCCTCCCTACGGGCCCCTTGACATTGGATTTACCGTTCAGCAGGACTTCCAATTATTCATCCATGCATTCTACCATTTCTTGCCCGACGAAGGCTGGCGCTTCACCGAACACGGTGAACCACGCATCCCCAGCTAAGCCAGGCACACGTCGACCATTGCGCTCTATCCCTTGACGACACACAGTGGCCGTAGGCGCGCCACCCGGTGGGCAAGGCCAGCCGTTTCCACAGCGTGGACCACTTGGCTGACATCTTTGTAGGCTTCCGGGGCCTCCTCGGCCGCCACGTTGTCGCTGGCGGCTCGAACCAGAATGCCCCGGGAAGCAAGCTCCGCGATGAGATCCGCACCGTCCCACTGTTTCTTGGCAGCCGTGCGACTCAAGCGGCGGCCGGCTCCGTGGCAACACGAGCCGAAGGTTTGGTCCATGGCCCCGGCGTCCGCTGCCAGCAAGAAGGACTGTCGTCCCATATCCCCTGGCACGACCACCGGCTGGCCAATGGTGGCCAAGTCGTGGGGCAATGCCGCGTGGCCGGGCCCAAACGCGCGCGTGGCGCCTTTGCGATGGACGAGCAGTCGGCGCACGGAGGCGTCATCCGGGTCCTGCGTGGGCGACCGGTGGTGCTCCCATTTGGCAATGTTGTGGCAGACATCCCACACCACGCGGACCCCGGGCCCTTCGTCCGGGGAGCCGCCGAACAAGTCGGCCAACACACTGCGCGTGTGAGCGGTGGCAATGCTGCGGTTCACGAAGGCAAAGTTGGCCGCCGCATTCATGGCACCGAGGTACAGGTTCGCTTCTTCGGAATCGAGCGGGGCGCATGCTAGCTGGCGGTCTACTAGGTCAATGTTGTAGCGCTTGCTGGCGCCTTGTAGGGCACCCACATGGTCTTGGCAAACTTGGTGCCCGAGGCCTCGACTCCCGGTGTGAATCATGATGACTACTTGGCCGTCGTGGACGCCAAACGCCTTGGCCGCCGCCTCATCCCACGTGCTATCGACCTGTTGAACCTCCAGGAAGTGATTGCCTGAGCCAAGGCTTCCAAGCGTACGCCGCCCCCGGGTTCGGGCTCGCTGGGAGACGGCCTCGGGTTGCGCGCCCTCGAGGCAACCGCCCTCTTCCATGCGAGCCACATCGGCCGGCTTCGCATAGCCCTCCTGCACGGCCCATGACGCTCCCTGCACCATGACCTCGTCCAATTCTTCCTCGGTGGTGCCGGTGCCACCGCGCTTGCCCATGCCGCAGGGGACGCGCGCAAACAAGGCGTCGGCTAATTCGGCTAGCCGGGGGCGAACCTCGTCAACCTGTAGATCGGTCGCCAGCAATCGCACGCCACAATTGATGTCAAAGCCAACGCCCCCGGGACTCACGACACCGCCTTCGGCCGGGTCGAACGCGGCCACGCCACCGATGGGAAATCCATAGCCCCAATGTACGTCCGGCATAGCGAGGCTCGCGCCCACGATGCCCGGCAACGTTGCCACGTTGGCCACCTGCTCAGGGGCCAGGTCGTCGGCAATGTGTGGCAAAAGGCCCTCGTCCGCCACGATGCGTCCCGGGACGCGCATGGCTAGATTACCATCTCGCCCCCGGTAGGTGCTCGGGATTTCATGGATGCCGGGCGCCACCTCATTGAGGGTTCCTTGCCAGCTCACGGGTCGGACCACGCACGGGGGCGTCAAATATCCAGCAGCACCCGCAAGTGCCATTTGCCATCCACCCCGCGGCGACCGCTCTCCACATCATGGTAAGTAACTGCCTTGACCTCAACCCCCGCACCGTGGCCAGTGGGGTCCCAAGTGACGGCATTGCCCCGCGCAGTCGCCCGAATCCCACCGGGTCCGTCGCTAATGACCACACCTCCTCCTTGCCACAGTAAGTCGCTCGACTGCTGTAGCCAAACCAGCTCAGCTAGCCATGCCACCGCCAAGGACTCATGGTCAGGCGCCTCCACGAAGAAAGCAACTTCGTCGCTTGCGCGTCCGAGGCGTCCCGTGGGGTGGTCCGTCAATAGCGCCGTCAATGCCAGGCCCGCTTGCGCCAACGCCACCGCTTCGTCCGGGGCAGTCACCTCAATGGCGACATCGGCCGTATGCGGGGCAAGCCTGAACACATCACCACCAAGCCAGCGCTGCGCTTGGGTCTTCCGCCGACATCATGATAGCGGCCGAGAAGGCTGCCAAATCGAACAAGGTGTGCGCGACAATAGCGCCCCAGAGACTGCCGGTGCGGCGGACCAAGTAGCCAAAGAACAGGGCCAACAGAGCCGGCACAGCCACCTGCAGGATGGTTCCATAGCCAATATGCGCGAGTCCAAACACGGCCGCTTGTCCAAAGACGCCAAGTCGTCGCATCAAGATGCCCCGAAAGAGAATCTCCTCGCCGACGCCCGCAGCCAAGCTCATCACAATCGCCAAGGGCCACGTAATCTCGGATGTAAGAGCATCAAGAGCAGGATTGTCGGTGGAGCCTCCGAGCGCCTCGTAGCCCAAAGCAAAAGCCGCCGTCGCTCCGAGAAGCGCAACCGTCCACAACACGCCGTAGGCGGCGTGCGGCCAGAAGCGCCGCAGCAGAAGGTAGTCCCAGGCGCCCTGCCACCCGCCAACGCGCGTGCCAACGGCCCACGCAAACGGAATGACCGCAAAAAGGAGGATGGAGAGCGCCGCCTGAGCCCACAGAAGCTCCACCCCGACGGCTACCGATTCGTCTGCCTCCGGCAGGTTTCCACCGAGGCCTGCTAGAATTCCTGCCCCGACCAAGCCGATGGCAAGAAACGCCAAATCCAGGCCCAACAGCACGTCCCAGCCGCGTCCCCCGACTCGCCGAGCCGCGCCGGGCGGGTCGCCGTCGGTGACAGGCGCAGCAGTGGCTTGAACCGGCGGCGTGCCAGGGAAGCTCGCTGAGCTAGCCCCTCGCGGGGGGCGCCATTCGCGCACGTTCAACCCCACCGGTGCCAGGCGGGGTGACCTTCCTCGACGGCCACAAATGTGCCCGTGCAGGTGGCGGTAATCTTGCGGCCGCGGGGGGTATCGGCCCAGATTTCAGCGCGCACCTTGCAAAGGCGGTCGCCGTCGCCGGACGGGGACTCGGCCCATGCCTTGACGGTGAGTTCTTCACCGGCAGGCGTTGGCGCACGCAGCTTGACGTGAAAGTCCGCCGTGACCGTACACATCGCTTCGCC
>JBFJXH010000072.1:0-8355 GCA_041623215.1 Thermoplasmatota archaeon
GAATTGCCAGGCTTACTTAGGCAACCTAGTCACAAATGCCGACAATCAAACAGTTTCACAATGGACCTGTTCAGGCCAGAATTTGCAAATGGCCGCCGCTGGCAACGGCGAGTTCGAATTGCTGGAGGTCACCCTGGCCCGGGCCTGCTAGCTGTTGGCCTGTGCGAGCGTCCCATCGCCCCCAGTCGCACGGGTCAACCAATACGTGGTCGGGTTGCGGCAATTCGTTTGGAAGTTCGTAGCCAGCTATCAACACGCAGCCTCGGAGATTTGATTGTCCGTTGAATGCAACGATGATCCACCCTTCTTCGGGGGCGGGAATCGCCTGCTTGGCCACTTGCGTGGATACGCTGCTTTCGGGAAGCCTCACCAGCACTAGTACTGGCGTGCTGGATGTGGCTCCGTAGGTGAAATGATGGGAGTCGCGGCCGAAATCCTGCAACGTTAGAGGCTGGTCCTCAGCGGTGGGTCCGGCGCGGTACCTGAACCCGTCGGCGTCGGTTGCATAAATGGTCCACTCGGGCTCGTCGTGGGGGCTCGGTGGAAAGGTAGCCCACACAGCGAGCAGGGTCAATGTGGCAACGGCCAGCAAGGTGCCGGCGGTGCGGACGTTCATATCTAGCACTCAACCGGGGCCATCATAAGTTTCACCATCACCCTTTCAAGGATGCCCGGGTCGCCCCTCCCATGAAGCTGGCCACAATTCCGGACCCCCGTGGCGGTCGCGACGGACGCCTCGTCGTGGTCGACGATGACGCCTCGTGCCTCGCGCTGGTGCCCGAGGAAATTGCGGGGACCCTGCATGATGCAATCTCCGACTGGGCGCGGGTCGAGGGGCCGCTGCAGCAGTTCGCGGCGCAGGTGAAGGAGGGTTCCGTCTCGGACACGCAGCCCTTGGATGGCCAGGAATTCCTGGCTCCGCTGCCCCGTACCACCTGCTGGATTGATGGCTCGGCCTATATCCACCACATCATGCTCGTGCGCAAGGCACGAAACGCCGAGCCGCCGGAAACCCTGCGAACAGTTCCCCTCATGTACCAGGGCTGTGCCGACCCTTGCCTTGGCCCAACCGACGATGTAGTGGTCACATCCGAGGATTATGGCATTGACTTTGAATCCGAAGTTTACGTGGTCTTGGACGAGGTGCCCATGGGCACCAAAGCCTCCGACGCAGAGCAATACATTCGCTTCATCGGAATTCTCAACGACGTCAGCCTTCGCAACCTCATCCCTGCTGAGCTCAAGGCCGGCTTCGGATTCTTCCACGGCAAACCCCCCTCAGCGCATGCGCCCTTCGTCTGCACGCCTGATGAGCTTGGCGAAGACTGGCGCGACGGGCGTGTCCACTTGGACCTCAACACGCACATCAATGGCAAGCTGCATGGCAACCCCAATGCAGGCCCCGAGATGTTCTTCAATTTCCCGCAGCTGATTGAGCACGCGGCCAAGACGCGCCCTCTGCCGGCTGGCACCATCCTCGGAAGCGGCACGGTCAGCAACGAAGACCCTGAACGGGGAAGCAGTTGCTTGGCTGAAACCCGCATGCTCGAAATCATTGAAGAAGGCGAAGCGAAGACACCCTTCTTGTCCTTCGGGGACCGTATCCACATCGAAATGTTCGGCCGCGACGGCAAGAGTCTGTTTGGCGCCATTGACCAGAAGGTTGTCCAAGCATGACCGCTGCTTTGGACACGGTTGTCCGAGGCCTCTTCGACTATGCCGGTATGTTTCCGCCAGCCGCGCTTGGCTTTGATGACATGCTGGCCGAATCGGCAAGGTTTGGCGGCCTGCATCGGCCGTTTCTTGTGGCTAATGACGCGGTGGTCACTTGGGAGAACGCGCAGCGCATTAGTGCCGATGCGCTAGCTATGGCGCGCTACCCGCGCAAGACCTGCGACATTTGCGTCGTGGGCGTGGGTGCCGGCGAAGCCGAAGCGGTCATGGGCGACATTTTGGCCTGGAACGAAGCTGCCCGTGCAGAGCAAGCGCCGGTCCATCGGCGCATCACAACCCTCGAAGTTGGCGTGTCCGAATTGTCCCACGACGCGTCGGCCGCTGTGGAGGCTGCCGCCGCCGAAGGCTACCACGAAGGCGTTTCTCTGTACGCTGAACCGCTGCTGCCTGACCATGAGTGGCGCGGGCGCGACGAAGACGTGTGGGCTTTCATGGACGATTTGCAATCGACCCCGGTTGGACTCAAGGTGCGTGGCGCCGGGGCCACCGCCCTCGGCCCCGGCACGTTGTCGGCCATCATCCCAGAAGTCGTGCGACGTGGTTGGGCCTTCAAGGCCACCCAGGGTCTACACCACCCCATGGTTGAGGCCGACCGCTATGGCAACGCTCTGGGCTTTCTGACTTTGGCCCTGGCACTCCGATTTGGCGACCGCCTAGACGACCAAGCGCGACTCGAATTGCTCCTGGAGAGCGACGCATCGGCGCTGCGCTTCGACAATGGCATCAGTTGGCGCCACCACCGATTGTCGGCGCAGCAGGTGCAAGACGCAGCGGCGGCAACGCCGTTTGCGGTGGGGTCGTGCAGCTTGTCCGAGCCCGATGCGGACCTTGTGCGGCTTTGGCCGCACCGTGCCCCAAGCATTCTCGATTAGGGGCAGGCGACGCAGAACACCTGGTTTGACCCTCCACCCCACGTGGCCACGGTCGCCGGTTCTTTCATCAAGTCGGGCGCAGCCCTTACCATGCGTACGCGCTTCCCGGGCCATGGGAACGTTTGGCCCCGGCGCACAGCGTTTTCTTGCTGAACTTGCGACGCACAATGACCGGGCCTGGTTCGAGCAGAACAAGGACCGATTCGAAGCGGACGTCCGCTCCCCAGCAATCGACTTCATCGAAGACGCCGCAGGATGGCTGGAAATGGCCGGCTACCCGTACCGCGGGGAGGCCAAAAAGGTCGGAGGGGCTCTTTCAAAGATTCATCGCGACGTGCGCTTCAGCACGGACAAGACGCCGTTTCACCGTCACATTACGATTCATTTCAAGCACGCCCAACAGTCCAGCACCAACGTCTTGCCAATGGTCGGCCTACGAATCGAGCCTGCTTCCGTCGGCATGGGTGGTGGAATTTGGGCCGGCCAAACGGCGACACTGAAGTGCATTCGTGACGCCATTGTTGAGGACCCGCACGCTTGGGCAGCAGCAACCCGTGGGGTGGAGCTTTGGGGAGATTCCCTCAAAACAGCACCGCGAGGCTACGACGCGACGCATCCAATGATTGCTGACTTACGGCGCAAGGCGTTTCTGGCGTCCGTGCCGATACCGGCTGCCGCCTTGACCGGGGACTTGCTGGCCGCCTTCCAACATGGTATGCAAGTCCTGCAGCCGTTTCTTGAATTCCTGGAGGGGGCGCTGCTTGAGTCTGCCTGACGTGGTTGCTGCCTTCTTGGCGTCGCCGACTCCTGTGCCTGGCAAAATCAACGGCGTCACGCTTGCTGGCTCACAAGTGCAAGAGCAGTTGCAGAGCCTTGGCCCGGTGAAGGTGGTTGGGCACCTGGCACGCTCAGCGACCGATCTCTCCGTGACCTGGAAAACGCCGCAAGGCGTCGTGGGAGCGACGCGATTCACATTGGATGTCAAGGGCAACATCGAAGCGGTGGCGGTGCGGTGGGAGGACCTATGAGAGTCACGGCGAAGGCGCGGCTGGGCGGTCCGCTTGACCAAGTGTTCGACTTCGTTGCCGACCCCACAAATGACCCACGCTGGGTGGATACCACGCCACGTGTCTGGCAAACGAAAGGAAACGGTCCGGGCGTCGGGGCGGAATATGCCTTCGAACAAGGCGTCAAAGGAACCGTTGCAGAAGGCCAAATTGTGTTCGTTCGCTATGAAGCGCCCCACCATATCGCCTTCGAGGTCGAAGACCGTTTTCGCCGCAGTGCCATTACCTACGACTTGGTGGCGACCAAGCATGGTGGCACCGTCTTGACCCAAGTAAGCCGGCCGAAATGGAAGCCCCTGCGCCTGCGCCGCCTGGCTTGGCTAACATGGGGGCCCGTGCGAAAACAATTGAAGAAGCAAATGCGGGCCCTCGAAGCGGAGCTGAACCAGCCGAAGGCGTGAAGGAATCGGCAAGGTACGGGCGCCCTTGGCGGGGGGCTTTACATGCCAGTGTCACAGAATCGTTCGCATGAACGACCGCCTCGCAAATGGCTTTGAACCGGTCAACGCGAAGGAGTGGGCCATGGTTGGCTTGGCCGGGCTGAACCTGCTTGTCTTAGCCGGAGCCTCCTATCTTGCCTGGCTACCGGCTTGGATTCAACCGGCCTTGGTCTATGCGGACCTAGGCATTCTGGCCATCTTTGCAATCGAGTTTCTTGGGCGACTAATCCGCACTAGGCAGCGGCGCCATTTTCTTGTTACCCATTGGTATGACGCTGTTGCCTTGATTCCGGTCGCTAGTGGATCGATGCGGGCACTTCGTCTGTTGCGGTTGGCACGCATGTACACCGTTGCACGCCTGCCTACCGAAGGCGAAACCAATTGGATGGTGGTCCTCTTCAAGCACGTCTTAACCAAGAACCTTGCACCCATCTTGGCCGTATTAACGCGCCCCTTGCTGGGCGCAATGATTGCGGTTGTCGAGACGCCAATTCGCAAGGCTCGCTTTGCGGCCCTTGTTGGAACGGTCCTCGACAAGCAACGTTCGGGCATCGAAGCGGCCACCATTGCCAGCCTTCGGGCAATTAAGCCAACCAAGGCGATGGCAGACCTTGACGTAACCAAGAAGGCGGTGCACCTCATCACGGACACCGTGCTGGATACGGTGACGGATGTGCTTCAGTCGGACGAGCTCAATGATTTGATGGCGGATGCCATTGGTGATGTCTTGCGTGCCGCTAGTGGAGGTGTGAGTGGATCGAACACAACCCTCGCCGGGGATGAGGATGCCGTCGCGACATCTCCAGTCCCGGCTCGGGCCGCCGTTGCACCGGTCTGACGAGCCCACCTGATTTGAATCGGCGTTCGGGCGCACCGCGGTCAGGATGCAGAGGGCCCTTCCAACATGGATTTGATGCGCAGCAGCAAATCTCCATCCGACTTTTCGCACCATGCAGCCAGTTTGTCCGCCACCTTCTCGTTACCTTCGTATTTGCCGACCCCCCTGAATTCAGCGGTCAGTTGGACATGACTTGTGCCAGCCTCTTCGCCTTCGTCCACGGTAAAGGTGTAGGCCGCCCAGTTGCAGCCATCATCGGTTACGCTGCGGTAGCTGCGGCCCGGTTCAAACTGGTCGATGGTAACGGTAGCCGAGGCTCGCAGGGGGATGAAGCCAAGCAGCTTCATGGTGCGCGTTTCTTTCCATCGAAATCCTTCGCCCATTGGCCGGTCAGTTAGCGGCTGGACCTTCACCAAATCCGGCATGAATTGCTTGAATCGGTCCGGGTCGGTGATGGCAGAAAAAACGGCCGACGGCGCGGCGTCGATGGTGGTCTCCCGCTGAAAAGATGCGGCCATGCTGTTTGATGGCTGGTGTCATTCTTGAGTTGCTAGGGTCGGGTTGAAGTTGGATGAGCGACAATGGTAGCTGGTGTATATCGAACGGCAATGGTATTTGTCCAACCCCTTTCTCGCGGCGGGTGTGGCCGCGCTCGTTGTGGCGGTGGCAGCTGGTTGGTGGTTTGGCGAGGCGCCCGCGCCGGTTGCGTTGCTGGCTCTGCTGCTGGCGGTGGTGTTGCTGGCAAGTTTGCGGCAGCGAGTGGAAGTGAGACCTGCCGAATTGATGGTTGCGATGTGGCCGTTTTGGCGACGGACCGTGTCGCTGGCGGATGTTGAGGAAGCCTGGCAGGAGGAGTACCGCTGGTACCGTTACGGCGGGTGGGGAATTCGCTTTGGAGGCGGGGCCGTGGCCTATGCGGTTTGGGGGCGGGGCGCGGTTCGGTTGCGACTTCGCGGCGTTAAGCGCCATCTGGTCATTGGTACCCGTGATGTCGACGGCCTTCTCGCTTCGCTGCGTGCTGCCGGGGTTTCCGTCAAGTTTTGAGGGTCGGCGCGATGCACAAGCGTGCCTCGGATATCGGTTCCCCCTGCCTTACGCGTGGTTTTCTTCCTATTCGTCGCCGGCCCGGGAATGGCGCTGCTGATGGGTGCGGCTTGGATGGGGGCCTCGCCGACTTGGCTGCTGGTTTTGAGTAGCTTGGCGGGGGTTCTCGTCGCCATCTCGGTCTCGCTGGCGCGTCGGCAGGTGTCCTGGGATGCTCAGCACTTGTATTGCCGGGGGCTTCGCCAGTCCAGGGTTGCCTGGGTCAACATTGAACGTATCGAACTAACGTATCACGACGGGCATTATGGTCTTCGGGTCGCGGGTGGAGGGCGTGTAGCCCGGATCGCTCTGACCCCGTTTACTGCAGGGGACCGGCAGCGCCTCCAGGATGCCTTGATTCGGTACGCGCCGCCGCATGCCCAAGTGGGCCAGAAAGCCGTCAGATGACGGTAAATGTGTAAAGGTGGGAGAGTCCATGGTGAAAGCATGCTCCAGGCCACATTGGCGGTTGAACACGGCTGTGCGCTCTGCGAACTCACCACCGAGTGTCCCGAGGCGCGCGTTGCCTTGTGGTGCAACTATCACCACGATGCCATCGAATTAACCGTTGAAGGGGATGGTGGCCGATGCATCGACGCGTTGTGGCGCCGGGCGCCAGGTGCCGCCATCAAGCAGGACCCAGGCAACCCGCATCGCTACCATGCAGTGTTCCCGTGCATCCACAAGCGCGACGAGGGTGGCGTGCAGGCGACGGCCGAGCGGCTCCACTGCATCGCGCTATCACCCATCATTTACGAAGCAGGCTGGGAAACGCACCGGGTCGTAGCCTGGGACGACGACGCTTTTGCTCGCTTGTACCAAGAAGTGGCCGCAGATTTTTCGGTGGACGTCAAATCGAAGCGGCAACTGGAAGGCAGTCTGTTTGAGCATTCCATGATTCTTTCGGCCAATGACTTGTTGGGTAATCTGACCGATCGGCAGTTGGGTGCGGTCGAGCAGGCAGTCAGCGCGGGCTACTACGAAACGCCACGGCAAGCTCGTGTCCAGGACATCGCCGAAGCGGCCGGCGTGCCGCGCACAACCTTCCAGGAACACCTGCAAAAAGGCGAGGCCAAGCTGCTGCAGGCGGTTGCGCCGCTGCTGGGGCTTCGTCGAGCAGGGCGGTCCCGGCCATAGCGGCGGGGAGCCGTTGTCGCCTCCAAACCGCTTACCGCGCGCTTACGAATCGCGCTCCAATGATGCGGCTCGCTGTTTGGATCATGACACAGGGTGCCGGTCAAGCGCCCCAGACTACCCAAGCCGCCAAGCCTGCCACCAACACATCATAGACGATGCAGAAGGGCACGGTCATGGGGTGAATCTTTGTCGCGATGGGCCCGGGTTCGTGTAGCAAATCCCATGCCGGGTGCAGCAGCCATGCCAACGGCAACAGCCATGCCCAGTTCGCGGAAAGCAGTGTCAAAGCGAGTGCCGGAATGCCGCCCACCAGTTCCATCCGGACCGCTCGGCCTTCATCCATGAGGGCCATGCCAACGTAGATACCGACGGTTAACCACAGGAGGCCCGCCAGCAAGGGTAGGCGAAGAGCGGAGGGCAACGCGAGCGTGAGAAGGGCGGTAATGACGGCGGCAGCGAGGCCGGCGAGTGCGGGGCGCATGAGCGGCGAGAGGACGTATTGCTCCTAGTCAATTCTCCTTTACGAATGGAAAAATGCCCTGGGTCGCGAAGGCCCGCGCCGCCGCTGCACTTCGCGTCGCCATCACGACATCGGCTAGCGGTTGAGCCACCAAACGCTTGCATTGAGCGCCGTGGCAAACAGCACCCATGCTAGATAGGGAGTCAGCAACCAAGCTGGCCAGCCCAAGTTACGAATGCGAAGGAGCATGGCGGCCAGGACGACATCGAGCGCGCAAATGATTGCCAGGGCTGCACCGCGCAGTTCCCAGGCGAAAAAGACGGGTGTCCAAGCCGCATTGAGCGCCAACTGACCGAGCCACAATTGGCTCGGGGTTTGCCAGCCGTAGGAAGTCCAAATCCTCCATCCAGCCACGGCAATCGTGGCGTAGAGGACGGTCCATACAGGACCAAAAAGCCAGGGCGGCGGGGCCCAGGCCGGTTGTTCCAGGTCCTCATACCTGGCCGCGGCGTCAACGGCGGCGAAGGACCCAATCAAGGCAGCGGCAGTCGTCAAACTAGCAATTACTGCAACCGGTATCCAGCCGGGCAGAGCCGGCGGGCCATCGGAGCTCATGGTGCGGTAGAGGCCATCCACCACATCAAATGTGGTCTCGCCCCGGTTCGTCCAACCTCATGAACCAGCGGGGGGTGAAAGCGCGTGGACTGGGTCGCAGGCCGCTAGC
>JBFJXH010000073.1:0-8100 GCA_041623215.1 Thermoplasmatota archaeon
CATACAGGCCCATGGCGCCAAAGGTTCCCACGCCAACGCGTTCGAAGAGACTCATCTCAGGGTAACTCATGAGGGCAATCGTCAACAGACCAATCTGGGCCAACGTGCCCACCATGACAAGGATTTCACTCGTGGCAATGAAACGACCCCAATGCCGGAATGCTTCCCGGCCATGTTCCAAGAAAGTGGGCCCAACCAAGATGGCTAGGGCGAATACCGCGAGAAACGCGATGACCCCGGCCGGCCCCCAGACCCACTCGTTGCCGGGGTGCAGCAGACCAAGGGCCAAAAGCCCCCACAGGCCAAGGGCCAGAAGGAAACGCCTGGCGATGTGACGGTTCATGCCTTGCCTCTGGGTGCGCGACTTACTTGGGATTTTGCCAACAGGACAGGGCCTAAGGTCCAAGAAGCGCCCGTGCGTTGGCTACGCGTGGGCGACCAGAATCTTTCTGATGCGGCAGTGCAGAAAGCCACCGGCCGCACGTGGGCGCAATGGCGGCAATACCTAGACGAGGCGGGCGGCGCGGCGCGGAGTCATCGGGCACTCGCCGCGTGGCTGCAGGAAGCGGAACCAGCCCTGAGCAGCTGGTGGGTGCAAATGGTCGTGGTGCAGTACGAACGCATGATTGGGCGGCGCGTCGTTGGCCAAGCAGCCAATGGGTCCTTCCAAACGGCTGCATCCAAAACCGTCCCGGGGACGCTCGACGAATGGTTGCAAAAATGGCATGACGCGTTTGCAGCCAGTGCGGGGGTAGATGGCGTCGCCTTCGCGGGGAGCCCTCGCGTGAGCGATAGCGAAGCGTGGCGTTACTGGCGCTGCGGTCTCGATGACGGAAGCAAAATCGTGGTAACCATCGGCCAGAAGCCCGGCAACAAGGTCACCGTGGCCGTGCAACACGCGGGGTTGGCAGACGCGGCGGCAGTCGCCCGCTGGAAAGCCGTGTGGCGTCAGTTGCTGGATAACCTGGCTGCCCCGGCGGGCAGCTAAGCTGGGATTCCCGGGTCGTTGACCTTTTCAAGTGGTCCTCCAGTGAAACGCTATGCGTCAGCAGCCCGCGTGGGCCATTTTGGTGGCCCTGCTGTTTGTCCCTCTGGCTATGGCCGGTGGGCCCGAAGAGCCCAGTAACCAAGGTCAGATTCCAGAAGACAACCCCGGCCGCGGCATGATTTACCGCGACCTCGCCATGGGGCGAGCCGGAACTCTCTGTGAGGGGCTGTATGAGATTACAGGTGGCCGCGCCCAGGGTGAGCCCATGGCTTGCACCCATGGACCTGATCCTGCGCCGGAGGGCGTTGACATCACTACGTCGGCGGCTCCTGCCACATCCGAAGACATTGCCCAGAGCACACCCATCGTTTGCGAACCGGGTGACGATGGCACGAGTGGGCTTCGCGTGCACATGCTGTACGTGTACGAAGCGGATGAGCTGAACAGGTACGCCCAGTACGAAGCATCCTTCCCTGTGTGGGCTGGCAACGTAGAAGCAGCCTACGCGGATTCGGCCGCCGACACTGGTGGCGAGCGCCACGTGCGGTTTGTTCACGATGGCAACTGCAACCTAGTGGTTGACGTCGTGGAAGTGGCCGACGGCGAATTGGGTAGCATCGGCAGCATGCGCACCGCCTTGTCTGCCCTAGGTTACAACTCGCCATCGCGCAAGTACCATGCCTGGGCGGACTCCAGCGTGTACTGCGGCATCGCCTACATTTACGGCGATACCAACCCGACGACCTCCACCTACACCAACAACAACGATGGCAAGTACTCCATGGTGGCCCGAACCGACCGCGGATGCTGGGGCAGCACGAACTCCGTCGAAGCACACGAACTCATGCACAACATGGGCGGCGTCCAAACAGCGGCCCCGCACGCAACCAACGGCTGGCACTGCTACGACAACGCCGACCGCATGTGCTACAATGATGGCGGGCTGAAGGCCGGCGATTCAATGCAGAATATCTGCCCTAGCAGCTACGAGCGCCTGTTTGACTGCAACCACGACGACTACTATCACACCAATCCACAGCCGGGCAACTGGCTCTATGACAATTGGAACTCGGCCATGAGTCGCTTCCTGTTCGAATCCGCCGGCGACACGAGCGCCCCAAGCGGACTTACCGCTACCGGCACGAGCACCACCACAATGGACCTGGCCTGGACCGACAACTCGGCCGACGAGACCGGCTTTGAAGTGCAACGCACAGCCGCCGGCGGCTCCACATGGACCACCATTGCGACCACCTTGGCCGATGCAACCAGCCACGCAGACGCCGGACTTACCGCAGACACCAGCTACGACTACCGCGTGCGTGCCCTGCGAGCCGCCGCCAACAGTGGTTGGAGCAACACCGCCACTGGAACCACATTCGGTACACCTCCTGCGGCCCCCTCGGCCCTGACCGCCACGGCCACCTCTGCCTCAACGGTTGCCCTTGCCTGGACCGACAACGCCGCCAACGAGGACAGCTACGTCGTGCAGCGGCTAAGCGGAGCCACCTGGACGACGATTGCGACGCTGGGCGCCGATGCAAGCAGCCACACGGACACGGGCCTAGCAGGATCAACAGAGTACAGCTACCAAGTGTACGCGAGCAACAGCTACGGTGATTCCGCCGCGGCCGGGCCTGCCAGCGCGACAACGGATTCGCCGCCGCCATTCACCGACCATGCACCCTTGACCTCCAGCACGTCGAGCGGCTCGAGCTCTGGCAGCATCAATGACCTGGACACCGACGATGGCTTGGGTCAGACCATCACAGAGCAAGCGAGCAACGGCAAGCCAAGCAACCGCCGCAGCAGCCTGCAAACCGTGTGGACCTTCGAAGTTGGCGCGGGCGCTTTCCTGGAAGTCCTTGGCACTGGCACCGTGAGTGACAGTGGCGAAGGCGATGACATGCTGTTTGAATGGAGCAACGACCAAGCCACGTGGACGCCAGCCTTCACCATGGCGGCCGGCTCGTCCGGGAGCCACAGCAGCACCATGGACGGCGCCTCGACGGGTACGGTTTACGTGCGTGCAACGGACGCTGACCGGACGCGTGGCAGCCAGGCCCTGGACACCTTGTTTGTGGACAGCCTCCTCATCCGCGTCCACAACTCGCTGCCCGCTGCTCCCGCAGCGCCCAGCGGCCTGACCGGTTCGGCAAGTAGCACCACGGTGTCCTTGTCGTGGACCGACAACGCTGACGATGAAACGGGCCAACGCATTGAGCGCCGCACTGGCGGCGGCGCGTGGGAAACCGCCGGCACGGTCGGCGCCGATGTCACGAGCTTCGAGGACACCGGCCTTGCCCCCAACACGGCGTACGACTATCGGGTCTTTGCTACCAACGTTGGTGGCGATTCGACAGCCAGCAACATGGCTACGGTCACCACGGGTGACTTGCCTCCCGCCATGCACGTGGGCGACCTTGACGGGTCTAGCAATGGCAAGAAGAAGTGGAAGGCAACGGTCAGCATCTTTGTGCAAGACACCGGCGGCGCACCGGTTTCCGGCGCCATCGTGAGCGGGCAGTGGGGCGGCGGCGGGACCAGTTCCTGTACAACCGATGGCACCGGCTGGTGCAGCGTCCAGGACGGCGGCAACGGCGGCGCGACGGAGAGCTTCTCGGTCACCGACATCACGGGCAGCCTGACCTACATGAGCAGCCTCAACTCCGACCCGGATGGCGACTCCGACGGCACCACCATCACTGTCGCTCGGTAGGCCAACTCGGCCCTACCCGCATTGAGCTTGCCTAGCGCTTGGCTGGGCGGTCGAGCTCGTGGCGCAGAATGGCTTCAACATCTGACGGCTCCTCAACAACGATGCGTTGACTCGATAGCAAGAGCGCCTCGCCTTGTTCGCCAAACAGAAGCTTGACAATGAAGCGGGGCAGAGGAGCAAACGCTGGCCGCCGTAGGACCCGACCGAGGATGCGGGCAAAGTCCCGCTGGCGCAGCGTCGCACTAACGAGATGAACCGGCCCCGATGCACGGTCATTCTGCGCCAGGTCGGCAATCCGCGTCGCCAATTCGGTGCGGCCAATCACCGGCATCCACTGCCGCCCGCCCGCCATGGGCCCGCCGAGACAGAGCCGGAAGGGCCACAACATGCGAGCAAGTGCCCCGCCATTCTTGGCCAGCACAATGCCCGTTCGCATGTGGACGACGCGCGTCTTGGTGCGTGCTGGATCACATGCCGCTTCCCACTGCTGCACCACGCCGGCGAGGAAGTCCTGGCCAGGTGAAGCGGCCGTCGTGAGCTTGTCATCGCCTCGGTGCCCGTAATAGCCCACGGCACTTGCGCAGAGGAAGGCCGGTGGCCGCTCAAGGCTGGCGATGGCATTGGCCAGATCTCGGGTGGGTCCGACGCGGGAGGACAGGATTCGTTGCTTCTTGGCTTTCGTCCAACGGCCCGTACCCACTGATTCGCCGGCCAAGTGGATGACCACGTCCAAGTCCTCCAGAGACTGCCATGTTGGTGGCATCCAACATCGAGGCCCGGGAGTTCGCGTCAGCGCTTCTACGTGGTGTCCGCGCCGCGTCAATTCTTCTTGCAAAGCCGTGCCAATGAGACCGGTAGCCCCCGTGATGCCAACGCGCACGCCTAATTCTTGGCCGTCGTTTGATTTGATGCTTGCGCCGTTTCTGATGGGACGAGCGTTAAGGCCCAGGCGTGATGCGTCAGCGTGGGCGCATTCGAAGTCGCGGTCGTGCTCAGCCTTGTTGCCCTTGTGCTGTGGCTCTTCGTCCGCGAGGTCTTGCCGGTGCCCGTGACGGCGATGCTGGCGGCAGCCATCCTGATGCTGGTGCCAGCTCAGTCGTGGGACGGTGCCATTCTGAGCCCCGAGGAGGGGCTCAGCGGGTTCAGTAGCCAGGCAACAGTTGCCATCTTGGCCATGTTCGTCCTGTCAGCAGGCGTTGAGCGCTCCGGCGCCGTGGCATTCATCAGCAACCGTTTGAGCCGGGTGGCCGGCCGTTCACCGCGCCGCCAAGCCGTGACGCTGGGCGCCGTGGCTGGCCCCTTATCGGGCTTCGTCAACAACACGCCCGTGGTGGCCGTGTTGATGCCGGTTGCGTCGCGCCTGGCACGTGAAGCCGGGCACAGCCCCGGCCGCCTGCTGATGCCGCTGTCATTCTTCGCCATGCTCGGAGGCACATTGACGCTGGTCGGCACCAGTACGAGTCTCCTTGGCAACGATTTGTTGCCTGGCCTCGGCATCAAGCCGTTTGGCTTCTTCGAGTTCACATTGGTTGGCATCGTAGGGCTGGCCGTGGCGATGGTGTACTTCGCCACGTTCGGCATGTCCTTGATGCCACGACGCGGCGACGGGGACGCAGTTGCCCGCTTTGATTTGCAGGGCTTCATGGCGGAACTGGAAGTGGCCGGGGATTCCCCCAGCGTCGGGCTGGACCTGCATGACGCGGGCTTGACGCGCAAAGATGGGGTGCAGGTGGTGCGCATTTTCCGCGGCGACCGCGTCATCTCGTCTCCTCGGCACATGTTTCGCCTCGAGCCAGGCGATCTGCTGATGGTGCAGGGCAGCCGCGACCGCTTGGAAGCACTCCCGGAGAAGACCGGCCTTCGCAGTTTAGCCGAATTGTTGCACAGCCTTGACGACATCAACCCGGGCGTTCGGCAGGAAGCGGTCGGGACTGCAGAACTGATTGTTCCGCCCGGCAGCACCGTCGTAGGGCGGTCCTTGCGGCAACTTCGCTTCCGGGACCGGTTCGATGCATTGGTAATCGCGATTCGTCACCATGAACGCGTTGCGTTTGGCACCCTGGCCGACACGGTGCTGCGCCCCGGCGATGTGCTCTTGGTGCAGGGTCATCCAGACGCCTTGGCGCGCCTCGAAGAAAACGCCCTGTTCTACTTGAGCCGCGAGCGCCACCAAGAGGTGTTTCGCCACGACAAGATTGCCATCGCCCTCGGCATTTTGCTGAGCGTCGTAGTCTTGGCGGCCCTGGGCTGGACGCCGCTCGTAACCGCCGCGTTGGCCGGCGCCGTCGCCATGGTCCTCACGGGATGCCTACGCATTAACGAGTTTCTTGGCTCCATCCACTGGGACATCATTCTGTTGCTGGCCGGCATTATCCCCCTCGGGTTAGCGGTGCAAAAGAGCGGCGCATCCGACCTCCTTGCCAGCGGCCTAGCCTGGGTAGGCGGGTACTTGCCACCCCTGGCCTTCCTCATCTTGGTCTTCCTTGCCACCAGCCTCGTCACCGAAATGGTGAGCAATAATGCCAGCGTCGTCCTGTTGGTGCCGGTGGTGGTGGCCGCGGCCATTAGCCTCGGCTTAGACGGGCGTCCGTTTGCGCTTGCCGTCATGCTATCCGCGTCTACCAGTATGCTCACGCCCGTCGGCTACCAAACCAATACCATGGTGTACGCGCCCGGCGGCTACCGGTTCACCGATTACCTGCGCGTTGGTGGACCGCTGAACCTAATCCTGGTCGTGGTGCTGCCGCTCATGATTGCCTGGCTCTTCCCCCTGTAGGGCCAAAGGACACGGGCACGGTTTGGCCGCCAGGAGTCGCCATTGCTCGTCAAGCGGGTCCACGAAGGCGTCTTGCTTTGCCTTCGAATGCTTGGCTAGGCGGCCCTCAAGCGGGCTGGCATGACGGTAACCGCGCGCCACCATTTCCGCCACCAACAATTCATGGCGTGCTAGCAAAGCAGCCTCCTTGCCTACCCAGCGAAGCGTCTCCGGGTGCTTCGCGTAACCCTGCTTACCTTGCGTCAAGACATTCCACAACCCATGCAACTCTCGGTGCTCGCCCAACAAGTGCTGCCGACAAAGCGCCTCCGGAGGAACGTCCCATATGCGCACAAGCACCCTTGTCCTTGGGCCCTCAAGAAAGCGTCGACAAGGCCTACCGATTGGACTGATGCGCCGCCAGCGCCTCGGCGCGCGCCTTGGCCCGACGCTTGGCCGCCACGCTTTGCCGAATGGACCACACAATACGAAGGCCATACTCCATCAAGACAACGAAGCCGAAGTACATGGCCAAAATAGCCGCATGATCGACCAAGCGAAGCATTTGCTCCACGGCGTCCACGAACGTCGTAAACTCCTGCTGCACAAGGAACACACCCAGCAAACCCAACGGGAGCATCTTAGCCAAATCGTGACTGGCTGGCTCCGAAATGTAAGCACCAACGCGCACCGCGACCAAAATCGCCATGCTCGTCGTGAAAATCACCAACGCGTCGCGCTCCGGGCCACCTAGGAACAACAGCGCCGCCGATAACAGGAGAAAATAGGCCGCCCCAATCAACGGAAACGTCGCCAAATGCAGAAACGCACTCGTACCGTCCCCCACGACGCGCCGCCCATCGGCCAGCTTCTTGCCAAACATCACACGACGACTAATCACCTGATAGAACGCATTCACCACCAACGCGTAGGTTAGAATCCCCATGGCAATGAGCCCCAGGCCCTGCAATGCCGGCCCGTATTGATCCCAAAAGGACGTCGCCGCATCCGTCGCCGCAGCCAATGGGCTAAACACGCAGCAAACTCCCCGCCTGAACGCTTACCCCTGGCGGCTGGGGTCGATGCCCAGACGGGGCCACTGGACAACGGGGCCTCAGCACCCAAGCTCAAGCCAACCACCCCAACACTTCAATACAAACGGGCAAACCGGGAATCCTCGACGAGCAACCGGCCGCACACGAGGGGAGGGCCCAATTCTTGCTAACCGAAATACGGCCAGCACCCACGCAGCGTGGCCGGTTGTTTGTCGTTCATGTTTGGCGGCCGCAGCGCGTTGGGTTGGCACCCGATACCTGGCCGGAGTTGGGGTAAACCCAGCAAGCGAAGCGACGAAACCATTGGACCCACCGCCCGATTCAAACGACAAGCCCATGATGGGCTAGGCGGTCGCCAACGCATGACGACCGAGGTCTCCGGGTACCGTTTGCTTCGCCCCCTCAAGGGCAGGAACCCGGACGAAGCACACCGAGCCGCCACGCCACTGGAGCTGTTCTTTGACCTCGTGTTCGTGGTCGCCATCGCCCAAGCAGCCGCCGGCTTGCACCACGGCATCGCCGAGAACCACATGACGGACGCGATTGTCAACTACTTGCTGGCGTTCTTTGCCATTTGGTGGGC
>JBFJXH010000074.1:0-8015 GCA_041623215.1 Thermoplasmatota archaeon
CCGGCGTCCATCCGCTCCCAGCCTCACTTCGTTCGAATGGGACCGGCCGGGATCGAACCGGCTGTCGCTCGTTGCCTGTGTCAACTCGCTCCCACCGCTTCGATGCCCGAACGCATCAGGCGCCATGCATGCATGGCGCAGTATGGGACCGGCCGGGATCGAACCGGCGACATCCAGATCTTCAGTCTGGCACTCTCCCAACTGAGTTACAGTCCCAAGGAGGTAAGGCCCGCCGATTCTGGGGTGCTATATCACCGCTTTGACCGGGCCAGGGCGCCAAGCAAGCCAAGAACGGCCACAAACGACCACGCCGGCACGCCGGGCGCGTCGTTGGAGGAATCGCTGACGCCGGGCTCCGCCTCGCGGTCCGGGGTGGCGGCCTCTGATGACGGCATGAGCAGAAGAGTCGTGTCAGCGGCGGGTTGCGCTACGCGGGCGACCACGTAGTGAACACCCGTTTCGGCCGGTTCGATGTCCACTTCGAAGGCGCCCACGGCGTCGAAGGATTGCAGGATGGCAAAGTCGTCCGGCCAGACGCCTGGCACCTCACTGGTGCGTGTTGCCACCCAGACGTTCATGGCCAAGTCAGCCGGCACATCCGTTGGCTGGAAGTCTTCGTCCATGGCGGCGACATTGAAGGCTACGTGAAACGGCGCGCCTTGGGTCAACTGCCAATTGAAAATGACGTGGGCTTCCGCGACGGAGGTCCACTTGGCCGTGCATTCGCACGACTGGTCAAACACGAGTTGGAATGTGGCTTCGTCAGCACCTAGGTTACTGAGGCGAAGCACGTAGTGGCCCGTTTCGGGGAAGGTTACGGAGGCGAGGCCGGTGCCTTGGGACCAAGTCCAAGCCGCCACGACCGTTTCGTTGTCGGGGGCCACAAGGGTTGCGTCAAGATTCGCTCCAGCGACCACGTAATCAACCAACAGGACCCAGCCGGCAAGCAGATTCGCGTCGGATGTGAAACTAATGGGCACATCCAGCGAGGTCCCCGCTGGTACCGTGCCGCTCTGGGGGCACAAGTGGGTCAGATGGGCCGTCGTTGTGGAGATGCAATCGCCCCAGCCATCCTCATGGCCTTCGTGCGCGGAGGCGGTCGGCAGCAAAGCGAGGCCAACGGCGACGGCAATGAGTAGCTTCAATCTTGGTCCTCCGCGGCATCATCGGCGTTGAGGCGGCGCCACATGAGCCAACCGGCGAGGCCCAGAAGAGCCACCACGGCCACGATGATGACGGCGGTCCACACGACGGGAAACTCCGATTCCACGCAGGCATGCAAGACGCTCGTTCCCTGGCGGGCGGCGTCTTCGGGGCACTCAGCGAGGATGCGTGGCGGGGCCATGGCGGTCACCCAAGCCCAGGTCGTTTATGGGTTGTGGTCACGACCGGTGGCCGTGTTGCTACCGGAAGCGGATGCCAATGGCTTGGCCCATTTCGTCGTAGGGGTCGTCGGGGAAACCCAGTTCCTCCTCGGGCAAGCGGTCAAACCATTGGTAGCGGTCGATGACGCGGTCCTCGATTTCCCGCACCTTGGCCCCGAGGTGCCCTTTGAACACGAATGCCGTGCCGTTGGGTTTCTGAATCTTGGTGACGAATTGAGGTTCGGACAGCAAGTGCCCGGTTTCTTCGCGAAACTCCCGTAAGGCGCAATGGACGGGGCCTTCCATGCCCTCGAACTTGCCCCCGGGCAACTCCCAGCCACGCTCCGGGTTGTGGACCATCAGAAACTGCGTGTCGCCGCCGTTCCCCCGTGTCGCCACGATGATGGTGTATTCGCCCACGTCCTCGGTCGCCGGGTCGGCATCCTGGGCCGGTGCAGACTTGGTCGTCTGTGCTGGGCGTTCGGGCCGATTGGGCGCTACGGTGCCGCCACTCCACTGTGCTTCGTCAGCCGCGGCCGTCGCGTCGTCATTGGTCTCTGAGGTAGGCGCCGAGGTCATGCGCGGAGCGCACAGCTTCCCTGTCACCCTTGAACCTGCCGACGACCGTACCCAACCCGAGCGCGTCGCCGCGGGGGTCGCAAACGACACAGGTGTCGCCGACGCGCAGTTGCCCGTCGTACCACAATACGGAGCGGCCCAAAATGTGGCGGCCGTAGAGAAACAGGCGCGCGGCGCGTTCGGTGACCCGCACGGTCCCCGCTTTGGTGGCATCGGCCCACAACACAGCGCCTTGCAGGTCGACGCCGAAGCCTTCAGCGTCCACGGCCCCCAGGGGCAGCCCGGCGGCCACAGCGTCCGCAAGGATTCCCGGCGGCAATTCGGCCGCTTCAGGAGATACCAGGGCCAGCGTGTATTCTGGCCCAGCCTCTTCGCCTTCTGAGTCGTCCGGCACCGAGCGGTCCGGCGTCTCGTAGGCGACGACATCGCACTGGGCGATGATGCGCCCAGCAAGTCCCTTCTCGACGCCGTTCAGGGCACGCTCCAAGGCGCGCAGTTGCTCCGCGTTTGCTGGCTCGATCATGGGTCGCCCCCGGATGGCTTTCGAAGCTTAGCAACAAAGAAGCCCAGGGTCGGATGGATACCGGGGAAGAAGCGGCGACACCGGTCCATGACGGGGTCCAATTCCAAGCCGGGCCATTCCGTCACGCCATGGGCCAAAGGCACGTCGCCGCACCGGTCGAAGGGCAGCGGTTCCAGGTGGTAGCCGTGGTTCAACATGCGCTGCACCATGCCTTCATTCTC
This sequence comes from Thermoplasmatota archaeon, assembly GCA_041623215.1. Lineage (GTDB taxonomy): Archaea > Thermoplasmatota > E2 > JACPAO01 > JAHFTW01 > JBFJXH01. The sequence goes on from JBFJXH010000074.1 coordinate 2,688, forward strand.
CTCCGGACCAAGGGTGCAGGTGGCATACACCAGCGTGCCGCCCGGCTTCAGCACCGCGTCGGCAGCTGCCAGCAGGGATTGCTGCGTGGGCGTCACTTGAGCCACCTCTTCGATGCGGCCGCGGCGACGCTTCGGGTCCTTGGGCATGGTGCCTTCGCCCGTGCATGGTGCATCCAGTAGCACCCGGTCGGCAAACGGTTCGCCCCCCGCCAAGCCGGGCAATTCCTCGCCCCGCCTCTGAAGAATCACGGGACACGTCGCCCCGGCGCGCTCAAGATTGAAGCGAAGGGCCCTGACGCGGGCCGGTTCTGGGTCCACACACACCAAGGCGCCTCGGTCTTCCAGGTCGCCGGCAATGTGGAGGGACTTGACGCCGGGAGCCGCCGCAAGGTCCACAACCACCTCGCCTCGCTGGGTCCCGAGTGCCAAGCCGGCGCTGGCACTTGCCAAGTCCTGCGGCGTCGTCATGCCAAGCAAATGTTCCAGGGTCGCACCAGGACTAAGCGGTGCGTGCATGACCTGCAGCACATTGGGGTCGAGGTCGGTCTTGGCAAATTCAAAGCCACGAGCCTCCAGCCGCTTGCGAGCCTCGTTTACGTCGGCCCGAAGCGGGTTGACACGAATGTAACGCGGAGGACGTCGGAGCAAGCCATCGAGCGTCGCCTTGGGGCGAGGGGACACTTTGGCAATGCGGGCGGCCATCCACTCGGAGACGCCGCGCGCACGCGCCCACTCACGCACCTTGGGCGAGGCCGGCACGCGAGCGGCCGGAATGGGCGCCGGCGAATCCAGGCTCTGGGTCTCAGGCATGGCTCACCACATGGTAGACGAAACCGTCGCCGCGTTGGCCTTCGATGTTTCCCGATGGGTCGGCCACGAGGCGGTTCCAGGTGCGCATGTCCGTGACATCCTGCAAGCCAAGCAAACTGCCTTCGCGCGTCGTTTGCGCCGTGGCGACGGCCACCACGCTGGTTCGGCTGATGCCGTCATGCCACGCTTCGCCAAGGATGCGTACCGATTCGCCGTCGGCAAAAACGCCGCTTGTGCCTTGTACCGTGCCCCGGCGCGTGAACCACTGACTCGTAGCGCCACCCGCCGTCGTGCGTGTGCCATCGGAACTGTGCCCCGTGTCAAGGTCAATGCCTTCTTCGACGGCAAACCGTTCGACGGCGTCCTCGGCGCGGGCCAGAAGTTCCTCCACTTGCAGTCGGGACAAGCCGCGAATGGAAAACACCACTAGCACGCCGGTAAAGGGTGGCTCTTGGTCGGCCGACGGTTCGAAACTGTAGCGCGTCGAGGTCACTTTGCCGGCAAGGATGGAGCCTTCCGTCTGCGAGACGCGGGTTTCCCAGGCCGGATGGTGCGCTAGCACATCCGGGTCCACATGGGCCATGAACGGGTCCAGACACCCGGGGGACGCGATTGCGCCGATGACGAGAAGTGCCAAGGCCCATCGCTGCACAGGCGGTCGAGGCGACGATGCCTTTAGGACGTTGGCGATGGAACCGCTGTGCTTGAAGTGGAAGTGAAACTGTGGTTGGACGACGTTGAGGCGCTCCGATCGCGGCTTCGCGAAACAGGTGCCACGGAGCACGGCACCACCCACGAAGAGGACATCTACTTCCGGCATCCCTGCAGGGACTTTGCCGCCACGGACGAGGCCCTACGCATCCGTAACGGTAGCATCTTGACCTACAAGGGGCCCCGCGATGCGGCCGCCGAGGTCAAGGTCCGAGCCGAGCACGAATTGCCCGTTCCCGACGAGGCAGCTTGCCGGGCGCTTCTGGCGGGGCTGGGCTTCGAGGCGGCGGCAACGGTCCGAAAGCACCGTGCCACCTTCCACCTCGATGGCGTCGTGGTCACCCTCGACCACTTGGAGGATGTGGGTCACTTTGCCGAGATTGAAGTTGTGGGGGCGGACGCGCAAGCGGCCATCAAGCACATCGAACACATCCGTGAACAACTGGGACTCTCAGGTGCGCGCATGGAGCCAGCCAGCTACCTAGAACTGGCCATGGCTGCCAAGCGCGCCAAATCCTAGGCCCCGTGCCGCCGCGCGTCGTTAGCCTCTACGCTTCAACGCGGATGTCGGCCACAACGACGGGGCAGCTTAGGACGCGACTGATGGTGCACACCTTGTCGGTCATGCGGGTCACGGTTTCCGCTTGCTTGTCGTCGATGCCACGAAGTGTCCAGCGAAGGCGCACCTCGCTGATGTCGTCCGCGTCATCAAACACCAGGTCGCCGTCCAGCCGCACCACTTCCGCCTCGGGCATGCGGCGCTTGTCGGCGACCTTGCGAAACGTACTGAGTTGGCACGACAACAGGGCGACGAGCAAATGCTCGCTTGCCATGGCGCCTGTGTCCTTGCCGCCAAACTCCGCTGGTTTGTCTTGCACAATGACGTGGTCTCGAGCTGTGACGGCGGCGCTAACGGGGGACCGGGGTGTGGCAAACGCGCTTTCAATCATGGCTGCGGCAATGGTGCTGGACTTGTTGAAACCCGCGCCTGCCTGTGGCGCTTGGCCGTCAGGCGGGGGGCTCTTTGGCGACGCGCACCATGCGGGTTTCCCCGTACCCGCACGTGATGCGTAAAAAATCCGGGGCGGCCGCGTCAAAGGCCGGGTCGCCCGAGTCGATGTGAATCGACCGCAGGCCAACCAATTTCTCTGGTGGCGCGGCGATGTGGATGTGGCTCCAGCCAATGGCCGCCAGCGCGTCCGGGGGCAGCACTTGGGTGCCACGGCCAAGCAGGACACCTTGGCCACCAATCAGCGACAACAAGATTCGAACCGGTTTGCCGGCGGCCTGGGACTCGGCCACGAGTTGACGAACTTGATGGGCTGCCAAATCGTTCGCCACCAGGCGATTGCCGGAAATGGCATCAACACCCAGCAGGGTCGGTTCCCCCCAAAACTGCGCCTTGACCGCACGGCACACAGCGCCGGCGCCAACGAGCCACACCGCATCGGCGTCCCAATCGCGAAGGACTTGCTCTACGAGGCCTTCCAAGTCGGTCTCCACGGTGGTCGCCACCTTCCCCCCCTGGACCGCCGGCGACAGCGGCACGCGCAAGGCGCCCGTTAGATGGGTGTCGAGGCGTCCGTCGCGGTACGCGTCTTCGTCGAGGTCCGTAACGTCGCGCACCGTGCATTCAAAGCCGGGTGCCAAACGATTCACAAGCCATGCAGCCTCGTCCAGGTCGTGGGCGAACACGGGGCTCGTAATCTTGACGCCAGCTGGAATGCCGAGGCATGGGATGCCGGCTTTGCCGCCTGCGGGAGTGCCCGGTCCGAGGGTGTTGGCAACATCGGTGGCGGTGCCGTCGCCGCCAAGAAAGCATACCAAGTCCACGTCGGCTGTTGCAAGAGCTTGGCAGACGCGCTTGGTGTCGTCGGCCGTAGTGGTGCCCAGCTCGAAGGTCTCATCGGCAAGGACCAAGGTGGGCTCAGCCACGTCGGCCTCCGCTAACGCCGACGCGCCCATGGCTCCGGGGGCCGCGACCCACGTAACGTCTGAATTTACGGCGGCAAGGAAGCGCTTGGCACGCGCCGGGGCCGTGGCAGCGGCGCCATCTGCCAGCAAGCGCGCGCCTTCGCTGTCGCTGCCTTTGGCTGCCGCCGGGCCGCCGATACCGGCTAGCGGATTGACGACGAGGCCAAGGCGCACGACCCTGCCTATCCGGGCCTGTTCATGACCGTGCCGGGGCTAGGCGTTTAGGTGGGCCCGCAACTTCCAAGCATGCTCGTGATGGGCTCGGATTCGTTCAATGGCCAAATCGGCGCTCCCCGGATCCCCTTCCCGCGTGCAATGTTCCTCAAGGCCATGCAGGAGGGCCAAGAGTCGGTCATGGCCTGCCACCACGGCCTCCACCATGGTCTGCCAGTCGCCGCTCACGGTGGGGGCCTCCGAAGCCAACGTGTTGGCCGGAACCATGTGTCCCAAGTGCCGGTGGCGCTCCGCTAACATGTCGAGGCCCAAGCCAATCTCATCGTATTGCTCACCCAGCAATTCATGCAGAGCGATGAAATTTGGTCCCGTGATGTTCCAATGCGCTAGCTGAATGGCAAGGCGAAGATGGTGGGTGGCTTCGATGGCATCCGGCAACGTTGCGGCGGCGTTAGACATGGAGGGTTCACCTGAGGCACCGCCAACTTGGCGCAGTGCCGCTCTCCTTTGAACCTGGACACATAAAACGTGTCGCCCAGCGCCCCGGGTCGACCCAAGTTGCTTCAGCCTTCGATGCGGTCCATGGTATGCCACCGCAGCACTGGCTTGCGGGCCGCAGTTGCTTCGTCCAGGCGACGCACCGGCGTCGTAATCGGCGCGCGCTTGACTTCGGCGGGGTCACTGGCCGCGATGTCCTTGACGGCGGCAACAAAGCGGTCCAATTCCTCCTTCGACTCCGATTCTGTTGGCTCGAACATCAATGCCTCCTCTACGATGAGAGGGAAGTACACCGTGGGGGCGTGCATGCCTCGGTCTAGAAGCGCCTTACCCACGTCGCCGGCCGTGATGCCGGTTCGCTCCTTCAGGCCTGCCGCCGAGGCGACAAATTCATGCTTATTGGGGCCGGGGTGGGGAAAGTCAAGGGTATCGCCTAGCTGGTGCTTGACGTAGTTGGCGTTCAAGACGGCGATTTCGGCTGCCCGCCGGATGCCGTCACGGCCGAGTAGACACATGTAGGTGTAAGCTCGAATCAACGCGGCCGACTGGCCGTAATGCCCCTTCACTTTGCCAATGGTTTGGGGGTGCTGCTCGGCAAATTCGACATCGAACGACCCGTCGGTGTCCTTGACGATGCGGGGCACCGGTAGGAAGGGTCGCAGGAATGCCTTGACGCCAACCGGGCCGCTGCCGGGTCCACCGCCGCCGTGGGGGACGGCGTAGGTCTTGTGGAGGTTGATGTGGACCATGTCGAAGCCCATGTCGCCGGGGCGCGCAATGCCTTGGATGGCCTGGAGATTGGCGCCGTCGTAATACAAGAGGCCGCCGGCTTCGTGGACAATCTTGGCGATTTGCTCGATGTCCGCCTCAAACAATCCCAGGGTGTTGGGGTTGGTGAGCATGAACAGGGCGGTCCTGTCGGACACCGCAGCCCGCAGGGCATCCAAATCCACGCGGCCATCGGGGCCCGATGCAAACTCCACGACCTTGTAGCCAGCCATGCCAGCGGTTGCCGGATTGGTGCCGTGCGCGGTGTCGGGCAGAATCACTTCGTCGCGGTGCCCTTCGCCGCGCGACTCGTGGTAGGCGCGCGCCAACAAGCAACCCAAGAATTCGCCTTGCGCCCCCGCTGCCGGTTGCAAGGTCACGGCGTCCATGCCG
>JBFJXH010000075.1:0-7861 GCA_041623215.1 Thermoplasmatota archaeon
TGTGTCGCTGGCTGGCGGTCAAGTGCGTTGCACTGGGGAAGGTTTCGATTTGGCGGCCCTGGGTGTCTTCGACCCAGGCGGCCATGCGCGTCGAGTCACCGAAGGTGCTGAAGCTGCTAGGGTAGAGCTTCTTGTCAGCGTGCAGGATGGCTGCACCTTCGGGCATAGTAACATCAATGCCGATTCGTTGGCCGGCCTTCAGCTGGATTGGGTCGGGTGATACGTTGGGGATGCCGAGCTTCAGGCTGCCTTTGTAGACGCTTACAGGCCCCGTCCCGACGGTATCGTCAGCCGTGTTCGCGTTGGGTCGAAAATCGACGAACAGCTCCGGTTCGTGGCGTTCCAACACCATGGTGGCGTAGGAGTCGTGTACATCACAAGGCAGAACGGCGGAACCGCCCTCCCAGCAGCTGGGATTTGCATCGATGCGGGTTCCGTCCACGTCAATGATGTGTACGCCGACGTGGAGTTCGCTCGAAGTGGCCATGGCGCCAGCGAGCGAGGTGGCGTAGAACACCGCTTCCAGATCGGTAATCGTGTGGCATGGGTCCACGAGAGGGTCGAAGCCGGAGGCCGCCGGACATTTTGCCGTGAGGGGCGTGGGCAAGTCGAACGTTGCCACGCTCGTTTGAAGGACGGTGTTTCCGCGGGCATCGGAATCGGCAAGGAATTGGTCCAAGGGATCGTAGATGCCACTCACGTCTGGGATTTGTGGTCCATTGGCATCACGGCCAATGACGATGAACTTGTCCGTTTCGTGGCTCGGAGTTTCTGGACCTTGGAACGGTCCCAGAGGAACATGGAACTCAGCCGTCGGCTTTCGCAGGTCGAGTTGGAACCGGAAGTCCGGCTGGTAGGGGCCAACGGGGTCAATTTCGTCCGGTACCTCTTCTGGGTACTCGAGTTCGGTTGGGTCCACTTGCCCTGTGCCCACGCCGATGCGTCCGGGTGTGGCGATTTCCTGGCTGTGCAAGTAGAACGTCGTCCACTCGTGGCGGGTTTGCAGGTCGTCTCCCAGTTGGGCCAACAAATTGTCGACGGGGTTCTGGGCCGTGGCCGCCGGCGCCGTAACTAGTACGGTGGGGAGGGCCAAGAGCATCACTGTAACTGCCGTCATGAGGCGTCGAGTTTGCATGATACACCTAAGTGTGGTTTGGGGAGGCCACGCTAGCACTCCCTTGCTACTCCCGTTCGTGGGATTGCCACTTTAAAGCGGTTATGGTCCGCGGGGGTGGCGTCGGGAGCCAATCCAGGCAACCGCGCCCAAGAGGGCCAGCACGGCTACCAAGCCGACGCCTGGCGAGCCGTTGTCGCCGTCGCCGCCCGTTTCGTCCACGCCGGCGGGTCGAACGAGGCCCAATAGGACGTTCTTGCCAATGGAGCGTTCGCCGTCGCCTTGGCTGGTGACCTTGACCAGCATGGGCACGGTAACAGCGTCAGCGGCGTCGGCGGGCGGCTCGACGCGCACTTCAATGCGAACTTCGTCGCCTGGTTCCAAGTCGCGAACCACGGTGGAGCCTTCGTCGGCTGCCACCAGAACGCGCCAGCCCGAGGGCAGGCTGCCGGCCGTCAGGACGTAGGAGTCGCGGGCGTTGCCGAGGTTGGTCACGGTGACGTTGAAGGCGCCAAGGCCGCCAATGGGGACTTTGACGGAGCTGGGTGCTTCGAGGCCGGGTTGGAAACTGGCATCAACCGTGGCGGAAACGGTGGCGGTGAGGCCAGGCACTTCCGCGATGGTGAGGCGGGCCGTGGCGGTTTCGAGTTCCGCTGCGCCGTTGGGGGCGCGGATGTCCACGTGGACGGTCTTGCTGCCGCCTCGCGGTACGTCCACCTTGGGTGGTGCGACAGAGGCCGTCCAGCCGGGCTGGTCAATGGTGACGCTGAGGGTGGCGGTTTGCGCGTCGTTGCCGTTGTTGGAGATGACGACGGGGAAGCTGGCAAAGCCACCTGCTTGGACCGCCAGGCTGGCAGGGCCGTTGACGGCCATGGCGAGGTCGGAAACGAACGGAACTGAAACGTCAATGCGCTTGGAGGCGCTGCCGCCACTGGCCAGCGTGTGGTTAATCCACACGGGGAACGTGCCTGGGGTCTGGTCGGCGGCGACGACAAAGTGGGCTTTGACGGTGGCCGAGTCGCCGGCTCCCAAGCCCAGGTCACTTTGCGTCAAGTCAAGGGCGTCCTTCGACAAGTTGAGGAACCAGTTTTCGGGGCCATCAATGGTGAAGGAAATGGTCTCGTCACGGTTGCCGCGGTTGTTCACGGTGAGGCTGACGTCCTTGCCTTCCTTGGGGGCAATGTCCACGGTGCCCGCGGCTTCCAAGCGAACATCGTGCGATGCCTGGTAGACAACGACCTTTCCGCCGGCGACGATTGCAATGAGGTCTGCGGGGGCATCCATGGAGAGGTCGGTAATGGTGCTGGAACGGGTGTCGCTCCACAGGCGGTCCAAGCCATTGTCACTGACACCGAACAAGTGCAGGGTGCTCTTGGTGCTGCCACTGGCTGTGGCGGTCGACACGACGGCCACGTAGGCGCCATCACGGCTGAATTGAACGTCGTCAATGGTGCCGGTGAAGCGGACCTTGTCGGAAAGGAGAATCATCTTCTCCGCGGCGCTGCCGTCAATGGCGAAGAACCGAACCACGCCTGAGTCGTCGCCCATGACGGCGTACTTGCCGTCGCTGGAGATGTCGCCGGCAGTCTGGGCCCGGCTGGTGAGCTTCATGCCAAACTGGAGCTTCTCGGCGTTGTTGTCCTGGTAGATGTTGATCTTGCCAGACTCGAAGCCGGTGACGCTCCAGTAAGGGTGGACATCGGCCACGCCAATGGCGCGCGCGTCGCTGTCGGTTTGGGTGTCGGTTTGCGCAACGCCGTCATTGAGGCGGATGAATCGGTGCGATTCGTCGGCCGCGACGACGATGCGTTGGCCGTCGCTGCTGAAGTCTAAGTCTGCGGGGGCACCGGGCAATCCAGTTCGCGCCCAATCTGGCTGGCCATCGGTGACGCCGAACGGGAAGGCGTAGACGTTGGTGGTGGTCCGCAGCTGGGCGCTCAATTGCGTGAGTGCGATGACGGAAATTCCTTGGTCATCCATGGCGAGATGCTTGATGGCACCCTCAATGGTTGCCGTGCGGGCCCCGCCTTGCTGATCCAAGAAGGTCACGAGCGAGCGAGCGTTTTGGCCGCCGTTGTCGCCGCCAGAGATGAGGCCGCCTACAGCGAAGCGTTGGCCGTTGGCGCTCATGGCGACGAGGCCAGCTGGCGTACTGCAGTCCTCGCTGGCATCGAAGCCCTGCGTGAAGACGTCACTGCAACTGGGTGGGTCGGCACTGTTGAAGTCGCGGAGAGTACCGTCGCGCTGCCACAGATGCCACACGTCTACGTCCGGGCCCTTGCCGGGCGGGTATTCCACATCGCCTTCGCCAATGTTGATGCCGCCTTCTTCTGTGGAAGGCGTGTCGCCTAGGCTCCCTGGGTCGGTGGTTCCGCCAACCATCCAGGCTCCGCCGGCGGCAACAGCTACCGAGAGGAACGTTGAGCCGGGGGCACCCTCGAGCTTGGGCTCGGCGCGTTCCCCGGGACCTGATGTTGCCATGGCCAGGGAGGCCATGAGAAGCAGGAATATCGTGCCGACTGATATGGTGCCACGCAGGTGCATCCGGGCCTCCATCCTCCTTACCACGGTAAAAAGGCATTGTCTTCTTTCTAGAGGTATTGCCCCAACCCAACAAGCCTTAGCCTTGGTCCGTGAGGTGCCGTGCCATTCGGTGGCGAACGGCCGCCAAATTAGCGGCGTTGTCGAAATCCACGCGCCCCTCGGCGCCGCTTGGCGCTCCCGGATGGACCTCCCCGCTTTGCAGCGCGGCGGCCAGGAGCGTGGTGGCTCGGGTCAACTCGTCCACAATGGTCACGTGGGCAGTCTTGGCGGTCCTAGAAAGCGGGTTCAAATCAATCGTAATCACGGTCTTGCCAGCCGCCCGGAGCGCTTCGCACCGGTCGCCATCCTCCAGGGGAACCACCACCACGTCGGCCCCTCCAATGCCTGCCTTGCAGCAAAGTGCACGGTCGCTTGCCAAGCCCGGGATGCGGTCATCCGGTTCACGGCCCAGAACGGTGCCAGGTGGCGCACCGGCCTCCTCGAGTGCGTCAATGAGTCGACTCATTCGCTCGGGCGTGCGGTGGAACAAGTTGACCTCGAGACCAAGGCCTGGCCACGATTTTGCAACCGCCAAGCATCCGGCTGCATCCAGCGCCACCACATTGCCGTTGAGGGACAGGACCGGTTGGCGGGCCTGCCGAATCAGCCGCGAAGCTTCAGCCACTGCCGCGTAAGCCTCAGGAGGGCTGTGCTCGCCAAGCAAATAGTCAAACGCCTCGCCGCGGCCATGCGCAATGAGGCCCGTCGGGTGAACCAGGCCCGCTTCCACTGCTTGCTTCATCCGTTCTCGGGTCCGCAGGCTAGCGGCGCGCGGGTGGTCATCCGGAATGTTGGTTTCCCCGTCCGCTGCGGCAGCGGGCGGCGACCGCTCGTCCAATCCTGTGCCAGTCATGGCGTTACGCCCCCCAATCTAGGCCCACGTCCATGGCGCGGGCACCGTTCGTGAGTACGCCGAGGCTAATGCGGTCGGCCCAACCATAGTCCGTGATAGATTCGGGTTGAATTCCTCCGCTGGCTTCGATGCGGATATCAGGGTGATGAGACCAAACGGCTTGCGCCCACGACCGTCCGGTTTCGGCGTCTTGATTGTCAATGAGAAGCCAGTCGGCCCCAAGCTTGGCAGCAGCCAGGGCGTCTTGCAGCGATTCAACTTCCACCGTGAGTTCCAAGTCTTGGTGAGCCGCGCGCACAGCTTCCACGGCCGCCTCGATGCCGCCCGCCGCCGCAATGTGGTTGTCCTTCACCATCGCTGCGTCCCAAAGACCGGCGCGATGGGGGTCGCCGCCGGCCAGGCGCACAGCTTCCTTTTCGAAGGAACGGAACCCGGGCGTTGTCTTCCGGGTCGCTGCCACGCGAGCCTGGCTTCCCGCACCGGTCAATTGTTCCTGCAATACTCGAGTCATGGTTGCCACCCCACTCATTCGGGCGACCATGTTGAGTGCCAAACGTTCGGCGACCAAGATGCCGCGAACAGGGCCATCGAGGCGCAAAAGCTCCGCTCCCGGCTGCACCCAGGACCCGTCATAGGTCTCACTGGATACTTCCACGCCTTGGCGCTCGAACACCTCCACGGCGTGCCGGAGCCCTGCCGTGAACAGCTCCTCCCTAGCAACCATGCGAGCGTGGCCCGGCTCGTCCGCAGCGAAAATGGCGCTTGACGTCACATCGCCGTGTGGCCCAAGGTCCTCTTGCAGGAATCGCTCCAGTGCGTCGCCGTCATCGGTCGGGGGTGCAGCCACAGGCCCTCCACGACGGACCGGTTGTTGAAACCGTCGCGCCGGAACCTCCTTGATGAAGGCAGAATCTGACCGGTGCATGTCGTCTCGGCTCGGCGCCGCCGCCCTGGTTATGATTGGGCTGATGATTACTGGCCTGGCGCAGGCAAGCGGAGCCATCCAGATTGACGCGGTGACCCTGCCCATCGAGCCCATGGTGCCCGATGTCCCCGAGCCATTCGCCGTCGGCGTTCTACTGGATTGCCGAGACGTTCTGGAGCGAGCCGCTTTGGCAGGACCGGGAGGTCCCGGCATGACGACTGTAGCCCTGCGAGCTGACAGCTCAGAGTTCGTTCCTGTCGTGTTGGATGCGGCCGAAAAGCAGGTTGGTGCCGACGCCTGCCCAGACCCGCAACGCACCGTAACCGTCCCCTTTGGCGGCACCGTCGCCGTCAGCCGCGATGCCCCCGCAATGGTTGCCCTGCCCATCAACTTGACCGTAAGCGTGTCCCCCGACGTGCCAGGTCGAAGTGGGCCCCCGCCGGCAGCTGCGACCGTGGTTGTTCGGGCGGCCTACGTTGCTCTTCTTCAGGTGGCAACGGACAGCACGGTCGCGACAACCTCGGACCAAAAAGCCACCGTGCCAGTAACGCTCACCAACTTCGGCAATGGCCCAACCAGGGTCCAGTTCCTACTGGCTAATGCCGCCACGTTGCCGGCGGGTGTTCAGGTCGTACTGCCCTCCTCGACCGATTTGACCGATGCCGGCACCAACGGCTCCAGCCAGACGGTCCTCCTCCACGTCCACGTCGGTCCGCTGGCCGGCCGAGGTGAGTTTCCCGTCCAACTGGAAATAACGCCCGCCCTCACGGATGATCCGTCGTTGCGCGGCGACCCTGTCACGCTCACGGTCTTGATTCGCCACGACGAGGGACTCCCACTAGGAAATGCACTCGCTTCCGCCTCCCTGCCGGGCCTGCTTGCCCTGCTTGGGGTTGGCTTGACCGCAGCCGTGGCCAAGGTCCGCCACCGGGCTTAAACCGCTGCCCGCCTCGGCGCATCCATGGGCCTACGGGTCGGCATCATCGGCTGCGGCGCAATTGGCTCGGAGATTGTGCGTGCAGCCTCGGTGATGGAAGGCATCAAGGAAATCGTCATCCACGACATCGATGAAGATGCCCTTACACTACTGGACGGAACGCCCCGGACCACGGTCGCCCGCGACGGCGAAGCTGTTGTGGCCGCATCCGACCTAATCATCGAGTGTGCCACCAAGGCAGTTGTCAAGACGCACATCCGCGACGCGCTCACAGCGGGCAAGTCCGTGATGCTGCTCACCATTGGGGCCCTAGCAGACGACGACTTGCGTCAGGAGTTGACGGATCTGGCGCGCACGAACGGCGGCAAAATTTACCTCCCGAGCGGCGCGGTCATGGGCCTAGATGGCGTCCGGGCTGCGGCCGAGGCGGGCCTCAAGTCGGTAACCTTGGTCACCACCAAACCGCCGGCGGGGCTTGACCAATCGGTGGACAAATGGACACTGCTGTTCAATGGCCCCGCGCGCGACGCAGTCAAAGCATACCCAAAGAACGTCAACGTCGCCGCCAGCATCAGCCTGGCCGGCCTTGGATTTGACAAGACCTGGGTGCAAGTGGCGGCCGACCCGCTGGCCACCCTCAACAGTCACAAGGTCATCTTGGAAGGCGACTTTGGGCGCGCCCGCATTGAAGTTGAAAACTTGCCCAGCCCAAGCAATCCCCGGACCAGCCACCTGGCAAGCAAGTCCGCCATCGCCCTCCTACGGCGCATTGTGAGCCCCATTGAAGTGGGCGCTTAGCTGCGACGACGCTTGAGCACGCCCGCCCATTTGTTGGCGCCTTTCAACATAAACGCCAAGTAATCCCGGCCTCGTCGCCGACTTATGCGTGTCTTCCTGGCCCTCGTGGCCACCGCCCTCGTGCTGGTCGCCGTACCCGTGACCAGCGCCCAAGATGTACCTGCCACCGGCATCGTTGTGACGCCGGAAGCGCCCCTGGCGCCCATTGCCCCCGGTTCGGCAGGCTCTCAGGCTTTCACCGCCGAAGTGGGCTGCTTCGAGATGGTGCTCGGCGGCGGCAGCACCACCCTCAACATCTCCGTCGTGGGGCCCTCTTGGGCAGGTGCATCCGCCCAATCGATTGAACTGTCGCCTGCAGACTGCCCCACCGCCTCCGGTGTCCTCAATGTCACCGGTAGCATCGACTACGCCATCTCCGCCAGCGCCCCTGGCATGGCGCCCGAATCCGTTGAAGTGACGGCCAGCATTGGCGACTCGCTTGGCACCGCAACGACCAGCGTCACCGCTGGGTACCGCGGCACCTACACCCTGGGCACCGACACTGAATTCCCTGTCCAAGTGACCGAAGACACGGTGACCTTCAACATCCTGCTCACGGTTGACGCCAACGCCGATACCATGGTCATGTTTGCCACGGACGACGAGGTGCAA
>JBFJXH010000076.1:0-7690 GCA_041623215.1 Thermoplasmatota archaeon
ATTAGCGATGTCAAAGCCCAGGCCTGACGCCTTGCTTGTGAGCGTGCCCCACAGCGCCTTCTGTTTCGCGCCCCAGCCAAGTTGATAGTGCTGGTCGCCGCGGCGAATAACGGGAATGCCCCGCCGCCGGGCTTCGTCGAGCAGGAGGTTCAGGCTCGGCTCCGGCGCATGCGCCTTGACGGCCTCGTGGACACGCCTGATGGCCGCATCAACGTCGGGGGCCTCACCTGCAACCACTTGGCGGATGAGGTCGCGAGCCGCAATACCAGCAGCTTCGCCGGCGTGTTCATGCTGGAAATCATGGACGCAGAACCAGTCGCCGTCCCCATCGAGCCAGCAGTCGAAGAAATTGGCCTCCAATCCAGCGGCCCGTTGCAATTCCACGCATGTCGCCGCGAGAACTTGGCCAAGATTGTCCGCGCGAACGCCCTTCAAGCCGGCGGCTTGCAAGCGCCTTGCAATCTCGGCGCCGTCTGCGTCAATGGCCTCGGCAATGACGACCCAGACGGGGGCATCATGGTACAGGTTGGGCCCTCGAATTGGACGGTGGCCGTACAGTTTCAAGCCAGCACCTCCTTCCGCCCCGCCTCGGCGTCCCGCTCGGCGTCAACCTCCGCTTGCAACTCGCGAACGCGGGCGACGAATCCTTTGTGGTCTTCGCCTTGGAAAATGAGCAAGTCGCCAGGCTGCGCGGCCTCGAACATAGCGTTGATGCAATCCCACTCATCGACGTGGCAGGTCACTCGGTCGGCCGGGAGTACCGTAAGCGCTCCTTGCGCGATGACCTGGCTCGTGGCCCCCTCCTCGCGCCCCCGCGGATCCGGGTCGCTAATCCACAGGTAATCCGCCATCTTTGCCATGGCTACGCCTACCTGCTGGAGGTCGCCGTCCAAGCGGTTGCCCGCGAGGTAGCCCACGCGCAGAATGCGACCGTCAGGCCGCGGCTTGAGATGCGGTAGCACTTGGTCCAGTGCCTCAAGCGCCGGTACATTGTGGGCGAAGTCCAACAGGACCCTGGTTTCGCCCATATCGAAGACATTGAGGCGCCCGGGATTTTGCGTGAAGGACGAGTCGAAGGTTTGCAAGGCCGTGCGGGCGGCCTCTTCCGGAATGCCGATGGCGTAAGCCGCTGCTACGGCGGCCAGGCAATTGGCGACGTTGAATTGTGCGTTACCCGCCATCGTGATGGGAACGTCGCGCACTTCAGCTACCCGAAAGGCAGCGCGTCCGCGCTTGAGCACGATTGCTCCATCCTCTTGGGTCACGACAACGTTCTCTGAATCGGCGGCCAAGTGCTTGGCAAGAAACGGGTGTGCGGAGTCAAGGCTGAAGGGGATGATGCGCTTGTCCCGGAAGCCCTTGTTATGCCTGAGGCCTAGAACCAACTCATCATCCGCATTGAGGACGGCCGTGGCAGCAGCATCCGGGACTGTGCCCTTGAGCCGCGTCAAGTCTTCCAAGTCATGGATGTCGCCCTCACCGATGTGGTCCCGGCCGACGTTCAACAGAACGCCCACATCGAGGCGGTCCACCCCAAGTCCCCTACGAAGGATGCCGCCCCGGGCTACCTCGATGGCCGCAGCGGTGACTCGAGGGTCGCGAAGGACCATCTGGGCCGCCACCGGACCCGAGTAGTCGCCTCGGTCCACCACTTGGTTTTCGATTTCCACGAAACCCGTGCAGGCTAGGCCGACGCGGTGACCAGCCATCTTCATCATGTGAGAAATGAGGCGCACCGTGGTCGTTTTGCCATTGGTCCCAGTCACCGCCACCGTGGGAACTCGACCATCTGTTTCCTCACCCGCCCAGAGCATATCCACAATGTCTGCGGCTACGTTTCGGGGCTGGCCATGCGTCGGTTCCAGATGCATCCGAAGACCAGGGCCGGCGTTCACTTCGACGATGCCCCCGCCCGTTTCTGTAAGAGGAGCACGAAGGTGGGGAGCCACGACATCGATGCCCATAATGTCCAATCCAACCATGCCGGCAACGCGGCGAGCCATGGCAACGATGGATGGGTGAACATCATCCGTCACGTCCGTGGCGGTGCCTCCGGTGGAAAGATTGGCCGTTGACTTCAATACCACTTCTTGGCCGTTATTTGGCACAGAGTCAAGTGTCAATCCTTGCACCGCCAACATGCGTTTGGTGTTGCCGTCGATGTGAATCATCGTCAGCACCTTCTCGTGCCCGAAGCCCCGACGCGGGTCCGCGTTGGTGGCATCGATGAGCTGCTGAATGGATTGCTTCCCGTCGCCCACGACGTGGGCCGGGTCTCGCCTCGCCGCCGACACCAGTCGTCCGCCAACTACTAGCAGGCGATGGTCGCGGCCCACCAGGAATCGCTCTACGATGACGGTGTCATGGTGCTCGTGAGCTGCATCATAGGCCGTTCGAACTTCGTCAGCACTGTGGATGTCAGTCGTGATGCCGCGTCCATGGTTGGCATCCAAAGGCTTCACGACGACGGGAAACCCAAGTTTTTCCGCAACACGCACAGCTTCATCGGCATCTGCTACCGGACGCCCCTTGGGAACCGCAATGCCGGCCTCGTCAAGGAGTCGCTTCGTCCATGACTTATCGGCGGCAATCGCGACGCCCAAAGCCGTTGTTTGATTGGTCATGCTGGCCTGGATGGCCCGCTGCTTGTGGCCTTGACCAAACATGATGTGCGATTGAGAATTCATTCGCATCCATGGAATGCCACGCGATTCCGCTTCCCGCACAATACTGCCCGTGCTGGGGCCAAGCAGGCCACGCTCGCGTAGTTCCCTCAACTCCTGCACCAGAGCTTCAATGTCCGTGGTGTTGCCATCGATGAGGTCCTGCAACAATCGCACCGCCATCTCGCCAGCCCGCAATCCGCAGTGCTCGTCGAGGTGCTTGTACACTACCGAGTAAATGCCGCGCTCGGTTGTCTCGCGCGTCTTGCCAAAACCTACGTCCATCCCGGCCAGATTTTGCAATTCGAGGGCGATATGCTCAACGATATGGCCGGCCCACGTGCCCCTGTCCAGCCGTTGGAAAAAACCGCCTGGGACGCCAGGCGAACAGCGGTGCGCGTGGAGACTGGGGAGGGCCTCCTTGATGCGTTGGGGAAGACCCGGAATCTCGTCACTGGGGGAGTCTTCCAGGGCGCCGATGTCCAGCTTCATGTAGGTCACCGGAAACCGGGCGTAGAAGTTGGGGCCGCGTAGCGCGCGGTGTTCCAAGATGTCCATCGGCTCTCTGGGAGTCTACCGTTTGGTCAAGAAGGCTGCGGGGACTGCGTTAGCGTCCGCCGGGTGTTTTGAAGCGCATGCTAAGCCGCTCGAAACGCCGGTGCCTGCCTGTGGTCGCGGCGACTATACGCCAAACTTACCCGCTAACCGGCTCCCTTCAGGCCAGCCAGCCGAGTCCGCCTCAACTTCCTCGCCGGGCCGAATGGCGTCGGTGGGGCAAGCATCGAAGCAGGCGCCATCGGCGATGCAGAGGTCGCGATCTACGCGGGCAATGTCGGTGACAATGGCGGCGTCCGTGGGGCAGGCGGCCTCACAGCCGTTGCACACGATACAGTCGGCCGCGAACACCCATGCCTTGTCGGCTTCCGGCGTGTTCTTGGCCATCTCCAGCACCTGCTCCTTGGTCATCTTGCCGTCGTCGCCGCCGTCGCCGCCCGTGGCAACATCGACCGCCTCTTCCACCACTTCAACAGCCTTGACGTCGAGCTCTACGCCGGCGGCGGTGACTTCCCTGCGCAAGGCATCGAGGACGGGTTGAATCTTATCAAAGTCAGGAGCGACCGTCGCTTCCTCGAGGGCAGGGTCGGCTACGTCGAGTGCCGGCTTCAGGGTGGCCGGGTCCGTAATCTTCGATTGACAGAACGCCTTGGCTAGGACCATCTTGCCGCGCACCGTGTGCGTCATCGGCAGATTGCCGGGATTGGGAAGCGCCTGCAAGCTCGGCAAGTCGCAGCCCCAGACCTGGTCCGTGAACAACGCCAATTCGCCGCCACGCGACAAGTCGCCCGCCACATCGGCTGCTTTGACGCCGACGGTCTTGTGGCGCTGGTAGGGCATCATTCCCCCCGCCATTTGGAGCATGGGATTGCCAGCCCACAATTGGAAACCCAAACTGGGCGCGGGGACCGGTTGCTGGACGGCCGCTTTGTGGATGAATTCGGGCACGGGCGCGGGCATGGGGAAGACGGCGCCGGGATTCATGAGGTTGCGGCGGTCCATTTGCCGCTTGGCATCCTTCATGCGAGCATACCGGGCCTTGCCGAAGATGCTCTTCGATTCCCATTGCAGCCATACACCCGATTGGTAGGCCGTGCCGCCGAGTTTCTTTGCCAACGCCAGAATCCAGGCGCTGGTCCCCCAGCCAAGCGGGTAATTGGGGCGCCGCTCGTCGTCGAGGCCGTAAATGAAGAAGTAAACGCGGCCATCGTCCGTGACATGGCCTTCAACCGCCAAGTCTGCGACGGCGACCTTCGCCCGCAGCCGCTTGAGGTAGGGCGCGAGCTTGGCCAAGGGGACAAAGACCTCGCCGGCGACGAGACTGGGGCCCAGTGGCTTCGCCCGAATCGGGTAGAAGCGCTCGGCCCACTCGTCAGCGGCAAGCTTGTCGGCGGCAACCGAGCCACCGTTGCGAGCAGCTAGTCGCTCGACTTCGTCATCGCTAGGGGCGTTGGCATCGCTGAAACACAGCAGCACCGCGTCGCTGGTGCCAAGCGGGTTCTTCTTGACACCGAGCGCTTCTGAGCGGAGTCCAAAGAAATCGTTGTTTCGCAGCATCGCGTGCTTGGGTTGCCAACGGCTCGTTGCCTCTTCCAAGACCGCCTGCGCGGCCTTGACGCCCGGCACCTGGATGAGTACGGGCTTGTCGGCGGTCGCTTCTACGACCCGAAGTTTGATGCTTGTAATCACGCCGGTGGCACCGGCGGCACCGACCAGGAGTTCTTTTTCGGGTGCGGAACGGCTACGGAATCGACGCCCGTCGGCCCCGATGCCTTCGCATTCCAACACCCATTTGCCAATGTTGCCCGCCCGGGTAGCGTGGATGCCATGCCCGTCGGTGGCGACGAAGCCCCCGACCGTGGCGGCCAAACCGCTCGTGGGATAGCAGGGGAGTTCGAGTCCCACCTCGAGTAGCTTCTGTTGTAGGTCCCACACGACGACGCCGGCATCGACGTTGACGGAGAGGTCTTCCTCGTCGATGTCGATTTGCTTCTTGAGGCCCGTGAGGTCCAACACAACGCCAGCGCGCTTGGGCACGGCTCCACCCAGGGCAGAGGTGGCGGCGGCCCGAGGGGTCATAGGGATGCGGCGCTTGCGGCAGAAATTGACCACCATTTCCACGTCGTCAATGTCGCTGCAACGGACCACTGCATCCGCCTTCCGGTTGACCAGGAGGTCGACAATCATGGGCGGCGAGCCAATGTCGCTCGAATACACGATGAGGTCCGCTTCGGACGTCAGGACGTTTTCGGCGCCCATGCGCGCCTTGAGTTGCCGGATGACGGAGGGCTGGAGGGCCACGGCCGCGCGACTCCTGGATGGTTCTTAAGGGATAGGGGGGCCAGTTCGACCGAGCGCGAGGCCACCCCCGTCGGCGGCGTGCCCCTAACGATTGAGAATGGAATCTAGGAACCCTTTGCGCTTGGGTTTGACTTCCACTTGCAATTCTTCGGCCATGTCTTCCAAGAGCTCCCTGACCTTGTCGCTGACCTTGTCGGGCACCACGACTTTGATTCGAACATGCAGGTCGCCGCGGCCCGCGCCGCGCA
Source organism: Thermoplasmatota archaeon (assembly GCA_041623215.1). Classification (GTDB taxonomy): domain Archaea; phylum Thermoplasmatota; class E2; order JACPAO01; family JAHFTW01; genus JBFJXH01. The sequence goes on from JBFJXH010000076.1 coordinate 5,768, forward strand.
GGTACGGCATGCCGTGGCCCTTGATTCGTAGGCGCTTGCCCGTTTCTGTGCCGGCGGGAACCTTGAGGGCGACTTGACCATCCAGGGTGTTCATGTCCACCGTGGTCCCCAGGACCGCTTGCGGGAAACTAATGGGGAGCTCGGTGAGCAAATCAGCGCCATCGCGGTGGAATACGTCGTGCTCCTTAATGGCCACCTCGACCAAGAGGTCGCCGGGCGGACCCCCGTGTTCACCCACCTCGCCGCCGCCGGCCACTCGCAGCACCTGGCCATGGTCGATGCCCGCCGGGAAGCGTACGTCCACCGTTCGTTCACGACGCTCATGCCCTGATCCATTACAGGCCTTGCAGGGCGTCTTAATGCGCTGGCCGCGACCTCGACATTCGGGGCAAGCGACGATTTGACTCATGACGCCAAACGGTGTCCGCTGCTGCGTACGCACCTGGCCGTGGCCATTGCACGCCGCGCAGGTTTCTACCGCGCTGCCGGGCTCGGCACCCTTGCCGTCACAGGTGCCGCAGTGCTCCATCCGAGGGTAGCGCAATTCACGGTCTACCCCTGCAAAGGCCTCCTTGAGGGTGATGGTGGCGCGCATCTGCAAGTCGCGCCCCCGTTGGGGGCCATGACCGCGACCGCCGCCGAAGCCGAATAAGTCCCCGAAAATGTCCGCGAAGCCGCCCATGCCGCGGAAGATGTCTTGGAAATCGGCGCCCCGGAAGATGTCCTCGGCCGAGTATTGCTGGTCAATCCCGGCGTGCCCGAATTGGTCGTACCGACGCCGCTTTTCGTCGTCGGACAGCACGGCGTACGCCTCAGAGACCTCTTTGAACTGGTCCTCCGCCCCGGCCTCCTGATTGCGGTCAGGGTGGTACTTGATGGCCAGTTTCCGGTACGCCTTCTTGATGGCGGCCGCGTCGGCCCCTTTGTCGACGCCCAGCACCTCGTAGTAATCGCGCTTACCTGTCGCCATCTCTGAAGTCGGGTTCATGCGCGCTTCTATAAAACTCGGACGCCGGGGAAGCGCGGCAGCATTCGATTCACGTCACGTGCGCAGCAAACGGCACAGCACCACAGACTCAAACGGCGACCGGCGTTCCGCCCCCCCATGACCTCCCCGGTGGTACAAGCGCTTCTTGACGGGAACAGCCAGTTTCGGCGCGAGGAATGGGACCCACGTGACGCCACCCACAATGGCCGACCCAGCCGGCGTCTCGCCGTGGTCGCCTGCATGGATTCGCGCTACAGCATCGAGCGCGTCCTCGGTTTGGCACACGGCGACGCCAAGATCATTCGAACCGCCGGCGCCGTCGTGGACGAGGGCGCCCTGCGGTCCCTCGTGGTAGCTGTGCACGGCATGGGTGCGACCGACGTGGTGCTGCTTCCCCACACAAAGTGCGGCATGTTGGGCGTGGGAAACGGCGACCTGACGATTGCCAACGCCACCGGCGGGGACCCAGATATTGTGCAGCCGTGGCTAGACGGCTTCACAGATCTAACGCAACATTTGCAGGAAAGCCGACGTCGTATCTTGGAGCATCCTTACCTTCCCGACACCCTCAACGTGCACATGTTGTTGTACGACAACGACACGGGAGCCGTCAGCGAGGTCCAACTGTGACGCCGCCTGAGCCGGCGCCGGCAGGCCCCACGCTGGACGATCTGCCCCCCAACCCCTACGACGAAGCCATGGGCCACCGCGTCACCAGCATCGGCCCAGACCATTGCTCCATGCAGACAGAAACCGGCACCACGTTTCACAATCCCATGGGAACGACGCACGGCGGATTGTTGGCCGGCCTCATGGATTCCAGCATGGGATTTCTGGTAAGCAGCAACAACCCCGGCACAATCTGCACCAATGTTGACTTGCAAATCTCGTTCGTTCGGGCCCGCCGCAAGGGGACGTTGACGGCAAAGGCAGAG